>JAHEEG010000224.1 GCA_024640825.1 Gammaproteobacteria bacterium
GGCGGAAGAGATAGCCTGGAGGAAGATGGGAGAGCTGGCCGGCCAGCAGCAGAAAGCCCCAGGCGGCGGCAAAGGAGTGCCAGGCGCCGTCAGGCAGCAGCCCGTTGGACAGGATGAAGAAAAGGGTGACCAGCACCTTTACCCGGGGATCGAGCCGGTGGACCAGGCTGTCATGCTCTTTGTAGCGATCAAAGCTGCTGATGTGCATAGAGATATTCTCGCCTGCCTCGGAAAGCGCTAGCGGTTCTTTTGCCTGCCCCGGCCAGCCAATCGGGCCAGGCCCACGGCAGCGGCCGCCACCACCACAGCCCCAACCAGGCCGGCCAATATGGTAGAGAGTCCCCCCTCCCCTAAGGCTGGGATGTTGTAGCCTGGCAGGATATCTATGGGAGCCTCAACAGCCCGTTCCATGAACCCCAATTGGGCAGCAACCGATTCCAGTCCGTCAGGGGAAGATGAGGCCAGGGGTGCCAGCAGCAGCACGCCCAAAGTGACCACAGCGCCAGCAGCGATCCAGCCCCGGCTGCCGCTGGTATCGCTATCGGTCAACAGCGCCGGCCGGGTTCGCATGATAAAGCTCAAGGCCGCCCCGGTAATCAACGCCTCGCCGAGGCCAATAAAGGCATGGACGCCCAACATAGCGGGAATAGCGATGCGCAGGCTGGAGGTGCCGCTGAGCCCCAGCATCAGCGCGGTGACAAAAGCCGCCGCTAAAATAGAAAGCCAGGCAGCGAATGCGGCTGTCAGCAGCTTCACCCGGCGGCTCCCGTTGAGCACCAGCCGGTACAGCCCGTACCCCACCATCACCGGCACCGCCCCCATTACCAGGAAATTTGCTCCCATCACCAGCAGGCCGCCGTCCTGAAACAGCAGCGCCTGCAGCCCGATCACAGAAGCCATCACCAGCAGTCCCAGCCAGGGCCCCAGCATGATCGCCGCCAGAGTGGCCCCCAGCAGATGGCCAGAGGTCCCTCCAGCCACCGGGAAGTTGATCATTTGGCCGGCAAAAATAAAGGCCGCCATGATGCCCGCTAAGGGGATCAGCCGCTCTTCGAAGGTGGCCTGGGCCGCTCGCAGCGCCAGGGCCAGCAGCAGTGCCGACAGCAGCCAGCAGACAATTGACATGGGCAGGCTCAAGAACCCGTCTGGGATATGAAGCCGCTGTATGCTCGCTACGATCGGGAAGAAAGGCATCGATTACTCCTCACAGCTCACGGCCACGCCAAAACGCAGCTGCTGTTGGTAGGCTGCCGGCGGCGGGAGCAGGCGTTCCCGGCTATCCACTGGCTGCCGCCCGGCAGGGCTGGCACAGCCCGTGGATGGTTAAATGGTCGATATCGGCCTGGAAATCATGTTCGTCCAGCAGGTGGGCCGCTAATTCTTCGAAATGATGATCCCCCAACACAGTCACATGCTTACAGCCGGTGCAGACCAGATGGTGATGTGGGGTGGGATCAGCGATCTCGTAGACTGTTTTTCCGGAGATAGTCCCGGCGACCAATACCCGGATTTCGCACAGGAAGTTCAAGGTGCGGTACACCGTGGCCCGATTGACTGCGGGTGAAACAGACTGCACCTGATCATAGATTTCGGTGGCGGTGGCGTGCCGGTCCAGAGCAGACAGAATATCAAGGATCAGCTGCCGCTGCGGGGTCAACCGGAACCCTAGTTCTCGGATACGCTGGGCGATTTCCTGTTGTTGACTCATCATGTTTACTGCAACCTCTCGTTATTGCAACAATTCGCAATAAAGCAACCATATTGTAATCAAAGCCGGACCGGAACTCAATACGCAGGGTCAGGTTTATCATGGGATACTCAGGTGAGAAATAGTGAGGAATTCGTACCGGACGCACTGCCCCTCAGAGCGAGGCCCTGTTAGAAACCGGGTGCGGCAGCCACTGTCAGCCGGGCAACAGTAATCAGCCTTAGATTAAGAGCGTGGATCTTGCCCAGCACGCCCAGCAGCGCGGTCTGGTCGGCGAGCCTGCCGGTTAAAGTGGTCTCCCCTGCCGGCAGACACTCAATCACCAGGCCGTCGAACCAGTCACGCCAGTTTTGGGACAGGTGCCCTTCGATGCGGATCTGGTAAATGCATGAGTCGTTCATGGAACAAGCACCCGGGACATCCTCATCCGCTGAGGACCACATTGCCCACGACCTGTCCGCTGGCAAGCAGTTGGTAAGCGCGCGGCGCTTCCAGCAGCGGAAAGGTCGCCAGGATTACCGGCTTGATGCTGCCCGCTTCCAGTTGTGAGAACAGATAGGCCCAATCCTCCTGAAAGAGCGCTGTGCCCAACCGGTGGGTACCATAGCCGGCGATACGCTTCCGGTCGGGACGGATGAGACTGAGGCCCAGCTGAAAGAGAAGGCGCAGCAGGCCGCCGATGCTCTGGGGCGCGCCGTAGTGGACGAGAAGGCCGCCCTGCTTGAGAACCGACAGGCAGGGTCGCAGGTAGTCCTCAGCCATCCCGTTGAACACATAATCCAGACCGCCGGGTTCCATGTCGCGGACCGCTTCGGGCCAATTGTCGCGGTGATAATCTACCGGAATCGCACCGTGATCAGTCAGCAGTTGGTGCTTCTTGGGTGATGCCAATCCATACATCTTCAGCCCCGCTAGCCTACCCAGCTGCAGGAAGGCGGTACCGCATCCGCCGCTGGCGCCGACGATCAGAATCTTGTCTCCCGGTGTCACCTGGGCCACCCGGTGTAAGGTCTGGTAGGCCACCAGGTAGTTGAGGATCAGCGGGGCAGCCTTGACCAGGTCGAGGTGTTCAGGCACCTGGACCAGCTCGGCAGCCGGCCAATAGATAAGCTCAGAGTGGCTGTCAAAGCGGGTCAATGCGGCAACTCTGTCGCCAACTGCTGCTTCTGACACCCCATCGCCGACGGCCTCCACCTGGCCAATAAATGAATACCCAGGAACAAACGGCGGCTTCCGTAAAAACGGCCGATTGCCCACTCTGGCGGCGATATCATCCTGAACAACGGCCGAAGCCAGGACTCGAATCTGTGCCTCGCCCGGCCCGGGCTCGCGTCGTTCCTTCTCGATGACCTGGAGGGCCTCCAGCCCGCCTCGCCTGGTGACCAACATGCTTTTATAGTTCATGGTTTCAGCTCCTGCTTTAGCAATAAGTCCACCACATCGCGGCTGAGAGTCTCTTCCAGCCGCGACGCGGCACTCGGTAAAATTGGGCAGTCCTATCTTGTCGTTCAGCGGCCGCCTTAGCCCCTGCCCCTGGCCAGCGTGAAAAGCGTGGCGGAAGCAGCGGCAGCGAAGAGCAGCGGTACCACCTGATGGATCTTCAGGACAACTGCCGGCAGATTGAGGTCAATCTCTGGCTCGAGGGCGAGCAAAGATCCAGAGACCAACAGCGCCAGGAACAATACGCCGGTGACGATTGCTGCCGCTATCTCTATCTGAAGACTGCCCAACTGGACCTTGACCAACTGGTTGATCAGGACGCCTATCAGGATGATGGTCCCTACAGCGATGAGTTTGTGCGCACCAAACAGCAGGGCATGGTACGGCCTGCCGATCTTGCTCACGATCACTCCGGTGATCAGCGTGCCTGGCAGTAGAAATACACAGGAGATAAGTTTGCTTGAAATCGGGTTCATGTCTAAATGCTCCTTTCTGAAGTCGAGTATTGGTTACACTATAGGCCGAAGTCAGGGCGAGCACAGTGGCCCTGGGTTGTATTTTCGGGGAGCAGCAGGAGAGACCAGGGTGTACCAAGGTACACCTCTTTCTTGAAGGGTGCGGATTCAGCGGTAGAGGCAGTTAGTCTGGTGGGAGGAGTCCGAGCCCTCGCGACTGGGCTACAGCCTGGGTGCGGCTGCTGACATTCAGCTTTCCGAAAATATTGCTGACATGCTTCTTCACCGTGCGTACTGAAATGAACAGCTTATCGGCGATAGTCTGATTATTGTCGCCAGAGGCGATCAGGGCCAGGACCTCAGCCTCACGCGCCGTAAGCGGCTCAACCAGACCTTCCCCGCTCCTGAGGCACGTTTCAGCGTCGGCTGTGCCGGCGGCGGCAAAGGCGAGCAGTAATTTTCGGGCGTATCCCTTGGTCCGAGCCGGAGCATCGCCCGCAAAGACCGCATTGAGCAGCGGCACCAGGGGCGGCCCTTCTTCCAGGAACAGCATCACGAAGCCGGGCCGCTCTCCCAGGTCCAAGGCGCGTTCGATGTTATCCAACACGCCATCAGCGGTCACAGAGCCGCGCATCTGCCGCAGGGTCAGTGCCCGAAGCATGCATACTTCCAACAAGCGCCCGAATCGCTGTCCTGGTTCCACCGTCGCCTGAATCTCGTCCAGCAGCCGACATGTCTTCAAGCTCTCCCCCCGAGCAAGATAAATTCGGGCCAGATTCAGCTTGAACGCTTCGGCGGCGATGAGCGGCAG
>JAHEEG010000225.1 GCA_024640825.1 Gammaproteobacteria bacterium
CGGGTAGCTGCCAGTGCTGCCCACGTAGCCCAGCTGCATCTGCTGGCTGGCGGAGTAGTCGCCCATGCCGAAAATCAGGCATTCCAGGCGATCTGAACAGGCGGCGATCTCTTCCACGTGCATCATACCTTCCACCTCTTCGATGAGGCACTCGATGCCGATGCGACACGGGAGACCCAGCTTGCTTTCCAGCTGGTCCAGCAGCAGGTGAACGAACATCACGTCTGAGACGCTCTTGGCCTTGGTGAGCATGATGGTGTCCAGCTTTTCTCCGGCGCCCGTTACGACCTCGATGATGTCGTCGTGGCACCACTCGGTTTCCACGTCGTTGATACGCACACACAGGGTGCGCGGCTTCCAGTCGTGACTTTTCAGTGCCTCGACGATCAGACCTCGGGCTGTAGATTTGGCGCTGGGCGCCACGGCGTCCTCCAGATCGAGGAACACGTGATCAATTTCGAGGCCTGCTGCTTTGGCCATCATCTTCTCGGAACTGCCGGGCACCGACAGCTGGCAGCGACGCGGTCTTCTGGGTTGGCGACTCATGGTTTCCTCCTGGTTTTCTCCTGCTTTTTATGGAGAGCTTTCATGCGGAGTCTGCGTAATGACTGCGGCGTTTGACGAGTACAGTGCGCTCGCCTTCGAAGACGATCTGATCTTTCTGGTTCACCCCGTAGTGCTTGAACGTGACGATGCCGGCATCTTCTTGATCGCTGTCATCCGTTGTCAGCACTTCGGTGAACGCGTACAGGGTATCACCGTGAAAAACCGGGGCTTTCAGTCGGATTTTGTCCAGTTTGAGCTCCTGCAGGGCATTCTCGCCGGTGTCCTGCATGGTCAGACCGATCACCATCGCGATGGTAACCCCACCGAACTGGACGCGCCGGTTCCAGCCGTCTCTGCCCATGGCATTTTTCTGCATGACGTCTTCGTTGAAGTGACCTTCGGCTGTGTTGAGGACCTGCAGGGTTATGCCCACGTTGTCCTGCTCGCACATGGTCTTGCCGCGGGCGTGTCGGTAGGTGGCCCCGGGCTGAAAGTCCTCAAAATAGTTCTGTGCTCCGGTCAGTGCCATCTTTCTCCTCTAAAGGTGCTCCTCTGCGCGTGCTCAGTTTTTTGCCGCAGATCGGCGGCGAACCAGATTCGTGCGCCGATAGGAGATCACCTTGGCGCCGTACTGTTTGAAGCCCTCCGTCTCCCAGGTGACTATGCCGAATCCTTTCTGGCCTCTGGACTCCCGCGCGCTGATCACCGTGCTGCGGGCGGTGAGGGTATCCCCTACGTAGACCGGTTCGAGGAATCGGCAGTCGTCGACGCCCAGGAACGGCCCGCCACCCTCGCTCAGATCTTCGACGGACAATCCGAATATGGTGTTGAATACGAGCATCGGGTTGACCTGGATGTTGGGGTGTCCCAAAGACTGTGCATAGGTCTCATTGAAGTACAGCGGGCAGAAAGACAGGGTCTGGGTGCTAAACGCGGCGTTGTCACCCGCGGTGATGGTTCTTCCCCAATGGTGGTCGAATACTCTGCCCTCTTTCATGTCTTCGAAGCGGTTGCCTTTGGGCAACAACCTGGCACGTTCGCGCAGGCCGCTCAGCAACTCGGTATCGCTCATGGGCGGTCTCCCCGGTTCGTTCTCCGACGATAAAGCGTAAAGCTAGCTTTTCACACGTTACTCTGTAAAGAACACCGTAACCGTCGAGCAGTGCGGCGTGGGGCGCTGCCGATTTTTCACCGAAGGTGTAGCATGAGCGTTCTCGCGGTTGGAGCGACGAACCATGGCCACGACGGAAACCTTTCAGGAAAGCAAGCCGCAGCGCCTTTACTGTAGCGAACGCGATGGGACAGAGCCCATGGCGGGAACCGCGGATCATGTCGGCGTCTGGGTCCTGCTGGAGTACAAGCCCCAGTGGAAGTCTAAGGCTCTGGCGGAAAACGGCCTTGATGTTGCTACCCGGCGATGGCTGGACGACAGCGTTTCCACTCTGCAAATAGCGGGTCACAAGCCGCGACCGCAGTTTGTTCGACAGCCGGATGTCGACAGCGACAGGGTTCGCCTGTTCGTTGGCGTGCCGGGGAGGCTGATGATTTTCTCGGGCGCTGGCTATGGTTTCCTGCAGCAGCTGGATCTTGCTGAGATCGTCGCGCAGCCCGCCGCGTACGCGGCGGTTGGGGAACCCCTTTACTTCGTGTGCACGAACGGCCAGCGGGACCGATGCTGCGCGAGATATGGGCTGCCCAGCTACGCCGCGTTGCGGGAGTTAGTTGGCGAGCGCGCCTGGCAGGTCACGCATCTCGGTGGTCACCGTTTCGCGCCGAACGTGCTGGCGTTGCCCCAGGGGGGGCTTTACGGTCGCGTCCATCCGGCCGTGATGCCGGAGTTTGTCGCTCAGGTGGAGTCCGGGGCGCTGTGCCTTCCGCAGCTAAGAGGCAGGTCCTGGTATCCCAAGCCGGTGCAGGCTGCCGAAGCGCTGCTGGGACGATCGGATCTCCGGCTTCTGCACGTCGGCGGGGACGAACGAAGCGCCAGAGTCACCTTTGCCAACTCGGACGGAACCTTGGAGGTCGGCGTTCGCCAGCAGACCAGCCCGATTGAAGTGCTCGCCAGCTGTGGGGACGAGGTGCTCAAACCGGTTTTTCCCTATCGTCTGGAAGATGCAGCGCGGTGAAACGCGTGGCGCCGGTTGGCATCGCCGTCGCCACGAAGTTTCTCAGCCTTAGAGCGATCTCCCGGGGATCCCCTTTGGGGGTGAAGGGTTCTCCAATTCGGATCCGGTAGCGGTGGCCCTGCTTGTTCAGCAGCTCGCGGAACAGGGTCATGTCCCTGAGTTCCTTGTTGAGCATGTAAAAAAGGTAGTACAGCCAGGAACTCCGGGCACGGATGTGCATGGGGATGATGGGGCTTTCGTATTTTTGTGCAAGGCTGACGGCCGATGGTTGCCATCGGCGTTCCTCCAGGCCTTTGGCCGTAGGACGGGCGAGCCGTCCCGAGGGGAAGATGACAATCAGCCGTTGGTCGCGGAAGGCCTGTACCAGGTGGCGGACCGTCTCCCGCCCCTTGCTGTGGCTGCGCCGGGTCTCCATCCACTCGACCGGAACGATCATGTCCGCCAGCCCGGGCGCCACCCGGATTGCGTCACGGTTGGCGAAAAAGGTGATGTCCGAGCGAACCTTTTTCAACGCATCGTACACGGCAACGCCGTCGGCGATTCCCGCCGGGTGGTTGGCGGTGATCACGGCGAGCCCGCGGGCGGGGACACGCTGCAGGCCCGTCGAGTCCACCACCAGGTTGAGCCGTCCTGAAAGGTAGTCGAACACCTGCTGTCCTGACATGTCGCGGACGGTTTCCGCCATCTCCACCGCATCCCGATAGCCCAGCAGGGGGTAGATAAGCGTCTGCACCACCCGCCAGGCTCTTGGGCTGCGCATGAGGTCCCGCGCCCGCTCCTCGATCAGCTGATCTACGATGTGTGCCATTTTTCAATGAAAGACACAACTGCGCTGTTGAAAACTTCCGGGGTCTCCATGGTCATTGCGTGACCGGCTGCCAGATCCGTAATCTGCAGGTTCGGCATCTGCTGGGCCACGAAGTCCCGATGCGGGCGGAAGCGACGTTCCCGCTCGCCGCAGATCAGCAGTGCCGGCGGGGTATTCTCTGCAACGCGGTCTCTTACCGAAGCGGCCGGGGTTGTGTGCAGCAGTGTGTTGGCAATGCCTGCGGGGTCGTGAAGGTTGGCTTCCGCGGTCAGTGACCGGTAGATCTCTGGCGGTAGCTTGCGGGCATGTCGGGGGTGCACGGGTATCCGCTCCATGGCCTGTTGGCCACCTTCTAAGATGCGTGCGGCTGAATTGGCGGCGCTTTCCTTCCAGGCCCGTATCTGCTCCGCATCGGCCAGCGCGGAGGTGGAGTTCGTAAAGAGATGTCCCATCACCCGATCCGGATGATCGAAAGCGTAGCGCAGTGTCAGAGAGGCGCCCAGGGAATAGCCCAGCAGGAACCAGGTTGCCACGCCCAGATGCAAGCGGAGATGCTCGAATTGCCCGACATAGTAGTCGGGGTGATAGGCCTGCGGCTGTGCAGGATTTGGCGCGCCGGCGTGCCCCCACAGCTTCACCGTCACCGGTGTGCAGATGGTCGCCAGGGCGTCCAGATTCGGTTGCCACTGGGCGGGGCCGGTCAGGAAGCCGTGCACCAGCAGCAGGTGAGGTCCTGTGCCCGGGTGTACCTGCCATTCGATCTGCATCAGCTTTTCAGCACGCTGCTCAAGTAGGCTTTCAACCGCTGCCAGGCATCCAGAGCGGGCGCCGTGTTGGTCTCGGGATCGCGATCCACGTGCAGCCAGAAGCCGTGCTGGACGTGATCGTAGATGTGCACGTCGTTGTCGATGCCGGCGCTGCG
>JAHEEG010000011.1:0-9977 GCA_024640825.1 Gammaproteobacteria bacterium
GGATCGGCCTGGCCGGCCCGGCTGCCTTCAGGGTAAATGTAGAAGCCACGATTGGTTTTCTGTCCGAAACGCTCGAGCTCGCAAAGTTTGTCTGCAACCCGCGCGGTGATCGGTATGTCCTCTGGTTTCATGCCGGCAAGCTTGCGAGCCCGCCAGCCGAGGTCCAGACCCACCAGGTCGTTCATCTGGAAGGGTCCCATCGGCATGCCGAATTCCTGAATCACTTTGTCTACCTGATAGGGGGTGGCACCCTGCAGAATGATTTCACCGGCCTGTCGGGTGTATCCAGCCAGCATGCGGTTGCCGATGAATCCGGGGGCATTGCCGGACAGCACGGCGACCTTGCCCAGGGTCTTGCCCAGCTGCATTGAGGTGGCGATGGTGGTCTTGTCGGTTTTCGTACCGCGCACGACTTCCAGCAGGCGCATGATGTTGGCCGGGCTGAAAAAATGCAGGCCGATCACGTCGCCAGGGCGGGAAGTGGCGTTCGCCATGGCGTCGACGTCCAGGCCGGACGTATTGCTGGCGACGATGGCGCCAGGCTTGCAGACGCGCTCCAGCGTCTTGAAGACGTCTACTTTTACGTCCAGATTTTCATACACCGCTTCAATGACGATATCCGCGTCGGCGAGATCGTCGTAGCCGGTGGTGCCGCTGATCAGGGCCATGCGCTCATCTACCTGCGCAGTGGACATGCGCCTGCGGCTCGCCTGAATGTCGTAGTTGCGCTTGATGACGCCGAGCCCCTTGTCCAGCGCCTCCTGATTCATCTCCAGCACCTTGACGGGAATCCCCGCGTTGGCGAAGCACATTGTGATGCCCCCGCCCATGGTGCCGCAGCCCACCACGCCCGCGGACTTGATGGCCTTGACCGGCGTGTCGCGCGGTACGTCCGGGATCTTGGCCACTTCCCGCTCGCTGAAGAACATGTGGATCAGCGCTTCGCGCTGGGGGTGTTTCAGACACTGGGCGAAGCACGCCTGCTCCACCTTCATGCCGGCGTCGAAGTCCCCCAGATTGACCGCCGCTTCCACGCACTGAATGATCATTTCCGGGGCGAACCGACCGCGCATGCGCCGGGCCGCATCCTTGCGCGCGTTGGCGAAAAGCTCCACGTTGCCCCGATCAGCAACCACTTGGCCTTCCTCGTCGCGGATCTTCCGGGTTGGGCTGCCGGCGGCTACCTTGGCACGGGCGAAGGCGATGGCGTCGTCAACGATGTCTCCTGCTGCCACTTCGTCGACAATGCCCAGTTCCTGCGCTCGCGGAGCGGGAATGGGGTCACCGGAGAGAATGAACTGCAGCGCCCTCTCGGCGCCGATGAGTCGTGGCAGCCGCTGCGTGCCACCCGCGCCGGGCAGCAACCCGAGCTTTACCTCTGGCAGCCCCACCGGGGCCTTGGGCGCGGCCACCCGATAATCGCAGCACAGGGCTACTTCCAGCCCACCACCGAATGCGGTGCCGTTGATGGCCGCCACGATGGGCTTCGTGCTGCTCTCCATTTTGGCGAGCACCTCGTGAAGGCCTGGACCCTTGCTTTCACCACCAAACTCCGAAATGTCCGCGCCGGCGATGAACGCTCTGCCGGCGCCGGTGAGCACTACAGCCTTGATATCATCATCGCTGAGGGCCTGGTTCACGCCATCGTGCAGCCCCTGTCGGACGCCGCTGGAGAGGGGGTTTACGGGTGGATTGTCTATCGTCAGCAGCGCGATATCGCCTTTCTTCTCGTAGTGAACGGTTCCTTTCATGCCTTTCCCCGCTTATCTTGAAAGCGCGTCACTATAGCGAAACTGCGGCGCAGTGGTACCCTGAAGGGCATCTGCCGCCCTGCGGCGACTGTTGCCTTCGGCACGGCAATTGGCCGCCCCTTCGGCGGTTCGGTGTCCCCGCCAGCGGTTGTGCTCCGGGGTAGCGAATTAACGGAGACGATCATGCTGACTTTCATGGCGAAGTTCGAGGACCAGACCTACGCGCTGTTGCGGATCGTTACCGGGCTGCTGTTCCTGTGGCACGGCACTCAGAAGATTTTTAGCTTCCCGCTGGACGCCTACCCCGACGCGCCGGCCTTCATCACCTATGGTGCCGGCGGTATCGAGCTCGTAGGCGGAATCCTGGTGATGATCGGGCTGCTGACCCGTCCAGCCGCTTTCATCTGCAGCGGCACCATGGCCGCCGCTTACTGGATGGTCCACGGTACCAACAGCCTTTTCCCCATCGTCAACGGCGGCGAATTGGCCGTCTTCTACTGCTTTGCGTTTCTGTTCATCGCGGCGCGAGGACATGGTATCTGGAGTCTGGACGCGGCGTTCTCGCAGAGCGCCCTGACCTAGCCGACGATTCGGTTGAACATCCGGTTTCAGCGATGGCTGATGGGTGTGGACCGCGGCTGTGGGAAGAGGCCCCCGTTTGCCTCATCCGCTCGCTGAAGGACGAACGACGCCCGAAGGAGGAGTTATGATGTTTGCGGCCCGAGGTCTCTGGCCCGCTGCGTTTCTGATGCTGACACTGCTGGCTGGCTGCTCGCCACCGGCCCCGCGGGAGCCGGATGCTGCAGATACCGCCGCCTCGACCGCTCACTCGGCCGAGGAGCAGGTCAGCCATCGGGCTGCCGTCGCGGTGGCTGACGCCCACGCTGCCGAAGCCGCTGTCTCGGTACTTCGAGTTGGAGGCAACGCGGTAGATGCAGCGGTAACCGCGGCTTTCGTGCTGGCCGTGACCAAGCCACAGGCGGGCAATATCGGCGGCGGCGGGTTCATGACGCTCTATATGGACGGGCAGGCGCGGTTTCTCGATTATCGCGAAACCGCGCCGAGTCTGGCCAATCGGGATATGTACCTCAACGTTCAAGGTGAGGTGGACGGCGAGGCCAGCATTTTGGGGCATCGTGCCGTAGCCGTGCCGGGCACGGTGGCAGGCCTTTGGGCGGCTCATCAGGAATATGGCGGAATGCCCTGGGCCGAACTGCTGGCGCCGGCAGTGAAGCTGGCGCGCGGGGGCTTCATGGTCTCCCCGGAGCTCGAGGCCGCTGTGCGCAGCGCCGCGCCGCGTTTCGCCGATACGAACTTCTCGGATTATTTCGGCGCGATCACGGCCGGCGAGATTTTCCGCCAGCCGGAGCTTGCGGATACTCTCGATCGCATTTCCCGGGAAGGGCCGGAAGAATTCTACCGGGGGCATACGGCGGCGCTCGTCGTTTCAGAAATGATCCGCGGGGGCGGTCTGGTCAAGGCTACGGACCTGCTTGGCTACCGGGCCGTCTGGCGCGAGCCTCTCGCGTTCGAGTGGCGCGGATACCGCGTGCTTACTGCCCCCCTGCCCAGTTCGGGCGGCTTCGCCATTGCTCAGTTTCTGAAGATACGCGACCTGCGCGGCGCCGACTTTGCTGGTCTGCCGCACAATTCCGCCGGCTATATTCACCTGAAGGCCGAGATTGAAAAGCGCATCTTTGCTGATCGTGCTCGGTATCTCGGGGACCCAGACTTTGTCGAAGTGCCTATGGCGCGACTGCTGGCCGATGCGTACATCGAGGCCCGTGCCGCGCAGATCGATCCGCTTGCCATCTCTGCTCCGGAACCCGTGGGGGTCTTGAAGGAAGGTAGCCACACCACGCATTTCTCCATTCTCGATGGTGACGGGAATGCGGTTTCCAACACCTACACGCTGAACACCAACTTCGGCGGCGGCGTGGTTGTGACAGGTGGCGGTTTTCTGCTCAACAATGAGATGGACGATTTCTCTCTCGCTCCCGGTGTTCCCAACTACTATGGGGTAGTGGGCGACGAGGCCAACGCCATCGAGCCCGGCAAGCGCATGCTGTCATCCATGTCGCCTACCATCGCGTTGCGGGGTGACAAGGTGGCCATGGTTCTGGGTGGCATGGGTGGGTCTGCTATCTTCACATCCGTCTACCAGGTGATGCTCAACCTGGTGGACTTTGGCATGGATGCTCGGGAGGCGGTGGCCGCCACGCTGGTTCATCATCAGCTTCTGCCACCTGATCTGATTACCCATACCCCCGGAGCGCCTCTGGCCGAAGGCACGGTATCCGAGCTGCAGGCGATGGGCTACCGTGTCGAGCCGCACTTCTCCAAATTCGGCGAAGTACAGCTTATCTGGGTGACAGAGGACGGCGAAATCGAAGCCGCCTCGGATCCTCGATTCGCCGGGGAAAGTCTTGTCCTGGAACTCCCCGCACGCTGAAAGATCCGAGCGCCCGAGGCCTGGTCAGGGCGCCACCATCAGCTTGCCGATGTGCCCGCTGAAAAGCATCAGCAGCGCCTCCGGAAAGCGCTCGATCCCTTCCACGACGTGCTCGCGGATGTGGAATTTGTCTTCTTTTAGCCAGCGGCTCAGATCTTCCCTTGCCTGGGCGTGGGCATCGGACCAGTAGTCCACGGTGAAGCCCCGCATTGTGGCGTTGCGCTCCGCCAGGCGCAGATACAACTTCGGACCCGCGATGTCGTTCATGTGGCCGTACTGGGAAATTGCCCCGCAGATCACCACGCGCGCCTGAGGCGCGATACGGTCCAGCACCGTATCCAGAATCGTTCCGCCTACGTTGTCGAAGAACAGGTTTACACCGTCCGGCGCCAGCTCGTTCAGGCGCGCGCCGATGTCTTCGTTTTTGTAGTCAATACCGGCGGCGATGCCGAGTTCGTCCTCCAGATAGCGGACCTTATCAGGTCCTCCGGCGATACCGATGACCTTGGCGCCCCCTATTCGCCCGATCTCGCTGGCAACGGACCCCGTCGCGCCAGCGGCGGCTGAGACCACCACGGTATCCGTATCACGGAGCCCCCCGACCGTGATCATGCCAACGTAGGCGGTCATGCCGGTGGTCAGCCCGAGCACGCCGAGATGGCTGCGGGCCGGGATCTGGCTGACGTCCAGCTTCTGAAACATGGCTGCCGGAGCCAGCAGATGGGACTGCGAGCCCATGGGGCCGAAAACCTCGTCGCCGGCGGCGAGCTCGGGCGCGGCGCTTCTGATGACCCTGCCGACACCCAACGCGGGGAGGGTGCCCCCGATGGGCACGGACCCGTGGTGACCATCTCTCGCGCCCAAGGTCGTGCTGATCCAGGCGTCGATGGAGATGTGTTGCACTTCAACCAGCGCCTGGCCCTCAGCCGGTTCGCCCAGCTGTTCTTCTTCGGTGCCGAAACAATCCAGGGTCGGCAGACCTTCTGGTCTTGCCGCCAGCACTACTTTTCGATTCGTGGTCATGTTCAGGGTCCTCCGGTGACGCGGATGACCTGACCGGTAATCCACGCGGCGCCTGGCGAGGCGAGAAACAGCGCGGCGGCACCCAGATCGTCCGGTGTGCCCAGGCGTCCTGCTGGCAGGTTCAACATCTTCTCGAGGTTGGGCAGATCTTCTTCGCTCAGCTTCATAGCTTGCATGGAGATCTCCGTTGGCACCATACCTGGCATGATACCGTTGACACGGATCCGCGGACCCAGCTCGCTGGCGAAGGTCCGGGTCAGTACATTGCATCCGGCTTTGGCGGCGGCATAGTGACCGCTGCCTGGAATGATCATTTCTGCCGCCACGGAAGAGATGTTGACGATGCGGCCGCCATCGTTCATGCGTCGCGACGCCACGCTGCAGCAGTTCCAGATGGCTGTGAGGTTAAGCGCAACGGTGGCGTTCCACTCGTCCCGCGGTAGTTCGGCCAGCGGTGCCTGAATGGGCGATCCGCCAGCGTTGTTGACCCAGATGTCCAGGCTGCCGAAGGCCTCGATAGCTGCATCGGCAAGTGCTTCCACGGCGGCCTCGTCGGTCACGTCGGTGGTTACTGCGATAGCCTGGCCGCCCGCGTCGCGGATCTCGCCGGCCACCCGTTCGATCTCTTCGGTTCGTCTGGCTGCGCATACCACCGAGGCGCCGGCTCTGGAATAGGTTTTTGCGATGCCTTCGCCGATCCCGCGTCCCGCGCCGGTGACAACGGCGACATCGCCTTCCAGGCTGTAGAGATCGTCAAGCGCGCTCATGCTGTCGCTCGCGTTGCGATGCCCGCGGTCACGGGGGCCGCATGGCTTGTGAAAATCAGTTTTTCTGAAATAGATGAGCGCATGGCAGTTGCATCCCCCTGGCGTTGGTAATTGATCTTTGCAGGTCTGTCGCTTCCCTCGTGGCATTGAATCCGAACCCCGAGGAGCAGTCAAACGGCCGGCGCTGCCCGCCTGAGCAAAGCTCATGGTCTTGTCAAAGGCCTGCCAGGCCAAATGTCCTTCCGCTTATCATCTTTTTTTGCTTTTGATGGCCGGTTACCATCTGGCGTCTAAGGAGGAAACAGTTGATGCTTAAAATTGAGCCACATAACAGCTGGCTGCCGCTGGAAACACGCGCTGACGAGGAATCGAATCCCCGGCGCAGAGGCCTGCTCACCGAGGTGCGCAATCACATGGAGTACGAAATCAAGGGGCAGTTGGAACCGCTCATGGGTACGCTCACCGGGTCACCTGTTTATCACTTCTGGGGGACTCAGCCGTCCGTCATTGAGGGCTACGATGCGGTCAAGGGCTTCTACACGGACATGATGGCGCGAGGTGGTCAGCAGTTCGAGGTGGTCGTGGAACGGATCGTCGTGGACGATGATGCGGTGATCACCGAAGGCCAGGTAAAGCAGGTCTACAAAGGTGAGACCCTGCTCGCGATGGGCATGCAGCAGGTCAACGACGAGCCGCTGAAGCCGGAGGACCTGGTTCTCACCACGACCCAGCTGGTCACGGTATGGCCCGCCGATGCCGAGGGCAAGCTGATCGGCGAGGACATCTACTTCGGTCACGATCCGTTTATGCACGCGGAGAAGATCTCGCGACAGGATCTGCCCGACTACTATCAGATCTGATCACCGTTACATCGTTTTAGCGAAACGCTGTTGGCACAACACGCTTACTGCAACGCTGTTGCTGAGGAACTGCAGGCATGAAAATTGGCGTATCGAATTTTCCCACAGATTACTCCATGGCCGCGGTGCCGCTGGCCCGGGCGCTGGAAGAGCGGGGTTTCGAATCTCTGTGGGTGGTGGAACACACACATATTCCGGCTTCACGCAGAACCCCCTACCCGCCGGGTGGCGATCTGCCGAGCATCTACTGGGAGTCCTACGAGCCCTTTACCTTCCTGGCCCAGGCGGCTGCCGTCACCGAGAGCCTGAAAATAGGCACCGGCGTCTGCCTGGTGCCGGAACATCACCCCATCGCGCTTGCCAAGCGGGTCGCGTCTTTGGATTCCCTGTCCGGTGGGCGTTTTCTATTCGGCATCGGCGCCGGTTGGAACGCCGAAGAGCTGGAGAATCACGGCGTCGCCTTTGCCGAGAGATGGAAAGTGCTGCGCGAGCACGTGCTGGCAATGAAAGCCTGCTGGACCGAAAGAGGTGCGTCCTTTCACGGCAAGTACGTGGATTTCGATCCCGTATGGGTCGAGCCGAAACCCGTCCAGCGGCCGCACCCGCCGGTCTATATTGGCGCTTCATCGAAATGGGCCATAGAGCGGATCGTCGACTATGCCGAGGGATGGTTGCCCATCGGCATGCCCGGCTGGGAGGAGCGCCTCGACCAGCTCAATGCGCTTTGCGAGGAGAAGGGGCGCGATCGCGCCGAGATCGACGTCAGCCTTTTCACAGCTCCGGAAAGCCAGGATGTGCTGGCCGAACTCCAGGCCAAGGGGGTAAACCGGGTTATTCTGTCGCTGCCGACTTCTTCCCAGGACGAGTCTCTCAAAGTGCTGGACAGTTATGCGCCGGTAATCGAATGGGCCAATGGCCTGGAGTGAGCTGTGAGTAACGGAACTGATACTCTGCTTGACGTCGGCGCGGCTGCCACCGTACCCGTGACAGTACGCGGCGGTCGTGCCTGCCACGAGCCCTGAGGCCCTGCAGACGCTGGAAGCCCAGGATTTCACTCTGCCCGACCTCGATGCTCATTTGCACTCGCTGTTCGGGCATTGGGACCAGAAGATCCTGCTGGCGGCCTACGCCTCCCGGTGAGGCTGTCTTGATGGCCTGTCCGGGCGGCTGGAAATTTCCGAATAACTGAAAGACCTTGGCTTCACCGTCATTACAGTGGCGCTGGACAAAACGCCGGAAGATGCTCGCCCCTGGATTGAAGCGGCGGCGCCGACCCATCCAAGCCTCGCCGATACCAGACACCTCATCGCTGACCCTTACAACATGGTCAACGTGGCCATCGCGGTCTGGATTGACGAAGCGGGGCGCATCGGCAGGCCGGGGAGAGGCTCGGCTCGCAGTTGGCGCGCGTCCTCTACCTTCGTTAACATGCCGGCCGCTCTCGTCGAGCGCTTTCAGCCAATCACCTAGCGGAATCGTTGCCCATGCGCCATCTCGTTGTTTACGTGTTCTTTTTTTCGTTCCTGGCGGGCTGCGAGGATTCCGCAGACGAAGCGGTGACTGGCGCTGAGATCGCAGCAGGCTCTGCCGGGCTTTTTGATCTTGCGGTCCGGCCGCAGGACGATTTCTACCAGTATGTCAACGGCCCCTGGCTTGCACGAACGCAGATCCCGCCGGATTTCTCGTCCTACGGTGCCATGACCGAGGTCTTCGAGCGCACCGAGGCTGAGGTGCGTTTTGTGATCGAAAATGCTGCCGCCAGCGATGCCCCCTCTGGCAGCGATGCCCAGAAGATCGGTGATCTCTATCTGGATTACCTCAACGTAGATGCCATCGATAAGTTGGGAGTGGCGCCGCTGGCGGACGCGTTTGCCGCGATCGAGGCTATCGACAGTTATGAGGCACTCATCGGTTATTTCGGTGCGGCGCTGATAAAGGGTATCGACGGCCCCGTAGCTTTTTACGTTGACGCCCACGCGGAGGATCCCACCCGCAGCCTGGCTTATCTCTGGCAGGACGGGCTTGGCCTGCCGGATAGAGATTACTACCTCAGTGACGATGAGAAGTTTGTCGAGATACGTCAGGAGTACGTGGCCCACATCGACCGCATGCTGAGCCTGGGAGGCCGGCCGGCCCAGGGTGCCGCTGAGCGTATCCTCAGCCTGGAGCGTGCGCTTGCCGAAGCACAGTGGACCCGCGTCGAGAACCGCAACCGTGAGCGCATCTACGGCAATCGGGTCGACCGCGACGCGCGGGCCGGATTCAGTCCCGGTTTTGATTGGGCAGCTTTCCTGGCGGCTGCAGAGATTGGTGATCCGGAGCACGTCGTCTTCGCGCAGACCAGCTATCTCCAGCAGCTGGGCGGGTTGATTCGCGGCCGGAGCCTGGAGGATTGGCGCAACTATGCCAACTTCAAACTGCTCACGTCCTTCGCTCCGTTCCTCGATCGGGAAATCGATGGTGCCAATTTTGAGTTCTACGGGCGCACCCTGCGCGGCCAGGAGTCCCAGCCGGAAAGATGGAAACGGGGTACTCGCTTCGTTAACGGTTCGGTGGGCCAGCTGGTGGGCAAGCTCTACGTCGCCGAATACTTTCCCTCGGAGTACAGGCAGGAAGTTCGCGCCATGGTCGAGAACCTGCGCACCGCCTTCGGGCAGGCGATCGATTCTCTGGAGTGGATGAGCTTAGAAACCAGAACGGCTGCCCGCGCTAAGCTTGCGGCCTTTAACGTTAAGATCGGCTATCCGGATCGGTGGCGCGATTACTCGTTACTGGAGATTCGGAGAGGGGACCTGCTGGGCAATGTGATTCGTGCGCGCGCGTTTGAGTATCATCGCCAAGTCGCGAAGCTCTCCAAACCCGTAGACAGGCTGGAATGGGGATTGACCCCCCAGACGGTCAACGCTTACTACCGTCCGACCTTCAATGAGATCGTTTTTCCGGCGGCAATCCTGCAGGCGCCCTTTTTCGATGCGGCTGCCGATGACGCCTACAACTACGGGGGCATTGGTTCTGTCATCGGCCACGAGTTTTCTCACGGTTTTGACGATCAGGGACGCAAGTTCGACGGCGACGGCCGGCTCCGCGACTGGTGGACTGATACCGATGCTCGGGAGTACGAGTC
>JAHEEG010000011.1:9987-50623 GCA_024640825.1 Gammaproteobacteria bacterium
GGCCTTTCAGCCGCTTCCGGATCTGGGAATCAATGGCGAGCTGACTTTAGGAGAAAATATCGGGGACCTCGCGGGTTTGATCGTCGCCTACCGGGCCTACGAGCTGTCGTTGGGGGAACAACCCGCACCCCGGATCGACGGCCTCAGCGGACAACAGCGCTTCTTTGTCGGCTTTGCGCGCGCCTGGCGGAGCAAGATACGGGATGAGCTACTGCGCGAGCAGCTGCTGCGGGGCCCTCACTCACCCGCCCGTTATCGGGTCATGGGCACTCTACCCAACATCCCCGAGTTTTACAGCGCGTTCGACGTCAAAGCTGGCGACGCCATGTACCTGCAGGCCGATGCCCGGGTCAAAATCTGGTAGGCAAGCCGCGGGCTTTCCCGTGAGCCCGCCGTTAGAGCGGAGAGCCTTTGGGGAAGCTCGGGTCGCGTTTCTCCTTGAGGGAGGCGACCCCCTCGCTGGCTTCCGGTCCGGTGAAGCCGAGCATTTCCAAAGCCGTTGAGGCGTCGAAGGTCGGGCCGGCCATGCGCAGCCAGTTGTTGAGAGAGTATTTGGTCCAGCGGATGGCGCTTTGGGCGCCGTCGCGCAGCCTCTCCGCTACCGCCAGCGCCCGGTCCTGCAGCATGTCGTCGTCCACGCACAGCGAAACCAGGCCGATACGCTCGGCTTCCTCTCCGGACAGGCGGTCGCAGGTGAGCAGATAGTACTTTGCCTTGGCCATACCGCAGAGCAGCGGCCAGATGATGGCGGCGTGGTCTCCCGCTGCTACGCCGAGTCGCGTATGACCGTCGGTCAGGCTCACGGATCTGGCGACGATCGAGATGTCGGCCATCAGCCCGGCCACCAGCCCAGCGCCTACCGCGGGGCCGTTGATGGCCGATATCACCGGCTTGCCGCAGTTGATGAGGTTGTAGACCAGATCCCGGGCTTCTTTCCAGGTTCGGGCTCGGGTTTCGAAATCGTCGATGATCTTCTCCACCATTTCGAAATCGCCGCCTGCGGAGAATGCTTTGCCCGCACCGGTGAGGATGACCGCGTCGATATCCGGATCTTCGTCCACCTCGCGCCAGACGTAGGTGATCTCCTTGTGGCCGATGGCGTCTAAAGCGTTGTAGCGCTCAGGGCGATTGAAGGTGATTCGAAGTATGCGGTCTGCCGGGCGGTCGAAAGCCAGGCGCTGATAGTTGGCGTAACGTTCGCTCATGTGAGCCCCTTTCCCGGATAGATTTGGATCGATGGTTGCGAATCAATGTGCCAAATAATTCGATCATCTACAATTTACCGTTTCAGGGCAGCCGGGCCCCCGGATACAGGTGTTCGTGGCTACTGCCCGGGGATTTGTGTAAAGTATTCGGTTACGTTTAGCACAGCTCTAAGGGAGGCTCCCCATGTCAGAACAGACCGTCATGCCAGATCAGGCACCGTCCGCCGCAGAGGAAATTCGTGGTCTGATCGAGCGCTCGCGGGCCGCTCAGGCGCAGATTGAAAACTATACCCAGGAGCAGGTGAACACCCTGATCCGCGCCATGGTCTGGGCGGCAGCTCGTCCCGGCGTGGCGGAGGAAATCGCCCGGTTTACCGTCGAGGAAACCCAGCTTGGGAACTACGATGGCAAGTATCTGAAGATCCACCGTAAAACCCGCGCAACGCTTATGGACATCATCGATGACAAGTCCGTGGGCATCATTGAGGAGCTCCCGGAACGCAACATCGTAAAGATCGCGAAGCCCATGGGCGTGATCGGCGCGCTGTGCCCCTCTACCAATCCCGAAGCGACCCCCGTCATCAAGGCCATTTCCGCCGTTAAGGGGCGCAATTCCATCATTCTGGCCCCCCATCCCCGGGCTAAGCGTACGAATAAAATGATCTGCGACCTGATGCGCGACGCGCTGGAGCAGTTCGGCGCGCCCGCTGATCTGGTGATCGGCATCGAAGAGCCGTCCCTGGAGACCACCAATGAGCTCATGCGCCAGTGCGATCGGGTGCTGGCCACCGGCGGCGGCGCCATGGTCACGGCCGCCTATTCCAGTGGCACCCCGGCTCTGGGCGTCGGTGTGGGCAATGCGGTGATTACCGTGGACGAAACCGCGGATCTGGACGACGCTGCCGAGAAGATCCGCATCTCCAAAACGCTGGACCTGGCCGCATCCTGCTCGTCCGACAACTCGGTGCTGCTGGTCGATGCCATTTACGACGAGATGCTGGAAAAACTGCTTCATCAGGGCGGTTATCTGGTCAATGAAGAGGAAAAGGCGCGGCTGCAGAACACCATCTGGCACGACGGGCACCTCAACACAGCTATCGTTGCACAACCGGCGGAGAAGCTGGCGGCCATGGCCGGCATCGAGCTCCCTGAAGGCAAGGAGTTCTTCATCGTTCCGGAAACCGGCTTCGGCCCCGATTACCCCTTCTCCGGTGAGAAGCTGTCGGTCGTTATGGCCCTGTACCGGGTGAAAGACATCGACGATGCCATCTATCACACCAACGCCATCCAGGCCTATCAAGGCCAGGGTCATTCCTGCGGTATCTATTCCAACAGCGATGAAAACATCATGAAGCTGGCTAACGTTACCCGCACGTCGCGGGTCATGGTCAACCAGCCCCAGTCGGCGTCTAACAGTGGCAATCTTTGGAACGGCATGCGACAGACTTTCTCGCTCGGCTGCGGATCCTGGGGTGGCAACGGAACCAACAACAACATCACCTGGCGCGATCTCATCAACGAGACCTGGGTTTCCAAGCCTTTGGAGACCCCGAAGCAGCTGTGGTCGGACGAAAAGCTGTTCGGCCCGGTGATGGACAAGTTGAAGTGAACCCGACTCCAGGCTCGCGCTCGCTCCGGGAGCGGGGCCTGGACAGATGATCACGAACAAGCCGTGACGGACAGACGATGACGGACAGAAGTTTGGAGCTCCTGGCCCTCACCCGGCGAGCGCTGGTTCATTATCGGAACCGCACAACCGATCAGGCGGACGGCATCATGTCGATGCCTGTGGCAGCTTATACAGATCCTGAGCGCTATGAGCGCGAGGTGGATCGGGTATTTCGTCATCTGCCCCTCGCTATGGCCCTGAGCCTCGAACTGCCCGAGCCGGGTTCCTATCTGGCCATCGATCAGCTCAACGCTCCGGTGCTGCTGGTGCGGGGTGAAGACGGCACGGTACGCGCTTTCCTGAATGCCTGCCGGCATCGCGGGGCGCCGGTCTGTAAACCCGGTACCGGCAACGCGCGGGTGTTCGCCTGTCCCTATCACGCCTGGACCTACAACACTCAGGGTGAGCTGGTAGGCCGCTACCGCGGGGAGACCTTTGGCGACGTCGACGAATCGGTGCTGGGACTGACGTCCCTGTCGTGTGCCGAACGAAGCGGCCTGATCTGGGTTACGTTGTCACCTGACGAAGCTTTTGATGTCGACGAGTGGCTGGGGCCTTTTCAGGCCGAGCTGGACACCTTGGACCTGACCAACTGGCATATTTACGAGCAGCGAGAGATCTTGGGCCCGGGCTGGAAAGTCACCATGGACGGCTACCTTGAGGTTTACCATCACGATTCCGTGCACGGTAAGACGGTTGGCGAGCACACCATTGGCAATCTGCTCGTGCACGATACGTATGGGCCGCACCAGCGCATGGTCTTCGGTCGTCGCTCTCTGGGCGCGCTGGCGGATAGGGCCGAGTCTGATTGGAACCCGGGACAGGACATCCGTCTCATCCACTCGGGTTTTCCGAATCTTTCTATATCGGGCATTCTGGGCGACCACTGCCTGGTAAGCCATATTTTCCCTGGCCCCACCATCGACACCACGCTTACCCGCCAGACGGTTCTGGCTGCCAAGCCGCCGGTTACGCCGGAGGAAGAAAAGGCCACGGCAACCTTCAGCGCCATGGTTCTGCAGGCCGTGCGCGACGAGGACTATGCCATGGGGTTCCGAATTCAGGCCGGGTTGCGGTCCGGAGCCAACACGGAGTTCCTGTACGGTCGCAACGAGCCGGCGGTGCAGAACTATCACCGCTGGATTTCTCGATTCGTGAACTGAACCAGAGCGGCTGCTGATGGAACGATCTGAAGGCATGTCGCACCCGCTGCAGAACGAAGCGCTGCCTGAAGATCAGGTGGGTCTTCTCGAAGGCCTGACTTCCACCCGGGCGATCCGCCGCTATCGCGATGAACCCATACCGGACTCTGCCCTGCGCGCCATGCTGTTTGCGGCTACCCGAGGGCCCAGCGGTTCCAACAGGCAACCGTTCCGCTTTGTGGTGCTGACGGACAGCGAGCGAGCCCGCCAGGCCAAGGCGCTGATCGGCGACGCCGCGCGGGCGCTCTGGTCGGCCAAACGTGCCCGAGACGGCTACGACCAGGGCTCAGGCAAAGTGGCCGATTCTCCGAAGGCACGGTTGGCCAGAACCATGGACGACTATGTTGCGCATTTTGAGACGGCGCCGGTCCTGGTGCTGCCTTGCCTGGTCCGCTATCGCGAGCCGTCTCCTATGGAGGGAGCCTCGGTTTATCCCGCCGTGCAGAACCTGCTGCTGGCAGCCCGCGCCCTGGGCTATGGCGGCGTCATCACCGGCTTTCACGGCCAGGTGGATAAGCCCTTGAAAGAACTTTTGGGTATTCCGGAAGAAGTATTCATCGCCGCAACCGTAACTCTGGGTCGGCCACGGGGCGCACACGGCCCGGTTCGGCGCAGACCTCTGCCGGAGCTGGTCTACGGCGATCGCTGGGAGGTGGCGCCGGACTGGGCGGTGGACCCTCCAGGCACCCGGTATACCCGCGCCGGCCCCCCGTAACCCGGGATAACCCGCAGACAGGGCTCTGGGGGATTACGTAGTGATGCGGCCTTTATCGTCGCTTATTATCCACGCATGAATTCTGCTTCTACCTGCGGCGCGCTTTGGTTCTCTGCCCGCTGCCTGGTGATCGCCGCCTTTGCCCTGCGCGTCCTGGTGCCGGTGGGATACATGCCCACAGCGGTTTCCGGTGGCTGGTTTCTGCAGCTGTGCCCCGACGGCTTGAGCGCGCAGGTCATGAGTCGGTTGCTGGGTGGTGGTCACGGGCATCATCATCACGTCGATGACGCAGGTTCTGCGGAACGCCTGCAGTGTGATCTGGGCGGCGCGCTCTCTGCTGAACTCTGCAAGGCAGACGTTGTGGCTCTGCAGAGTGGCGCAACCGCAGGGCTGCCTCGCGTCGCCGGGGAAGCGTCTACGACCGATTTACTGATCCTCCTCGCCTTTCGATCTAGGGCACCCCCAACTTCTTCTCGCGGACTTTTCCTGACGGCCTGAGCGGCGAAGCCGGCGCAGCAGCGCATTGGTGGATCTACCCCGGTTCGGGCTCGGATGTTCCCTTTTTAGTGAGAGAAGATCATGCGACTTGTTTTCGTTTCCCTAGCGCTGGCGACGATGTTGCTGGCGCGCCCGCTGGCCGCGACGGCCCAAACGCCCAACTTTGAAGATACGCCCGTGCGGGCGCCTCTGCGAAAACCCCTGGAGGAGGTTCTGGTAACCGCCGAGCACGACACTCGCGTCTTCGAACCGGCGGAGACGCTTGATATGGCGCCGGATTCTGCGGAACTGCTGCGCAATGCGCCCGGAGCAAACGTTGTCAGCAATGGCCCGCTGACCGGCATGGCCTACTACCGCGGCATGTCCCGGTTCCGCATCAGTTCCCGGATCAACGGTGCCTTTATCAGCCCGGGTGGCCCCAACTGGATGGATCCTCCGCTGTCCTACGCCCCCGCCGCCCATCTGGATACGCTGGAGATCTATCGGGGTATCGCCCCTGTCTCGGCGGGGCAGGAAACCATTGGTGGGGTGGTGAATGCGACGACCTGGTCCGGGTCCTTCGCAGATCAGGGTGCCGAACTGCATGGCCGCATGCGAACCGGGGCCCAGTCGGTGAACGATTCCACCCTGCTCAGCGGCGCGTTCGTGCTGTCGGACAGGGCGCAGCGGCTGAAGCTGTCGGGCCTCAGCGAGCGGGCGGACGACGCTTCCTTCGGAGGGGGTGACATAGTGCCCACGGAATACCGGCGCGATCGCTTCGATATCGGTTACGGTTTTCGCCAGGGTGTGCATACCTTGCAGCTTGATTTTGGCCGCAATGAGACCGGGCACACGGGTACGCCGGCGTTGCCCATGGATATTGCGTACATCGATTCCAACCTCTACGGATTGGCCTACGAGTTCGATGGGGAGCGCTGGCAGGTGGA
This sequence comes from Gammaproteobacteria bacterium, assembly GCA_024640825.1. Classification (GTDB taxonomy): domain Bacteria; phylum Pseudomonadota; class Gammaproteobacteria; order Pseudomonadales; family Azotimanducaceae; genus UBA7803. The sequence continues at coordinate 16,203 of JAHEEG010000011.1, forward strand.
CGCTCGCCTTTACTACAGCCAGATCGATCACGGCATGAGCAACTATCATCTTCGGCCGTCACCAGGCGAAGTGCGCAACTACCGCCGCAATACCACCGATGGTCGTAATGCCGGCTTTACGTTTTCCGCCAACCGGAACGGTTGGGCCTTGGGCATGGACGTGCATGACGAGAGGCACAATGGCGAGATCGACAATCCCCAGGTGCCGCAGTTTTTCGTTGATGCCTTCAACGACGCCGAACGGCGTGTGGTCGGCTTGTTCGTTCAGCGTCAGCTTGCGCTGGCAGAGAACTGGTCCGCGGAGCTGGGCTTGCGCTACAACCGGGTGACCACGGATGCAGGCCGAGTGGACGCCACGCCGGCACGATTGGGCATCCCTCCCGCGGTGCAGCTTCGGGACAGCTTCAACACGGCCGACCGGTCCGTTGCTGACAACAACGTGGACGGAGTTGCCAAAATCTACTTTGCGCCGCGGTCCGGGCTGCAGTACTTCGCCGGCGTTTCCCGGAAAACCCGGTCGCCCGCCTATCAGGAACGTTACCTGTGGCTGCCGCTGCAAGCCACAGCCGGACTCGCCGACGGGCTTACCTATACCGGCAGGATAGATCTCGATGCGGAGGTCGCGCGCGAGGTAGAGCTGGGCCTGGACTGGGAGACGTCGACGCTGTCGCTGTCACCGCGCGTTTTTTATCGGGATGTGAAAGACTACATTCAAGGTACCCCGTCTACCAACGTTGATGCCGTTACTTTCGTGCGGATGATGAACATGATGAACGGCGCCTCAATGGCAGATCCTTTGGAGCTCAACAACGTGGACGCAACTTTCTACGGCTTCGACGTGGACTGGCGCTACACGATGAACGCGCGCTGGTCGCTTAGCGGTGCTGTGAACTACGTGCGCGGCAAGCGAGAAGATATTGATGACGACCTTTATCGAATAGCACCACTGAATGGGCGCCTCGCCGTCGACTATCGGGACGAGAACTGGGGGCTGAGCCTTGAAAGTCTGCTGTACGCGCGTCAGAACCGGGTCTCTGCAACCAACGCCGAACGAACCAGCGACAGCTATGAGGTGTTCAGTTTCCGGGGGTTCTGGCAGCTGACCCGGGAACTGCGGCTGAGCTCAGGGGTCGATAATTTGTTGGACAAGCGATATGAGGATCATCTTGCTGGCGTGAATCGCGTCACGGGAAATCCGGATATCGCGCCTGGCCAGCGCCTGCCGGGCTACGGACGCAGTGTGTTTGCGCGTCTGGACTACCAGTGGTAGCTATGCGGCGATAGAGAGGTGTATAGACTCATGCGGTTTGCGTTGGTTTTGCTGTCGGGAATTCTGATGGGTTGCGCTGGTAGCGGTGGTTCTTTCCCGGTTCCGTCAACGTATGAGCCGTTCGTCGGAACCTACAGGGGCAGCTTCGCATCGGCCCTCACGGAAGATCCCACCGACGACCTGAACTACAGTTCGTGCAACCCTGCGGTGGCGGACTGCAAGGTGCATGATGATCCGCTGGTGGACATTTTGTTGCAGCTCTCGGTCGCCGATAACGGAGACCTTGCGGTGGCTTTTTTCCGATCGCCGTCGGATCTGGCGGCCGGCCGCCCGCTCGATTTGCTGGGGCGCGGGTGCATCACCCGTCTCGGCGCTGCGGAGTCGTTTGATGTCCGTCGCGAGCCGACGGGCTCCCTATGGACGGCCAGGTTTCCGCTGACCGTGGAAAACCGGCTGTGTCTCGGCAAGCTGCGACCGACCTCTGGTCACGCCATAGAGCTCGGCTACCATGTCGGTCCGGCAGACGGCGACCCCTACATCGATGTCGTCATCGACAAAGCCGTGGTCAGCGAAAACTACATGTACGTCAAGGAAGACGGCGTTCAAAAGCGCGTGCGCCTGAATCTCGCCGGCAAGCTCGGAGAGGGCAGCCAGGCGCGCTACCAGGTATGCATCGAAAACGACCTGGGCGAGTTCGATCGATGCGTGCTGACGGACAAAAAGCTCAAGCAGGTCTTCCTGCCGGTTCCCCTTCCAGGCGGGGTCGCCGCCAACTATACCTGGTGGCACGATCTCAATCCGAACCTGAAACGGACCCGCGGGCTCTACTCGCTGGAACAATACACGGGTCGTTTTAATCGCGAGGACGGCTGAGGTTGGAGGACCTCCAGCCGCTGCCGGTTCGGAACGTCGCCGCTACTCGTCGCCTTTGAAAACCCGGACTTCCTGGTTGTACTCGCTGGCGACGGCGTTCATCTCGTCCACGTGGGCATTGTAGTTGTCTATGATGCTCGCACGCTGATCGGCGGTGATATCCTCGCCGAGCGATTTTTCCAGATCTTCAAGGCAGGTGAGCGCGGTCTGGGTTTCGCCGACGTAGGTGCGAACCGCCGTTGCCGTACTTGCCATCTGCTCCTCAGTAGCGCTGGCGCCGTCAGGCACTTCCGGCATCGGCGGGAACGCGCACTGGGACATATCCAGCTCCGCTGCCGATACCGTAAAAGCGGATACCAGCATCAGTGTGGTTATTGAAAGTCTGCGTCGCATCTTCTCCTCCTTATCTTGGTCTTTTCCTCATGGACTCGGTTGTGGACTATCTGCCTTTGAAGACAGGTTTTCGCTTCTCGACGAAGGCTCGCATGGCTTCTCTGGAATCTTCGGTCTGGGAGAGCTGTCCGGTCATGGTCTGCTCGAAGCGATAGCCGTCTCGCAAGGTCAACTCTTCGATGGTGTTCAGTGCGTGTTTGGCGAGCCTGATGGCGACCGGGCTCTTGGCGGCAATTTCTGAGGCAATTTCAACGGCTGCGTCCATGAGATTGTCACCGGGCACGCACTCCTCGACGATGCCCAGTCGGTAGAGCTCGGGTCCGTAAACCCGGTAGCCGGTAAGCATCATACGACGCAGACGCGAGTGGCTGAACAGTCTTTGAGCGTGGCGCCCGCCGCCGAGAAGGCCGACGTCGATTTCCGGCAGGCCCAGGCACGCGCTCTCCGCGGCCAGAAGTATGTCGCAGGATGCCGCGATGGCCAGGCCGCCGCCGAGCGCCGGTCCGTTGAGCGCGCCGACAACCGGCTTTTGACACTCGCGGACGCTGTGATACGCCTCCCGGGCGGCGCGGCTGGTCTGCCAGTGATCCCCAGGCTGGGGTTGGCGACCACTGCGGGATTTGATGTCGGCGCCGGCACAGAACACCTTGCCGGCTCCGGTCAGAATCGCTGCTCCTACGTCATCCCGGTCGCTGATGGTGTCAAAAGTCCACGCCATCTCCTCCAGCACCTGGGCGCTGTGAGCATTCACCGGCGGATTGTCCATGGTGACGATGGCCACACCGTCGGCGGTGACTTCGGTCTTGATCAGTTCGGGCTGCATGTGTGCTGGTCTCCCCCTGCAAAATCCCCGAACTGATCATGGCTGGCACTTTGGACCCAGTCAATTCTCCAGGCTATGCTCAGCGTCCGGGAGAAGATGAGAGAACCCTATGACCCAATCGACGAACCCTCTGCGTCGGGATGATGGCCACGGGCTGAAGCTGGCCGTTTTCGGCGTCAACGTCAGCGGCGGCTGCGCCATGACCAGCGCGCCCGGCACGCTGGCCGTTACCTGGCCCGAGACACGGCGCATAGCACAGGCTGCGGATGCCGCGGGGCTGGACGGGCTGGTGCCCGTGGCGCGCTGGAAAGGTATGGGCGGGCAGACCAATTTCAATCATCGCAGCTTTGAACCTCTGACCTGGGCCAGCGCGGTAGCCGCGGTGACGGAGCGGATCGCCGTTTTCGCCACCTGTCATGTGCCGACGGTACACCCGGTACGGCTGGCCAAGGAAGTGGCTACCATTGACCAGATAGCCGGAGGTCGTTTCTGTCTGAACATTGTTGCCGGATGGAATGAGAGGGAAATCGGTATGTTCGGCGTGCCCCAGCGGGACCACGACGAACGCTATGATGTCGCCGAAGACTGGATATCCCTTTGCAAGGCGCTGTGGCGCGAAACCGAGGAGTTTGACTACGCAGGCCCCTATTTTCAGTCACCGGCGGCCTATTCAGAGCCTAAGCCGGTCCAGCAGCCGGCCCCGGTGATCATGAGCGCAGGCAACAGCCCTCGCGGCATGGGCTTTGCTGCCAGTCACGCGGACCTGAATTTTGTTGTGGCCCCGGATCTGGTGACGGCGGGGGACAATGCTCGAGCTGTAAAGGCGATGGCGGCGGAACAGGGAAGGGACATTCAGGTATTCGGTCAGGCCTACGTGGTTTGCCGCAAGAGCGAAGCTGAAGCCCGGCGCTTCAGAGACCGCTACGTTCAGGCGCTGGGTGATTGGGAAGGCGTTCGTAACCTGCTGGACGTGCTGATTCCAAATTCTCAGAGCGCGCTGGGCGACGAGTGGGAAGCGATGGCTGCAAATCTGATCGCTGGCTACGGCGCGCTGCCGCTGGTAGGGACCCCTGACCAGGTCGTTGCCGGTCTGCAGGCGTTCAAGGATGCAGGTCTGGATGGCGTCACCCTCAGCTGGGTCGATTATGGCGAAGGCATCGCCCAGTACCAGGACCTGCTGTTGCCGATGCTCATAGAAGCCGGCCTGCGCAGCGCTGATTCACCCTGAGATCTACCGGCGACACAACGGACCTTTGTACAACCAACCGTCGGCTATCCGACCCGCCGGGCCAAGTCGGCCAGTGGTTGAAGCATGTCGGCGGAAAGAGGTGGCTGCAGGTAGAAGATCATCAGACCCAGTCCCGCATCGTGAAAGGCCTTTGCCCGCTTCTCCAGACCCTGAAGATCCGCCGCGTCCACCGGCTGATGAATGCTGGTCAGGATCTCCTGTGGGTCGCGCCCGGCGGCGCGGCACTGATCATGCAGCGCCTGCCGCTTGGTCAGGAACCCGTCCAGGTCGAATCCGGCGTAATTCCAGTGGGTTGCCCAGCGCACCACGTTGGGAAAGGTTCGTCGTTCTCCATTGCCCCCAATGCACAGCGGCGGGTGCGGACGCTGCAGCGGCGGGGGATTGCAGCGGGCGTCGCGCAAATTGAAGTAGCGGCCGGAGATGCTGGTGGTCTCCCGGGTCAGCATTCCGTGTATGACTTCGCAGGCCTCGTCGAAGCGGTCGAAGCGCTCGGTCAGCGAGCCCAGGGGAATACCGTAGGCGGTGCACTCCTCTTCGCTCCACCCCGCGCCGATGCCAATTTCGAGCCGACCGTCAGAGATAATGTCAAGGGAGGCCATCATGTTGGCCAGCACGGCTGGATGTCGGTACACCACGCCGCTGACCATGCAGCCTATGCGGATGCGGCTGGTCGCCTGGGCCAGTGCCGAGAGGGTGGTCCAGGCTTCCATGCAGGGGCCCGTGGTATCGGCAACGTTGATGGGATAAAAGTGGTCGAAGTTCCAGGCGGAATGGAACACGTCCATCTCGTCAGCCGCACGCCAGACGGTCAGCATGTCGGCCCACGTGGTGTACTGGGGCGCGGTCTTAATTGCGTAGAGCATGGTGGCTGCCGTTCCAATCATTGATAATGGCGAGTCTGCGGCGTGCGCGCGAAATTCGCAAAAAAAAGGAAACAAGGGAATAGAGGGAAAAGGAGAAAAGAGTGGCAAGCCCGTCATGAGCACCATAGAACTCCACGACTACCGCGCCTGCGACCAGGCCCTGCGGGAGCCTGACCTCAAACAGGCGCTTTATGACGAAGGCGCGCTGCTCATGGATCGTGTGCTGGTGACTCTGCATGGCGAGGAACACCGCAAGCGCCGTCTGCTTGAGATGCGCGTGTTTCGTCGAGACTTCTTCCGTCATTACGAAAACGAGGTCATTCCGCAGATTTTTGCCAGCGTTGGGGCACCATTTTTGGAACGTGGCAGTGCCGACGTGGTGGATTTTGGCTATCGCGTGATGGTCTATCTGGCCATCACGTTTGCCGGTATCGATCGCCAGGATGGTAGCGAGTTGGAGTTCGACGACCTTGTGCGTCTGCTGCGCACATTTGGGCTGGCCGCCACGCTCGGCCAGTCGAAAGTAGACCGCGAGAGCGGCAAGGCGGAAATTCGCACGGCGCTTGACGAGTTCGATCAGCGTTTCTTCACGCCTTCCGCGGCACGCAGACAGCATCTCCTCGAGCGTTTTCGCGCGGGCGAGATCAGCGAGGAGCAGCTGCCTATGGATATCCTCACCGTATTGCTTAGAAACGAGGATGACCTTGACCTGGCGCGGGACATGGTGCTGCGTGAGACAGGATTCTTCTTTCTGGCCGGTGCGCACACTTCGGTACATTCGCTGGGACATGCGGTACACCATCTGCTGACCTGGTGCGAGGATCATCCCGAAGACCGGTCTCTACTTCTGCAGGACAGCACGCTGGTGCAGCGGTTTGTTCACGAAAGCTTTCGTCTGCATCCATCCAGTCCGGTGGCCTGGCGGAAAGCCCTGGCGGACGTGAACTTCGACAATGGAGCCGTCGCCCACACAGGAGATAAGGTGGAGATTAACCTGCGTCTGGCCAACCGTGACCCGAAGGTTTTCGGCACGGACGCGGACGAGTTCAATCCTTACCGCATGCCTGTCAAAGGCGTGCCCGAGACGGGTATTACCTTCGGTATAGGTATTCATTCCTGTCTGGGTAAAAACCTAGCCGCGGGAATTCTTCCATTGCCGGGCCAGACCATAGACGCGGACAAACGGCAGCTGGGCATGGTCACCTGGATGGCACGCGGCCTGTTGGCCGCGGGCGCGGTTCGGGATCCAGAGAGACCGGGCCAAATGGATGCCACCATCGATCGCGAGACCTGGCAGACGTACCCTATCCTGTTCGCTCCAGAGCAGGAAACGTGAATGCCCGGCAATCAGGAGGACGCATGATGGATGATCGTACTGTGCTCATTACGGGTGCTGCGCACGGCCTCGGCGCCTGCATGGCTGAACATGCGGCCCGCGCAGGATATCGAGTGGGTGTGATGGATCTGGACGCGGACGGCTGTGCCGTGTTGGCAGACCGGTTGCAGAACGCTGTGCCCCTGCCGGCCGACGTCTGCAATCCCGAATCCGTGGAGGAGGCGCTGGACGTCCTGGGTTCGGTACCAGACGTGCTGATCAACAACGCCGGAATACTGCGTACCGGGCCTCTCATCGACCACCCGGTGGAACACTTCCGGACGGTCGTCGAGGTGAACCTCAACGCCGTGTTCATCGTCGCTCAGGCCGTAGCGCGGCGCATGCGCGACAACGGCGGTGGCTGCATCGTCAACATGTCGTCTATCAACGGCATACATCCCGCCATGTCCTGCGGTGCCTATCCGGCAGCTAAAGCGGGCGTTGTGGCGCTGACCCAGCAGATGTCCCTGGAATGGGGAGAGTTCAACATAAGGGTGAACGCTATCGCGCCGGGGTTCATCGATTCCGGTATGTCGGCCCCGTTCTATCAGAACGCGGAAGTTCGACAGCAGCGGCAGGGCGCGGTGCCTCTGGGACGCCTTGGCAGCGCCGACGATGTGGCCCAATGCGCCATGTTCCTGGCGTCCGACGCGGCTTCCTACATAAACGGCCAGACCATCGCGGTGGATGGTGGGGTGATCAACAGCGTGCTGATGCAGCTGCCTCGCGAATAGCCACGGGCGGCCATCGCCGTCTTTACAACCGGGAGTAGATCATGAGCCTTCGAGATGCGGAAACCATTGATGTTCATGCGCATGCCGTGCTGGAGGAAACCATGGGGGCCGCGGGGGACCACGGGCCGGAGCTGGGCCGGGAGGCAGCCCCGCGATTCCGTGTCGGCAGCTACGAGCTGCATGGCGTTCGGTATCGAGGCAGTCCGTTCATGGATCCCGATAAGCGACTGGCTGCTATGGACGAGGCGGGCCTGGACTATCAGGTGCTGTCGCCAAATCCTCTGACCTACTTCCACTTCATCGAAGCGCAGGCCGCGCAGAACTTCTGTCGGGTGCACAACGAGGCGCTGGCGGGCATCGTTAAGGCGCGTCGCGACCGGCTCGGCGCCTTTGCTGCGGTTCCCATGCAGGACATTGGATTTGCCATCGAGGAAACGGCGCGTGCGGTGGAAGCGTACGGTATGTTCGGGCCCTACATCGGTACAGATTTCGGACGACCGTTGAACGACCCGGCGTTGGATCGTTTTTACAGCTTTCTAACTGAGAATGATCTGCCGCTGTTCATTCACCCGGCGCCGGCGGGCATTGACGGCCCTGCGGGTGACGCCAACCTCAAGCAGTTCGATCTGGACATCATCGTCGGGTTTGCCGCGCAGGAAACCATCGCCGTGTGCACCCTCATTTACGGCGGGGTGCTGGAGCGGCATCCGACGCTGGACGTTTGTATCAGCCACGGTGGCGGCGCGACGGGTTACCTGTTCGGACGTATGGCCATGGCCGCGCGCAAACGTCCTTGGACGAGCGAAAGCCTGCGTAAGGACGGCGCTTTCGAGGCACTGCTGCATCGGCTGTGGTTCGATATTCACGTCCACTCGGAGGACTCGGTAGCGCTGCTGAAGAGCAAGGTGAACGCGGAGCGCCTGCTGTTCGGAACTAACTTCGCCGGTTGGGACCAGCAGTCGGGCAACGTGCGCGAAGAGGCGAAGGCCTATGCGGATAATGCCCGTCGCTTGCTGCGCGCCGGCTGATCAGACGATCAGCTTTCCTCTGGGTGGAGGTTCGAGATCTGCCCAATGCAGATATACCGGACCGCCGCTGCTGAGCAGGATGAACTCGACGCCGTCAGCGCCGGGTTCTTCCGGACCGTAACTCTGCCCACCGCTGACCCAGCGGATATCCCCGGTTTCGTACCAACCCTCGTCGCCAAAGCGCATGCGGCCCTCGGTTATCAGGTAGAGAGTGTCGAAGTCGTGCCAGTGTTCGGCCGCCGAAAACCCTGGTACAAATCGTGTGCGAAGCACGTAAGGGTCGGTGTCGAAGAGTATCTGTACGGGTTGCGTTGGTCGCCCAGCCGGATCGTCGAATTCCTGCCAGGCGACCTGGTTCAAGCTGACGCGCTGCCATGCCGTCTCGAAACCATCGAGGCGTGCACTCAGCGTATCGGAAACCGAGCTCTCAGCCTTGTGGAAAGCCGCGTCGGCGCCCAATCCGATCAGCAGCAGCCGACAGCCGGACTCGCCAACCGAGATCCGGTTGCAGACCATGCCGGCTCTTGCAAGACGGATTTCTCCCGGACCGTAGTCTCCTTCGCCGGCGGCCGCGTACGCCCCAGCCTGGCATATCCACAGCGTGTCGACGTCGCACCAGTGAGCCGGCAGGCTGCATGAAGCTGGTAAATCCAGCATGCGCAGACAGGGATTGGCGTCGCGGAGGCGCCGCTCTCTCGCTTTGGGGACGGCCACGTCGGCAGGGTTCAATAGCCAGCGCTCTACAGATGGTCGGATTCGGCTCCATCCCCGCTGCTGGGGTCTATCGTCTGCCCGTTTCATCTCGCTGTATGGCCTCGGTTGGTCAGTCGGTGGTTTGCGCCTTGTTGTTCTCGTACCGCGCGTAGGTAGGCGTACCCTCGGGCCAGTCCGCGGCCACGGGCTCACCGTAGCCATAAACGCGTTCTCTGGTCGGCAGCAGCTCGGCGTATCGTGAAGCGGGAACGTAGTAGAAAAAGGATACTTCCCGCGCGACGAATTTCCAGCGGTCACGGATCCGTCTGTACCGGTCGTCGTAGCGCATGGCGACCAGTAATGGAACACCCTCGCGCACCACTTCGGCGTGAGAAGTCACGAACCCTCGGGCCTCATCGTCGTTGTCGAAGGTGATGATGTGATCGTGAACGAAGTGATTGCTTGCCGTCATGGCCTCAAAACGGCCGCGGAAGTTGTCCATGACCGCGGCGAGGCCTACGGCGTGCATTTCACCCCGGCGGCTTCTGAAGATAGCATCTGGCGTAAACAGAGCCTCGATCCCTGCGATGTCGCGATCGTCAACCACTTGCCCGTAACGTGCGACCAATTCGCGGATTGATTCCCGATCTTCCAGGCGCTTGAGCCTCCCCTCCAGTTTTTCTAGGTCCACGCGTGTGTCCTCAATCAAGACTGATGATGAAATTCCCCAGCTCGTCCATGTGAGCCCGCTTGCACGTAGCTGAAAGCCCGTGATCTCGATGCCACCTTCCCTGAACCCGGAGCCTGTGCCGAAAAGGTTTTTGTAAACTTCGCCAAACACCTCTATCAGTTCTGCTGCAGCGTTCGGAGACAGAGTGCCGCCTGTCAGTGGCACCTCGACGTCATGCACCTGCATCGCGCCCTTGACCACGCGTGGACCATGCTCCTCCAGCAGTTCCACCAGCCGGCTTTTGGTGGCGCGCAGGCCCGCGATCTGGCTGCGCAGCTGCCGGTTGAGCTGGGACGGCGTGCGACTCTGGCGCGCCACCATCTGGAAGATGTCTTCCTGGACGCTGTCCCCTCTTGCCAGCCGCAACGGCGGCATGGGACTGGGCTTCACGGTAGATGTCGCCTTCTTCGATTCCGGGATTGGCACTGCGGTTTTCCAGCGTCCACTTGACCACGGTATCGCCGTAGCCGGTGAAGTACTGAATGGACGGTCCGCATAGCACGGTGTCTCCGTTTTCGGTAAGCAGAGAGGTGTTGAAGTCCTCCGTGTAGACGATTACTGATGATCCGGATACCCGTTTCACGGTATCGGAGTGGTCCAGATTCATGTTCCAGAATCTGGAGCGCAGGACCTGATAGGTAATTGGGTCGATGTCCAGATCAAACTCGTCGTGCAGTTGCAGAGACGGGTGTATCTGCAAAACTGGGGAGGGGATATAGGCGTCATTGACGCCGTCCCAGGGTCCCTCCGGCAGTGACTGCCGATCGACTTCGCGGTTGCGGATGATTCCGTCCGGGGTTCCGGTACCTTCTCTCCCTGTCATCGAACCCATCCTTTTATGTGATACCAGCTAGTTTGGTACCGGCCTTTTTGGTACCGGAAAGAAGCGCCCAGGCGCTATGGTGGCCGGGCGCTTTCCGCTGGCCCGTCTCCTAGGGTCGGAATGAAACCTCCACCCCGTAGGTCCTTGGCGGCCCGTAAGTGGAGAAGCTCCACAGATTAGCCACGCCGAGCCCCGTGGTCCGATATTCCTTGTCGGTGAGGTTTTGGCCAAACAGCGAAACCTCCCACACGTCGTCGGCCGACGTATACCGCAGGCTCGCGTTGAGCAGGGTGCGGTCGTCACCCTGGCCCGCAGAAGAATTCAGCGTGTCATTGTAGTAGTCGTCGCTGTAAATCACGCCGACGTTGGCACCGATGAGGCTGCCGCTGACCAATGGCCAGACGTAGTCGGCGCGCACGCTGCCCGTCCATTTAGGCGCGCGTTTCGGGTCCAGAAACGTGCAGTCGTACAGGTTGAGCACGGGGTCCACCAGCTGGCTGCTCGGCGGTCTTGCGTCAGGATTCCCCAGCGCGCAGTTGTAAGAATCGTACTCGGAATGCAGATACCCCAGAGTAGCCTGTATCAGCAGTTGATCCGTTATTGACGCGGCGCCTTCCACCTCGACTCCCCAGACCTTGGACTCGCCGGCGTTGGTCACGCGGCTCTCCTGACCGACCGGCGAGTTTGGCTCCGCAACCACGGAGTCCAGCTGCAGGTCGTCGTACTTGACGTGGAAGACGGCCAGATTAAAGCGCACCCGCTGATCGAACAGGTCGCTCTTGATGCCTATTTCCCAGGAGTCTGCCGTCTCCTCGTCGAACGGACCGATCGCCGTGAGCGTTGACGCCTGCTCGTTATAACCGCCGCTCTTGAAACCGGTGGAAAAGCTTAGGTAGGCGAAGATGTCGTCGGTCACCTGGTAGTCGACGCCCACCCGGTAGGTGATGTCGTCCCAGCTGTTGCTGTCACTGGTGGAGCCCACTTCTCCTGCAACCTCGAGCGGGCGCAGGTCAAAGTCTTTCTCCTCTTCCGTATAGCGGATGCCAGCGAAGAACCTGAGCTGATCGGAGAACTGATAGCTGGCTTCACCGAACAAGGCCCAGGCGTCGGTTTCCTGGCTGCCATCGGCGGAAAGGAAGAGGCCGGTGGGAGCAAAGAAGGGGTGCGCCGGACCAAGGCTGGTATAGTTGTAGTAGTCGAGCTTATTGTGCTGATAGTAACCGCCAACCACGTACCTGAAATTTTCGGACACATCCGTGTTGTAGCGTACCTCCTGGCTCCAGGTATCTCGATCCACTGCGCGAGTCGTTGCGTAGATGGGCACCGGCTCGCCGAGATAATCGTTGTAAAGCTTTGAGTCCACCGACCGATAGCCGGTAATGGACGTCAGCGTGCCGCCGTTTTCAAAGCTGTACTCGGCGTTCAGGTAGGTGCCCCAGATATCGAAGTCGTGAGAGTTGGTGGGCATGGTGCCCGGGCCGTTTGGCCCGAGGTGGGTGCTCGAGTCGACCAGGTTGATATCGTGGGGGTCGCCCAGCCGCTGGCCGCCAGGAACGCCGCGTCCCGGATAGGCCGGCAGGGTGCCTGGCGGCAGGCTCAGCGCGGCGTTGGGATCGAAGAAAAGATCGCCACCGTAGACACCGTCGCTGGCGATGGTGGTGTTGATCACGGGTGGCGTGTCGCTGCGATCCTTTTCGTACTCCACGGTCAGCAGCGCTTCCAGCCTGTCGTTGGGTGTGAGCAGAAATTTGCCGCGAACCGCCTGCACGTCGTCGCCGTTGGCGTCGTCGCCGTTGAGCTGATTGTCGAAGTCGCCATCGCTGTTGTTACCTAGGACCGAGATGCGGGCGGCCAGCAGATCTTCCAGGATAGGAAAGTCCAGCGCTGCGCGTACATCGAAGCGTCCGTGATTGCCTGCCCGCAGCGCCACCTCGCCGCCCAGCTCGCCGGTTGGCCGCTTGCTGCGCACATTGACCACGCCGCCGATGGTGTTCTTACCGAACAGCGTGCCCTGAGGTCCGCGAAGTATTTCGATCTGCTCGATGTCGAACATGTCGAGCAGAGAGGTCTGGGCGTGACCGTAGACGAATCCGTCCACCACAATGGCGACCGCCGGGTCGAAACTCGATGGTATATCTCCCTGGGAAACGCCCCTGATGGCCACGGACGCTGCGCGAAACCCGGGTACCGCCTGGATGGTGACGTTGGGTGAGTAGGCGCCAACGTCCCGCAGATCCTGAGCGAACATGCGATCGATCTCGGTAGCGTTGAATGCGGTGACGGCTACTGGCGCGGATTGCAGGCTCTCCTCTACCCGCCGCGCTTGTACGACTACCTCTTCGATTTTGAGCGCACCTCGCACCGAGTCTTCAGCTGCTGCTGCGAAGGGTGCGGAGACGCCCGTAGTGAGGGCTGCCAATGCCAGCATCACGCAGTTCGGTAAGCCTACCCGGCGTCTCTGCACTGTTGATTCGATCACGAGCATTTTCTCCCCGGTTGTTCTGCTGTCGTGCCAGGCGTGAGCCCGTTGCCGCGGAATGTTAACGTAAAGCCCGGACCGCACCCAGCTGTGCTGAACGGTTGCCACGCTGCCCCCACGGGTCGCGTGATTCATTCATTAAATGTAGGGAAGCTTTATGCCAGCACCGCGTATTGCCATCAACGGGTTTGGCCGGATCGGTCGGACCGTAACGAGAATTGCCAAGCTGCGCGGCCACTACGACGTGGTCGCTGTGAACGATCTGGCCAGCCCCGAGCATCTGGCCTACGCGTTCAAGTACGACAGCATTCACGGTATGTACCCCGGTTCGGTAGAGCAGCACGGAGAAACCCTGGAAGTTGATGGCGATCCTTTCGTGGTGCTTTCCGAGAAGGACCCGGCCAGGCTGCCCTGGAAGGCGCTGAAGATCGACTACGTGGTGGAGAGCAGCGGACAGTTTCGACGCCTCGAGCAGCTTCAGTGGCATCTGGATGCCGGCGCCCGGCGGGTCCTGATCACGGTTCCCACTCGCGACCCCCTGGATGCGACGCTGGTGATGGGTGTCAACGATCACGTCGTCAGCGCGGAAACCACCATCGTCAGCAACGCCAGCTGCACCACCAACTGCGCCGCGCCGCTGGCCAAGGTGCTGCACGAGGCTTTTGGGATCTCCCACGGTCTGCTGACCACAATACATGCCTACACGTCGGATCAGCGCCTGATCGACGCGCCCCACAGCGATCTGCGCCGCTCCCGCAACGCGGCGACAAACATCGTGCCGACCTCCACAGGTGCGGCAAGAGCCATCGGAATCGTGCTGCCTGAGCTGCAGGGGCGGCTGGACGGTTTGGCCATGCGGGTGCCCGTTCCGGACGGCAGCCTGGTCGACCTTACCGTTGAGCTGCAACGGGACGTCACCGCTGAGGCGGTGAATGAAGCGATGCGCGCGGCAGCAGAAGGTCCGCTCAAGGGCATACTGCAATACTGCACCGACTCAATCGTATCATCGGACATCATCGGCAACAGCCATTCCAGCGTTTTCGATGCGCAACTTACCCAGGTCATGCAGGAGCGGATGGTCAAGGTGATCAGCTGGTACGACAACGAGTGGGGATACAGCACCCGCATGGAAGAGCTTATCGGGAGATTCGCCGAAATGGATGGGTTGCGGCTGACCCAAGCATCAGGATCAGAAGCGGACTGAGTCTCACAGACTGGGTCTCACAGACTGGGTCTCACAGACTGGGTCTCACAGACTGAGCCCGTACCCCAAATTTGTGTCCAGAGATCATTGGCCATGACCATCGAACGCAAGTCGCACTCGCCGTTCTTCAGTCACGCGGAAGAGAAAGGCGTCAGCCCCGTCGAGCATTTGGACAGCTATCTTCTGGCCTACGAGGATGTTGACTTCCTGCTCCAGGACTAGCTGAGACCAGTGCGGCTGCAGCTGGAGTTTCTCAAGCCCGAACTCATTCAGCGGCAGCTGCAGATTCATTCCACCGTTGTCATATTCGGCAGCGCGAGGGCTCAGGCAGGCGGTGAGAATTAAGCCAATGTCAGAGAGCTTGCGAGGTTGATCACGTCAGATGAGCTGAATCCCCGGACCCGACCCGCAGCCGCGCCGCGAACGGTTCCAGGTTCCTGCGCTGGGCGGGCTCGAGTCTCTGGTGAGTGTGGATTCAGACCGGTCATACCCTATCATGGCAGCACCCATTGACGGAGCGCCGGCGTGAGGTAGCAAATGGAGGAGGGCAATGGATGTCAATCAAGCAAAGAATGGGACGAGGGTTTCGCGTCGTCATCTGTTAGTCGGTTTTGGAACGGTAGCGGGGGCTGCGGCAGTGAGCGCGGCCCCGATAATGTCAGTAGGAGGATCTATGGGTGATGGAAATCGGGCCCGCGTGGACGAATGGCTTGCCAAAGAGGAAATTGCTGAGCTTCGGCGGCTGTATGGCCGGGCAACGGATCTGATCGGGTTGGATACCGAGGCGTCCGTCGAGGAAGGGCGCAAGATCTACCATCGGGTCTTTACCCCCGATGCCAAGATCGGCGCGACGGGTCAGCCGGGCGTGACTGGCCCGGATGCCTGGGTGAAGGTTGTCAGCGATGCACTCCGGCCGTATCAGGACACTCAGCATCTCCTGGGTACGCAGCTGGTTGAAATTGTTCAGATGCCCGATGAGCAGGGGGCCGGCGGCGAAGCAACCATGACCAGCTATTTGCAGGCCTGGCACGCCAAGGCCGATGGCGAGCTGTGGATCTTCATTGGCACCTACTACGACAAGGTGAGGCATACGCCCGGAGTGGGTTGGCAGGTTTACGACATGGCGTTGGATCAGGTTTCAGGTGAGACTCGAAAGCTAGGTGCGGTGTAGCCGCGCCTCTCGGATGGTACGAAGGTGAAGGCGGCGAGCGCTGAGCATTGATCGCGATCCGTGGTCGTCTGAACGCTTCGGGTGGCGCGGAATACGGCTTGTATTTTGTGGGGTAATGACATACCTTAGCGCCACGATCTATGTTTTGGCCTGCCTTTCAACTACCCGCCCCGTTAACGGGCGTTCGTTCCAAGTCGTCCACTACACCCAGATTGTTCGTTGTCGCGTACGATTCGCGCGTCTGTTTGTTTTTGGAGGTCAATTATGACTGTAGGAACGGTAAAGTGGTTTAACCCTGCAAAGGGTTTCGGTTTTATTCAGCCTGATAACGGCGAGAAGGACGTGTTTGTCCACATCAGCGCCGTAGAGAAAGCGGGTCTTGGTGTCCTCAACGAAGGCCAGCGCGTAGAGTTCGACGTGGTCAGCGAGCGCGGCAAGACCGCCGCCGGTAACCTGAAATCTGCCTGATTCGGGCTGCCCTCGACCCGATCTCTATCTCGATATGCGGGGCGGTCTTTACGGCCGCCCTCGCCGCTTGCCCTAGTATTTTCCTTCGACCTGCCGCCCGGGCTGAGCTTACATACCATTTGCGTGGTGGCAACGAAGGCCAAGGATTCTTATGAGCAAGAACCGACATACGTTTGCCAAGCGTCAGCGTGAAATCGAAAAGAAGCGCAAGGCGGAAGAGAAGCGGGAAAAACGTCGCGGCAAAAACCTGGACGCGGAAGACATGCCGGAAGCTTCTAACGATGTCGAGCAGGCACCAGCTGCGCAGGAAGATGTCGTTATCTCGATTACCAGGACGGCGCTCAAGACGGACAGCTGAACCGCCGCCCGACGATCGGCGGCCCAGCGCCTTGAGCGGCCCCGCGCGTTGATCAGTAGCGCCCTTTGTCTGCCGCTGAAGCGGAAGCTGCCCCGCGATCCTCATTGGTTTAGTAACGCCTCTAGAACCTGCTCATGAAGAGCCAGGTCGTCTTCCGTGAAGAGCACGAACCTTATGTGTTTTACCCAGCGCAGATGGTCTGCGACATCGAGCAGGGTAAGAAAAGCCACGCGGGCGGCCGGTGCCACCGGATACCCGAAGACCCCCGTGGAGATAGCGGGAAATGCCACGGACGAAAGCTTTTTGTCATCAGCGAGCTGAAGTGCCTGGCGATAGCACGAGGCGAGCAACTGATCGGACGGTTCGTCCTGGCCGTAGACGGGCCCCAGGCAGTGAATGACATATTCATTGGGCAGTCTGTGCGCGTTAGTGATGACCGCTTCACCCGGCGCGATGGGTGCGAGGCCCCGGCATTCTTCTTCGAGACCCGGCCCCGCTGCTCTGTGGATAGCTCCGGCTACGCCGCTGCCTGGCAGAAGTGACGCGTTTGCGGCGTTCACCACGGCGTCCATGTCTGGCTGGTTGGCGATGTTGCCTCGAACCAGTTCCACCTTCAGACGGCCTGAGTTCGTTTTTACAGTTGTCACCGAATGCGCCCCTGAACTTTCTGCAGCCTGGATTCCGTGCTCTTACAGTATCAGCGCTGCGTCTCGCGATGAGAAAAAGAAGTCCGTGCCGGTGATATAGCTCATCGCGCCGACTGAGGTGCCGGAATCCGCGATCACCAGCGGCGAGGCCTTTCTCAGGTCGAGATCGTCGACCCAGTCGTCGCCCGGTTGCAGGATTATGGCGGCGTTCTATTTGACTTCCAGTTTTTTGAAGAAGTATTCCTGGATGAGTGGGTCAACGTTTAGCGCAGCCCCGTCATCCGGCGCGTGGAAATTCAGATTGCTGCTGCTGGACTGACGCGGTCCGGGATCGAGGGTCTCGCTGACCGTTCCGCCGGCACTGCAGTCCACGCGGTCGCAGGCTGAATCTACTGCGATTCAATTCTGGCTTTCGCCCGGATCTTCCGCTGAGCTTCATTGTGAAGAGGAACCCGAAGACGCGCGGCGTTCGGCCTCATCCCGAAAAGCCCTGAGGGTTTCCGGCAGGCTCTGGGCGATGAGTCGATCCTCGATGAAGCGGGGTGTGAAAACGGTCAGCCTGGCGTCGATGTTGTAGGTAGCTCGAGTTCGATTCGGGCCCAAGGCCTGCAGCGACCAGCCGCCGTTGTTACGTTGGAAAGGCCCTTCTGCCAGGGACCAGACCAGGCCCTTGCCTGTGGTTGATTTGAGGTCCAGGGTATAGCTCAAGCGCCTTAGAATATTCACGGTGAAGCGAACGCGCTTGGTGTTCTCGTCTGTCTGCAGGATCTCCGCCTGCTCCAGATGGGGCACGAATTCCGGGTAGCGCGCGAAATCCCAGATGACTTCCTGTACCACTGGGACAGCAGCGTCGATCTCTATGCTCCGTTCGATTTTGGCCATGATTCGCGCCCTGGGGTCGCTACTTTGACTGGGCACGTAGCGCTGCAGCAGACTTCGCAGCACAATGCCTGCATCCATATTGATTCATTCGGGAGCCACAATGAGCGAGCCAGCAACATCAGGCCACATCGAAAGCATGCAGCTGTCGGGCCCGACGAAGCAACCCGTCTGCGACGAGCTGCAGGTAATTACAGATCTGCTTCCCCTTGACGGCGCACGACTTCTGGAGCTCGGCTGCGGCGCGGCGGAGAAGACCCGGCAGATCGTCGAGCACAGCGACGTCCACGAGATCGTAGCCGCCGAGGTTGACCAGATTCAGCATCGAACGAACCTGCAACGCGATGATCTGCCCAAGGTGTCGTTCAAATCCTACGGCGCCGAGGCGATCGAGGAGCCCGACGGCAGCTTTGATTGCATCCTGATGCTCAAGTCGCTGCACCACGTGCCGGTACCTCTGATGGACACGGCCCTTGCCGAGATCGCGCGGGTATTGAAGCCTGACGGGCTCGCCTATATCTCCGAACCGGTTTTTGCCGGGGATTTCAACGAAATCATCCGCCTGTTTCACGACGAGTCCCTGGTGCGCCAGGAAGCCTTCGAGGCCATGCGCCGAGCGGTTGCCAGGGGCGTGCTCGAGCTGGCTGATGAACGTTTCTTCAGAAACCGGATCAGGCTCCAATCGTTTTCCCAGTTCGAGCAGGGTATTCTCAATGTCACGCATACCGATCACAACGTGACGCCCGAGCTGCTCGATCGGGTGCGCTCAAAATTCGAAAGCTATCGCGAACCGGATGGCTACGTCTTCGAGATCCCCAATCGTGTGGATCTTCTGCGCAAAACGGGTTAATCCAAAAGGGCAAGGGGGAGCTAAAAATGGATCTTTCAGGGGAACAGATGCGTCGCATGCTCGAGCAGATGATGCGTATTCGAGAGTTCGACGAGCGCGCAGCGCTGCTCATGGAGCAGGCGCGGGTTCATGGCTCCGTACACCTTTACTGCGGCGAGGAAGCCATCGCCGTCGGCGTCTGTGAGGCCCTGCGTAAAGATGATTACATTACCTCCACGCATCGGGGCCACGGGCACCTCATCGCCAAGGGTGGCGATCCCAGGCGCATGTACGCCGAGCTATTTGCCAAATCCACGGGTTACAACCGAGGTAAGGGCGGCTCCATGCATATGGCCGCGCTGGATCTCGGTATTATCGGCGCGAACGGCATTGTCGCCGCGGGCGCGCCCATCGCGCTCGGTGTCGCGTTCGCCAGCAGCTATCAGGACAACGGCCGGGTCACCATCTGCTTCTTCGGCGACGGCGCTACCAACGAAGGAGCCTTTCACGAGGCCGTGAACATGGCTGCGATACTGAAGGCGCCCGTCGTATTCGTCTGTGAAAACAACGGCTACGGTGAATGGTCGCCCACAGCATCGCAGACCTCCGTAAGCGATATCGCCGACCGTGCGGCCGCCTACGACATTCCCGGCGTGATTGTAGACGGCATGGACATCATGGCGGTGCACGAGGCCGCCACAGAAGCGATTGCGCGGGCCCGGAGCGGGCAGGGCCCCAGCCTTCTCGAGTGCAAAACCTACCGATTTTATGATCACGTTGGCCGGGATTTCGGCATTCTGAAACGCGACGAGGACGAGGTGGCCTACTGGCGGGCCCGTGATCCCATAGTGTTGTGGCAGCAGGCGCTGGTAGAGCGCGGTTTGATCACGGAACAAGCGGCAAACGCGATGCGTGATGAAATAGTCCAAGAGATGGAGGACGCCATTGCCTGGGCCGAGCAGGGTCCTGATCCGGAACCGGCGGATCTGTGGCGCGATGTCTACACGGAGACGCAGGCATGAGGACTATCAATATGACCGCGGCCATTGCGGAAGCCGTCGATCAGGAAATGTCCCGTGACGACCGGGTGTTCGTGGTTGGAGAAGATGTCAGGGTAGGGGGTCCTTTTGGTACCGATGCCGGCCTGTTCGAGAAGTACGGTGGCAGACGGGTGGTCAACACGGCCATCTCGGAGCTGGCGCTTGCCGGCCTGGGGGTCGGGTCCGCCGCAGTGGGGCTGCGGCCCGTGGTTGAGATCATGATCATGGACTTCGTCGCGGTAGCCATGGATCAGATCGTCAACCAGATGGCAAAGATGAAGTACATGCTGGGCGGCCAGGCGGTACTGCCCATCGTGGTGACGACCCACGCCGGCGTAGACAGCAGCAGCGCGGCTCAGCACTCGGGCAGCCTGGAAGCCTGGTTTTGCCACGTGCCCGGACTCAAGGTCGTCATGCCGACCAACGCCTACGATGCAAAAGGGATGATGATTTCCGCGATTCGCGATGACAACCCAGTAATCTTCATCAGCAACAAGCGCTGTCTGCAGACAAGCTGTGAGGTTCCGGAAGACCCCTTTACGGTCCCGCTGGGCGTGGCCGAGGTGAAGCGGACGGGGTCTGACCTGACGCTGGTTGCTACGGGCCGAATGGTGCTGGATGCGCTCGAGGCTGCGGAAGACCTGGCGGTCGACGGCGTCAGCGTGGAGGTAATAGATCCGCGCACCCTGTCCCCGCTGGATATGGAGACCATTCTTACATCCGTTAGAAAGACCTCCAGGGCGGTGGTCGCGCAGGAAGCGGTGCGCTTCTGCGGGTTGGGAGCGGAGATCGCGGCAACCATTGCGGATGAGTGCTTCGACTTTCTCGACGCGCCCGTGAAACGGGTTGGGGCGCCATTCACGCCCGTACCCTTCGCGCCTGTGCTGGAAAAGGACTATCTGCCTGGTAAGGCATCAATAATAGGCGCGGTGAAGGACATATTTGGCGACTGATCCGGTGCTGGAGACATTGGCATGACAGAAATGTTCGGCGGCAACCGGCTCGTTGCGCACACGGGCGCCCGGTATCCGATCCTCCAGGCACCGATGACGTGGATCGCCCGCGCGCAGCTGACCGCTGCCGTTTCCGCTGCGGGCGGTCTTGGCATCATGGAAACCTCCAGCGTAGATCTCGGCATCACCCGGCGCGAGTTCGAAGCGATCAGGGCGGCCACCGATCGGCCATTTGGTGTGAACCTGCCCATTCTGTTCCTCCGTCAGAACGAGGAGATGGAACGAGCCATCATCGACTGGGTGATTGAGCACGGCGTCCGATTCGTTACGACCTCCGCCGGCAATCCGCGTCGCCACGTCGAGCAGCTCAAGGAGGCGGGCGTGATTGTTTATCACGCCGTTCCCACCCTAGATGCAGCCCTTAAAGCGGAGGACGCCGGGGTGGACGGTCTCATTGTCGAAGGGGCTGAGAGCGGGGGCATTCGCAATCAGGAAGAGGTAAACAGCTTCGTGCTGCTGCAGGCCGTCCGCGAGCGGGTTGATCTGCCCATCGTTGCGGCCGGTGGCATCGTTGATGGCCGAGGCATGGCGGCGGCCATGGCCTTGGGCGCTGATGGTATTGCCATGGGTACCCGCTTTGTCGCTTCGGTCGAAAGCCCTGTGCATCAGAACTACAAAGAAGCAATAGTGGATGCGGGAGCGGATGGAACCATGATGTTGCCGCGGCCGCCGCGAGCGAAATTCCGTACATTGAAGACCAGGGCCGCGCTTGCGGCGGCTGCCAATGAAGAGGCAGTCGCTCCCCCGCGGAACCTCATCGATGGGCTTTACATCGAGGGCGATGTGGAAAACACCATGGGAACCGCAGGGCAGAGTTCGGCCCTCATCCACGAGGTAAAAGCGGTCCAGTCGATCGTTGAGGAGACCGTCCAGGGCTTCTGGCGGGAAATCGAGCGTCTCGCGGCCATGCGGCCGGCCGCTGAGCACAAAAGAAACCATCCATGAGTATCGAAGCGCTGCGAACGCCCGAAGCGCGTTTCGCTCTGTTGTCGAACTTTCCGTACGCGCCGAGCTACACCGATTCGCTCAAAGGCTACGAGGGCCTGCGCCTGCATTATGTAGACACGGGATCCAAAGATGCAGACGATGTTTTTCTCTGCCTGCACGGCGAGCCTTCATGGTGCTATCTCTATCGCAAGATGATCCCGGTTTTCGCGGCTGCCGGTGGACGTGTCATCGCGCCTGACTTCTTTGGCTTCGGTCGTTCTGACAAGCCAATGAACGACTCTGACTACACCTTCAGCTTTCACCGCAATAGTCTCATCGCGCTCATAGAACAGCTTGATCTGCGCGGCATCACCCTGGTCTGCCAGGACTGGGGCGGCATCCTGGGTCTTACGTTGCCTATGGACATGCCGGAACGATTCAAGCGGCTCATCATCATGAACACGGCGCTTCCCGTTGGTACACCTGTCAGTGATGGTTTTGCCGGCTGGAAAGCTTACGCCGGCTCATTGCAGGATATTCCCGTATCGGGATTGATGGCGATAAGCTGTCCCGGTGCCCTCGACATGATGGATATAGCCGCCTATGCCGCGCCCTTTCCCGACGCCAGCTATCAGGGCGGCGTGCGGCGCTTTCCACAGTTGGTACCCGTAGAGCCCGGAATGGAAGGCGTCGCCTATTGCGAGGGCGCGAGAACGTTTTTCAACGAGCAATGGTCTGGAAAGTCGTTCATGGCCTGCGGTTCTCAGGACATCGTGCTGGGCCTGCCGGTGATGGAAGAACTGCGCAGCGTCATCCGGGGTTGCCCGCCTGTTATGGAAGTGCCGGAAGCCGGGCACTTCGTCCAGGAGTGGGGTGAGCCCGTTGCCCGTGCCGCCCTTGAGTCCTTCGCCTGAGGCGGGCAGCTGCGCAATGGACCTTATCGTTTTCGATCTCGACGGCACGTTGCTGAACAAATCGGCAGAGATATCTGCCTATACCAGGGAGACGCTTTCTCGTCTGTCCGATCGCGGCATCGCCTATACCGTTGCCACAGGGAGAACCCTGCATGCTTCTCGGTCCATCCTTGACGGGCACGGTTTTCATCTGCCTCAAGCCTACAAGAACGGCGTGATGATCTGGAATCCTCAAACGGACGTGTTCAGTCATCAGAATTTTCTGACCCTGTCGGAAGTCGAGCACGTTCTGGACGCCATACTGGCGCAACAGATCACACCGTTCATCTTCACCCTGGAGCCGGGTAACCGCCACGCCGTCTACCATCCGCCGCTGCAGACGGACATTGAAAGACGGCTGGCGGAGGACTTTTCTGGACGGCGAGGTGTGGACGTGCTGCCCGCAGCGCGCATGCCGGCAGCCGCAGAGATCACCAACATCAGCGCGCTCGGGATTCCAGCCGCTATAGAAGCCGTGGAAGACATGGTGATGTCCGAACCCGACCTGGTCGCTTATGCCGGCACCGCGCTGGAAGGTGCAGAGCTGAAATGGATAGACATTCACCACAGCGAAGCAAGCAAGGGCGGCGCCGTGGAAATCCTCCGGGCTCAGCTGGGTGCGAGCCGGGTGCTGTGCTTCGGTGACAGCGACAACGACCTCAGCATGTTCGCCTGCGCGGACGAATGTTACGCGCCCGAAAACGCTAAGCCACAGGTCAAGGCGGCTGCCAGTGCGGTTATCGGCCATCACGATGAGGACGGCATCGCGCGGTTTTTGCGGGAGCGCTTTTCCCTCGACGTCGATTGAGTCAGATATTGCTGGTTCGTGGGCTATCCAGCGCGTCGCGGAGCCGTAAGGATGGGCAGGTAGCCGGCGGCAAAAGTTGCGAAGGCAATGGTCCAGAGAATTCCCGACACCGCTATCCAGGTAGTGGTGTGGGCCGGGTCGAGCAGCGTCCCGAAGACCCTGGCCAGCGCAGCGGCGTGAATGGCCAGGAAGCAGGTGACCTCAACCGCGCCCGCTCGTAACGGTCGGCCGGTGTGCCCAAGCGCGCTGCGGGTCATCATTGACAGCATCAGGCCCGCCATCGCGCCAACTACCAGGGCGTGAACCGCGGGCGATGGAATGTAGCCCGGCGATCCGTTCAGGAGGCCACGCAACAGCAGGCAGATGGGGATCCAGAGATAGGACACCGGCAGAACCAGCAGCAGCGGGTTCTGAAGCGTCTTCCACGGTTGCCACGCGGCAAGACGAACGAGGTGCACCATTGCCGTCGTCACCAGCAGCAGTTGATAAGTCGTCGCCGCCGTGCCCACGAGCAGGGGCGCCTGCAGTCGCGCGAGCAAGGGCGCGAGCAAGTCGAGGAGGGCTATGAGCACCATCAGCCCCACCGCGAACGTCTCCAGTGCTGGCCAGCGTTTCGGCTTCAGGGACTCGATGGCGTTGGCTGAGAAGGCGGGAATCACACGGCCGCCGATGATAATCATCAGCAGCGTGATGACATTCAGCGCGGTAACCTCGGCGATGCGCATAGCGGTCACGGGGAGCCAGCCGAACCCCGCGCCGTAGAAAGCCACGTTGGTGAGAAACAGAAGCAGCAGGACGCCGATTATGAAACCATTTCTGGCGTTCCGCGCCCGCCAGAGCGGCAGCGCGAGTAAGCAGGCGGCGATGGGAAGGAAGCTGAGACCCACCAGCGCAGCGGGTATCGTACCCGGAGCGATGACGGCTGCCACGCGCCCGGCAATCCAGAGTGTGAACAGGGCGGCCAGGTGGCCAGCGGAAGCCGTCGGCAGGCCCGTCCAGTTGCGCACCGCAGTTAGCAGGAAGCCGACGATTACCGCGGGTGCAAAGCCGAACAGCATCTCATGGACGTGCCAGCTGAATGCCGGGAAGGTACCTGAGAACCTCGTTCCGGTGGTGTAACCCACTGTCCATAGCGGTATGGCCAGGCATGCGAACAACGCTGCGCCTAGATAGAAAGGCCGGAATCCGATGCTGAAAAAAGGATGCGCGGTCAATGCTGCCCCACTTCCGCCTTAGTGCAGGTCGAACTCCAGCGGTAGATTCCATGGCTCGATGCGTATGGCGATGGGCGTTGGGTGAGTCCCGGGCTTGAACCGGGGATTCTTCATCACCTCCATCAGCATCTTTGTTCCGATGATGGTTTCGGCTCGGGCCAGCTGATAGCCAACGCAGAAATGTTTACCAAGGCCAAAGCCGAGATGACTGGCTTTGCCATCCTGGTGGTAACCGGAGCGCAACTCTTTGCCGAAATAGAGATCTTCCCGGAACAGATCGAACCGGTCTGGATCTCCAAACACACGTTCGTCGCGGTTACCGCCGTAAATCGACAGCGATACCAGCGCGCCGGCAGGAATAACCTGGTCGTACATAGGCACGTCGTTGATCGCCCGACGCATCTGACCGGCCGCAGGCGGGTGAATTCGCATCATTTCCGTGAAGGCGCGATCGAGCAGCTCCGGGTTTTGGCGGACGGCTTCCCACTGCTCTGGATTGGAAAGCAAGTGGTACCAGAGATTCGCGATGGCCTTATCCGTGGTTTCCGCGCCCGCCACCAGGATCAGGCTGGCGAAAGACTTGATCTCTTCCTTGGTCATGCGCTGGCCATCGACCTGCGCCACTGACAGTCGCGAGAGCAGGTCGTCACCTGGCTCAGCGGCGCGGGCGTCGATCAGCGGGTCGAGGTAAGCGTGATATTCGGCGTTCGCTTTGACGCCTCTGGCGCGCAGCTCCGGGCCACCATTGATGCCGTTCATCATGGATGGGTACCACTCGTGGAACATCTCGTGGGCTTCCTGCGGTAGATCCAGCACGTCCAGAATCACGTTCAGTGGCAGGCGGGTTGCGAAGTCGTCCACGATATCGATCTCGCCGGTCTCGGCCGCTGTCTCTGCGATCCTGCGGGCATGCGTCGCCGTGAATTTCTCGATAAGCGCCATAGCATTCTGCGCGACGACCGGCAGCAGCGCCTTTAGCTTCAGGCCGACGAACTCGGGGGCGACGATGTTTCGCAGCTTTGTGTGTTCGTTTCCGTCGTATTCCATCAGCGTAGGCCCGAACACAGCCCCGATGGAAAGACCGTTGGGTGAGGCAGAAAAGTTTTCGGTGTCTTTAAACGCATTCACGACATCGTCGTAACGGCTGATCATCCAGATGCCCGTTTGCGGAATCTCGTAGACCGGATGGTGATCGCGCAGCAGCTTCAGTGTGGGATATGGGTTGGCGGCATACTCGGCGCTGGTGAAGATTTCAGGGTCTATCTCGGGTCGGTTGGCTGCCATGCTCGTCTCCTAGTGGACGTTTACCCTACAGTATGTACGCGTCGCCGGAGGCGCGCACGGTAATATCGCCGATGGAAACGCCCCACGGCTGGTTGATGGCGTAAACGATCTGGTCTGCCAGTTGTTCGGGTTCCAGCGCGTAGTATTCAACACTGTCAACGTCCGTATGCTCCGTGGGCAGTTCGCCGGCAGCGTGTGCCTGCATCATTTGCAGGTAACGGGGAGCGTTGTGACCCAGAATACCGACGATGGCTGCCTGATTGACGACACCCGAGCCCAGGCCCGTCGCCGGCACGCCGGTAGGCTTCACGATGGTTACCTTGATGCGACCCTGCGTTTCCATGCGCAGAGATTCGGAGAGAAAGTTCACCGCCGCCTTGGTCGCCCCGTACACGGCAGCCCCGACCACGGGGTAGTTCCCGTAGATGGAAGATATGTTGATGATGTGGCCGCGGCCCTGGTCAATCATCTGGTCATAGACGGCGATGATGCCGTTCAACACGCCCTTGATGTTGATATCGATACAACGGTCCCAGGCTGCGGCGGCCTCTGCATGATCGGAATAGAATGCCAGCGGCATGACGCCGGCGTTGTTTATCATCACGTCGATCCTGCCGAATCGCGCCAGCGCGCTCCCCGTCAATCGCCTGACCTGATCCAACTGCGTCACATCCGTCACCACCCCGTGGACAGAACCCGCTGCCTCGTCGATATCCCGGATAGTGGCTTGCAGCTGCGCCTCGTCGACGTCAGCGCAGACCACGTGGGCGCCCTGAGCCGCCGTTTTCTCGCTGACCAGCCTGCCAAAGCCGTTGGCTGCGCCTGTCACGATGATTACTTTGTCTTTGATGTGTTCCGGCATGAATCAGATTCCCCGAAATGTGTGACTACTTGAAGCGTCAATGGGTGCAAAGAAGATAAACATGAGTTTCGGCTCGAGATTGAGGCGGACATTCAACGGCCGATCGCCGCAACGCTGCTCGCGCTCAGGTTGCGGCCGGCTTGGCGGCTTCGTTCTGCTCGAGAATCAGCTGGCGAATGCGTCGCAGGGTCATCTCCAGATCAGAGATGTCGCTGGTTTCACTGGGCTCCTCGCCAAGGCGCGCTACCCTGCCACGAGACAGGACCTGCTGATGTAATCGGTTCATGGCGCGTCGCGGTACCCAGCAGCCGGCGGCAATCAGGCGATCGATCCACGGCCGGGGCCCGTGCAGGTCGGGGTATGTATCGCTGCCGTTTGCCAGCCGTGCCAGTCCGTTCATCAATCGGGTAGGCAACGTTTCGGGCAGCTCATACAGGGACACCTTCGCTCGGGTTGCGCAGGCTTCCGCGATCATCGAAGCGCTGTCGCCGGTTACCACGATATGGTCGGCAGCCTGCAGAAACTCGGAATACGGATTTTGCGCTTTGGTTTCAGGGCGCCACAGAAAACCGATGTGCGGCGCGCGAACAGACTCCAGCAGAGCTTTGCCCGCTTCCGGATCCGAACGGGGGCTCGTGGTGATCATCAGCGACCCGCCGGTTTCGCGTGCCAGCGCGTCTACGCGGCTAGCCATGTCCACGGCAACGCTCCGGTCGAATCGGAAGTTGCCATTGCTGCCACCGACCATTACGGCGATGCGTGGTGACGGCAGATGTTCGATCGCGGAGACCCACCGGTCTGCGGACGGAACTTCCGCTGGCGCCGGAAGACGATTCAGGGGCAATGTATTCTGAAGCACGTTGGGCAGGTTAGGCAGTCGGTACTGGGGCGTGGTGACTACCAGATCAAACCAGTGGAGCGGCGCCCATGGCCTGCCCAGACAGATGAGCTTCGTGCGCCCTCTGGATTGTAATTTGACCCAGCGTGCTGCCGCGGAGCTGCGACCGCCGATGGTTACGACCATATCGGGCCAGGGAGGTTTGAACAGGTCAGCCTGTCCGGGACGTCCAGCTATCCTGCCAGTGATCCGATGAATGACGACATCCCGCATTCTGAACAGAGGCGTTTTGAATTCGCATGGCCAACCGAGCGCGGCAACCAGATTTATCACCTGATTGTCGTCGCCTGCCCTCTCCTCAAGGATGGCCCAGACCTTCGGCAGGCCCGATGTGGTTTCGGCCTGTTCTGCCGACGCCTGGTCTGGCTGACGGAGTACCTCGGCAGGGCCTCTAATGTTCGAGAGTTGGGGCTGTGTCACGGCCTGTTCCTGTGCGTCTGGCCGGAGGAACCAAAGTAGGCGTCATCAGAGGGTGTCAGGCCTGTGAAGTAGGTTTTGCGCGCTGTGTCCTGCCTTCCTCGGCGAGCGGCCACTTGTCACAAGCCCTTTGCGACCTTTGATTGCAATACCTTAGCGCCTTCAGCCTGCAACTGCCACCGTCTCGTTGGTCTCGGGACCCGCGCTTTTCTTGGATAGAGGCGCATAACCGGGCTCACTACCCCGTTCTGGTTCTGGCAGGTGACCGGTCTGAGGCGCCGGCGTCCGCTTACCAGTACAGCCGGCCGAAAACACGTTTTGCGCCTACCGAACCGTCCTCGCCGGTCGCGGGAAAAAAGGCCGCCAGGGCCTTCAGACCGCGTCGCATGGCCCGGCTTGGGATGGCCAGTTTGCGTGCGCAGAACTTCTCCACGTAGCGCGTGGCTTCGGTCACCCGGGTACCGGTCAATCCCGAACTTCGAAGCAGATGAAGAGAATAGTCCGGGAATCCGTAGATCATGGCGATGAATGCGGCCCGTTGCACGGCTGTCTCCCGCGCCGCCATTGCCATGATGCGCTCGAGGTCAGCAAAGTAGAGGGCATCGCCGAAAACCAGCCTGCCTTTGGCGTCCAGATGCTTACCCTGCGCATAGTGCCAGTGCCGCTTCGATAGGTCTTGCAGATGCATGCCACCCAGCCCGCGGACGAAGCCGTCGATGGCGCAGAAGTGGGGGTAGCCTTCGTACATCTCGTCGAAGCAGACCTCCACCTGCAGCGACAGCAGCTGATCGTCGAGCAGCTTTTTCCCACCCCGCAATATGTCGAGCTCTGCGCCCTGAACGTCGATCTTCACGGCGTCAATGCGCGGCAGCTCGCCGCGCGCGTACAGGGCATCCAGCGTGGTAGTAGTGACTTTCTGGGTGGCCACGGTGTGAAACCGTTCGGGTTTGGGGAACTGGTCCAGAAACGCCAGATTGGGCCGATAGATGGACGATTTCCCGGCGCCCCTGGCAATGTACAGCTCTCGGGAACCCTCGCTGTCTGCCAGCGCCACATTGAAGACGTGCGGATAGCGCGCCTTCAACCTGCGATATTCGGCTTCTTCGGGCTCTACGAGGACCGGCGTGATCTGGCCTTGCCAATGTTTCCAGGGCTCCTGCAAGCCGTAGCGCGCGCCTATATCCAGCAGGTTTACCTTGTCCTGCATCGGAAACTTCATGCCCGTCTGGCTTCTGGCATGCAGATCAACCGGCCTGCGCCAGGTCGGTAGGGGTGGACGCTGCGTGGTTGGACTGACCGTTCCAGACAGCATTGTTGAATACCCGGTCGCTTGGTGCCACTTCCGAAGTCTGTATCGGTATGTACAGGTACTCTTCCTCGCATTCGAGGCCAGGCGGGGCGAACCGCATGTTGAGACCGGCGCGGCGGCGGTCCGAGTCGTTGGGGCTGCTGCCGTGGAGCAGCCAGCCGTGATAGATAATAAATTCGCCGGGTTTGAGCACCACCGGCCTGGCGCGTTTCAGATCTGCCTCGCCCAGAGCGCCGGATTCGACGAGGCCCGATTTGATCTGCTTGTTGTAGTCACCGATCAGGGCGGCGTTGCTGCCGGGTATGATCTCGAGGCCGCCATTGCCCGGATCTATCTCGTCGATGCCCATCCATACCGCCAACGTGGGTACCGCCTTGCCGTCCGGCGTGAATCCGCCGTTGTGATCGCCCACATCCTGATGCCACGCCACCTCGGCTTTGCTACGCGGAAGCTTGACCACGTAGCGGGTTTTGAACAGAGAAAAGCGCGACCGTCCCATGACCTGCGCGACGCGGCGGATTACGGACGGGTGGGTGCAGACTTTGAACAGATCTGCCTCTTCGAGGTGCCGATTACGACCCTTTTTAACCGGTACGATGAGCTGCTGCCAGTCGGCGTCGCAGCGAAAAGGTCCGACGTAGCCTTCCCGTTCGAATGTGTTGAGTTGCTCTTCCGTCAGGAGATACGCTTCTGGTAGCGGGCCTTGATTGCGTCGGGAGGCGCAGGCCTGCAGACTCTGCCAGCGTTCCGGTTGGGTCCAGAAAGCATCTTTCCGCCCGCCGTAGTAGGGCGCCAGAGCCTCGTCTAGCAGTTGGGCAGTACGCAATGCGGCATCGGCATTGTCGGTTGTCATCTTCCTGGAGATCGCCTCGGTCACCGCTGCCAGCATGTGTTCGTGCGGCCGTTCCACCTTGTCGAAATGGTAGGTTGTTCCGGTAGGTATTCCGAACCTGGCGCGCTGTTTGTTGAGCCAGCGCTGCGCCCGCGAGCGACTGAGCCGTGCTTTGGCGTTTTCGTCGAAATCGACCGTGATAGGTTTGTCGGTGGCGGTTCCCTGCAGGGTCATGCGCCCGCGTACACCGTCGATGATTAGCCGGTCGCCGGAATGGCTGGCTGCAAAGTTCCACAGCGCGGTGCCTGCGATACCCTCATCCGTCCGGAACGATAGAGCCACCGCGTCTTCGCTGGTGTTGCGAGGAATGGCGTTTGTCGTGCTTGCCCCGGTGAGTCGCAGCGCCCCGAACCAGAAGTCGAATAGATCAAGCATGTGGCAGGCCAGGGCGTAAAAGTTGCCGCCGCCGCTGACCGCAACGTCAGCCTCCCAGCCGCTCGATCGGTAGGGCTTGCTCATGCGGTAGTCGACGCTGACGATCTGGCCCAGAACGCCGGAGTCGAGTATCTCTTTTACCTTCAGAAATCGCGGCAGGTGCCGGCGGTAGTAAGACACGTATAACGGCAAGCCTAGGTTCCGGAAGGCATCTCGCATCTTCGTGAATTCCACCAGAGAACGTCCGGCAGGCTTCTCTACCAGACAGGGTTTGCCAGCGTCGGCTGCTGCCAGGGCGAATTCCAGGTGATTGGCCGGCGGTGTGGCTACGTAGACGACGTCGACGTCAGGGTGTTGGATAACCGCGCTCGGGTCTGTAGTCCAATGCGCCGCTCCATGCCTGGCGGCAAACGCTTCCGCGCCTGCCGCATCCCGGCGCATGACGGAGACGAGTCGGCTTCCGGGAACGGCATTGAACGATGCGCCCGCCTTGCGATCTGCGACATCGCCGCAGCCGACGATGCCCCAGCCTACTGCCCTGGTCATGCAGAAGCCCTCCGTTCTTTGTCTGTCTGACGTTTGATCACCAAGCCCTGTCCGGTAGGCAGATCCAGGACGATCTCGCTGGTTCCCGCGAAGTAATCCAGCGCGGCTTTGCGCGCTCCCGGACAGGTGGTCAGGCCATGATCGTCGAGCAGAATGACGCCGCCGCCAACCAGCCGCGGATAGAAAAACGCGATGGAGTCACGGGTAGGTTCGAAAAGATCCACGTCGATGTGGACGAAGCGGAACAGCACATCTTCGAGGCCTTTGAAAGTCTCGGGTATCCAGCCGATTTTGAGCTCGGCCTGCGGGAACTGGGCTAGCGCCGCCTGGGCCAGGGTTCCGTCGTGCTTGAGGTCACCGGCTTCCCAGCCCTTGGCGCCGGAAGCCATTCGGTCGATCTCGGCAGGCTCCGGCAGGCCGGAAAACGCGTCGAACCCGTAATGTCGATCGCCAGGTTCGTAAGTTTCGTCCAGCGCTTTGCAGATCAACGCCGAACCGACGCCTCGAGCGACCCCGCACTCGGCGGTGCTGCCGCGCAGTTCTCGGGTGTAGCGGGCGAACTCGATCAGCACGAACCGGCGATCGAGCTTGCGTACCTGCGGCCGTCGCATCGTGGGGTCATTGACCATATATGGCCGGTAAGGGTCCAGCCAGGATTGATCGGCAATCCACTGAATGTGGGATTTGTAGAGGTATCGGTCGCCCCACACGGCGACGCGTTCAACCAGTTTGTGCTGCAGCCGCCTGAACCGACTTTTTTCCGATCTCATGCTGCGACGTCGCCCGATAGGTGGGGAGGAATGGAATCTTCGCTCGCGGTCGGCATCCCGAGGCCCGCGCTTCAAGAGCTCTGGGCCTGAGATGGTACACGAGCGTCCTTGGGGCCGGCCAGCGGTTCGCGTCTTGCCGGCGGCTGGTTTGGCGTGGAGAGGTCCTATAAAATTTGCGCTGCTCAGTACTCGTGCAACGATGGTTTCTCATGCTTCAAAGGGTGTTCGAACACGCCTTCAAGGTGCTGCCGGTAGATCGGCGCTACACGGCGGAGCGGCGAGTGCGCGGCTGGTTCGATCTGCAGCGTTTGAAGCAGGCGGATTTCATCGTGGCCTCGTTCGGGAAGAGCGGCAGAACCTGGGTGCGGGTGATGGTCTCGCGCCTTTATCAGCTCGAGAAAGGGCTTGCCGAAGGCAGCCTGCTGGAGTTCAGCAATTATCATCGCCTCGACCCATCGGTACCAAAGATCCTGTTCACCCATGATAACTACCTGCGCGACTACACCCGAGACGGTGGATCCAAGCGCGCCTATCGGAACGAGCGCGTGGTTCTGCTGGTGCGTCATCCCGCGGATGTGGCGATGTCCCAGTATTTTCAGTGGAAGCATCGCATGCGACCTCATAAAGTCGCCCTCAATCAGTATCCGCCAGCGAATGGTGCGCTTTCGCCCTTCGAGTTCATGATGGGAAGCAGCGGCTTGCCCAAAGTTATCGAGTTCATGAACGAATGGATTCGCGGGGTCGATGAGGTGCGCGATGCCATGATTCTTCGCTACGAGGACATGCGCGCGGACACCGTCAAAGAACTCGGTCGCCTGGCCCGGTTTCTGGGCATCGAGGCTGAGCCGGAAATGCTGGAAGAAGTTGTGGAGTACGCGTCCGTCGAGAACATGAAGAAGCGGGAAGCTGAAGCTCAATCTGACAGCGACCGGCTGCGCGCCGCCGATCCCGACAATCCTGACAGCTTCAAGACCCGCCGCGCCAAGGTGGGCGGATACCACGACTATTTCGATGCGGAACAGATTCGACAGATCGAGCAGCAGATTGCCGATACGCTGGATAAGCGTTTCGGCTACGCTCCCCCGCAACCCGATTGAGACCTGGATTCATGGAACATTGCGTCTTCATCCACACCAACCCGAAACAGATTCTTG
This sequence comes from Gammaproteobacteria bacterium, assembly GCA_024640825.1. Lineage (GTDB taxonomy): Bacteria > Pseudomonadota > Gammaproteobacteria > Pseudomonadales > Azotimanducaceae > UBA7803. The sequence goes on from JAHEEG010000011.1 coordinate 49,554, forward strand.
GTGCCATCGTTGCCCGTCACGCGCTGCGTCGCAGCTCCAGCAATAACGACCGTTTCGATGTGCGGTTCATCAATACGACGGATCACCCTTTCCTCCACGAGATGGAAGGCCAGCTTTATCTGCGTGACGGAGTGAAGCGGGTGTGGCTCAATGACGATCTGCAGTCGTTTACCCCGTTGCGATTCATGCCCCCGGCGCTGATGGGTTATCAGGGTCGGGCCATCGTCATGGACCCGGACATCTTTGCCGTTGCCGATATCTGGGAGCTGTTGAACCGTGACATGCAGGGCAAAGCCATCATGTGCCGCCCGCGTTCCGGTACCAAGGGCCTCGTAGATCGCTGTCTGGCATCCAGCGTCATGTTGCTGGACTGCGCGAAGCTAACGCACTGGCGCTGCGAGGAACAGTTCCGGTCGATGTTCGACGCCAAGCTCGACTATCACGACTGGATCTGTCTGAAGACCGAGCCGCTGGAAAGCATCGGCATGTTCGAGAACGAATGGAACGACTTTGACCACCTCACCTCGCGCACCAAGATGCTGCACACCACGCGCAGAAAAACCCAGCCCTGGAAGACCGGACTGCCTGTGGACTGGCGGCCAGCGGAACGTTTCAGGCTGTTTCCTCCCATAGGCTGGCTGATGCGAGGCCGCCGCAAGCTGTTCGGCGACTATGCATTCCTGGGCAATTACAAAGCGCATCCGGATGAGAACCAGGAACGGCTGTTCTTTGGGCTGCTGCGTGAGTGCCTCGAAGAGGGTGTGGTGACAGAGCAGATGCTGGAGGCGGAAATGTCACAGAACCACGTTCGCCACGATGCGCGGGAGGTTCTGGAGAAAACCCCACCCCTGGCCCCGCCTCCGCAGCCGCCGCTGGCGTTGCCTGCCTGATCTAATCCCGGCGCGGCGCGTTGTCGTGCTTCCCGGCGCTTTTCGACATCAGCGACAGAACCCGCGTAATGGTTGCATTCAGGGAGCCGTCCTCGACATGGCGGGTGCTCGGATTGCCCTTGCCAAGCCAGGCCGCACGACCATTTCCGACGAGCTTAGCGTGTATCCGTCCCACATCTC
>JAHEEG010000073.1 GCA_024640825.1 Gammaproteobacteria bacterium
ACTACAAGAACAACCCGATCCGTTACAAGGCTTATCGATGGAACTGCGGGCGCGATCGGCGGTTGAAAGAGATCTGGGGAGAGCGGGCTACCCACTGAAGCTGTTTCTCGATCTGCAGTGTCTTCCAGCGATTGGAAAACGAATCAGACGCCTGGAGTGGTGCTTTGCAGCGCCAGCAGGTGGGCCACCCGCTCATCCTCCGCGCCGAGCATCTCGATGATGACCTCGGCCACCCGACTCACGTCGAGCGTACCGGCAGCCTGCATCTCTTCCAGGTCAGCCCAGTCTTTGGTTCGATTGAAGAAGGCCTTGAACACGGCCAGGTCGTTGCAGGACAGAAACGGTATACGTTGATTCATGAAGGTTTCCCAGCGCCGCCGCCCCGCGGCCTTGTCATGAAACCCCGTGGTGTTCAGAAACAGATCGATGGGCGTTTTATCCCACCATAGCCGCACCTGACCGTCTCGAATCAGGCGCTTCAGATCCGCTGCGGTATGGGTTACCGCCTCGGGCAGGGCGTCGCAAACGCTTCTTGCGCCGTCTGCGCCGATGAATACGTTGATGTCGATGTCGATCGTGCCTCTCGCGCGACCCGTGCACCAGGCCAGCGCCAGGGCGCCGCCGAACGCGTAGGGCAGACCTGCCGCGTCCAGCGCCTGGTGCACCGCAACGATTTTCTCCGGCAGGCTGGTCATGCGGGTCCGAACCGGGGATAGGTCATCCGCCGGCCTGGCCGCGCCGGAAACTGCTCCGCCAGCAGCAGCACCTCGGCGAGTTCCTCGCCGCGGTCGAGCCCGTTTCGTTCACGAATTCTCGGCGCGATGTGAAGATCCACGGCGAAGCCGCAGGCTTCCAGAATGCGCAGAAAAGTGGAGACGGCGGGCACCTTGCGGCCGTTTTCGTAAGCCAGCAGGGTGGCGTGGGAAGTCCCCGCGCGTGCGGCCAGCTGCCGCAGCGAGAGCCCCGAGCGCAGTCTAGCCTGCTGCAGGAGTTCCAGGCTGAGATCCAGGCTTTCGGGCTTGGCGCGGGTGGACGTGGATTTGCTCATGGTCGCAGAATAACAAAATGGTATCCAATTGGATACCATATGCACGGCTAGCCGGGCGTCAGCGCCACCCGTGCTCGCCGTGCATCGCGCCGTTCGATCGCGGCACGAATGCGACTCTGGCGCTCCCGGGTCATGGGATACTTCCAGATGATAACGCCAGCGAGCACGAAGATTGATGAAGGCAGGAAGACATAGACGTATTTGAGGCCTGCTATGGCTTCCGGGGTGTTCAGGGCTTCGCGACCCGCGTCGAAGCCGATCCAGGCAAGCGCCCACAATCCCAACGATCCGCCAAGGCTGCCCGCTGCCTTGGTCGTGATGGACCAGGCAGAAAAAAACATGGCTGCCCGGTTTTCACCGGTCCGAGCCGTGTCGATGTCGATGACATCGGCCTTCATGGAATTCGGCAACGCGACGAAAGATCCAGTCCCGAACGCGCTGATTGCGGCGAACGGCACCATGAACCAGAAGTCGCCTTCGCCCAGGAACAAGTACATCGGGCTGAACAGCGTCACCACCCCGAACCCGCCGATCCACGCCCGGTGCTTGCCATAGCGCTTCGACACGGCTACCCAGAAAGGGATGCCCGCAAGGCCGGCAATAGTGCCAAAGAACATCAGAATCGGGATCTCGTTCTGGTCGGCGCCCAACACGGAAATGGCATAGAACGCGTTGAGCGGCATGAGCACTGCAATGCCGAGAGAAGAGATCATGAAAGCAGTCACCAACCAGCGGAAGCAACCGTTCTTGAACATGACTTTCAGGCCGTCAAACACCTGCAGCGCCGGGGCACGGACGTTCGGTTTCTCCTTCACCGTAGATACGGTGATCAGGACGGCGATGGGAATGAGGATCAGGGACGCGATGGCCGTTAAACGCATGATTCCCGCGATGCCGTTCAAACCGAACCACAGGATTGCCGCGACCGGAAGGGTAATGGACATAAGGGAACCGACGCTGCCCATGGCCGCGCGCCAGCCGGTGACGCGGGTGCGGTCGTCGTAATCGGCGGTCAGTTCCGCACCCCAGGCGTAGTACGGAATCATAAGCATCGTCCAACCCAGCCACATCACCATCAACCAGGTGAACAGGTACCAGATGTCGGCTCCCTCGTCGGGAATCAGAACCTTGTAGATACCCAGCATCAGAAATGGCAGCGATGCGACCATCCACGGCTTGCGCCTGCCCCAGCGCGTCTTCGTGTGATCACTCAGGTATCCGACCAGCGGATCGGTAATGAGGTCGAACACTCTGGCAAACAGCAGCAGATTCGCCAACTGCATCAGTGGAATGCCGACATCGGAGGCATAGAAATTGTTGAGATAGAGCATCATCGGCATGCTCGCGAGCATCACGGGCAGGTCGGAAACCCCATAAGAGAACAGGGTCCGGTTCGGTAACCGATGCTCTCTGTTCGTCGCGGATCGATCAGGCATGATCTGGGAGTGCCCCCTCTAACGTTGATGCCCCAGCGGACCATCCACGCGATTCGCTCTAGTGTTCGCCAAGCCGACCACCCGGTCAACCGTTCCGCAGGAAGGCCGGGTCCCGTGTTAGAGTTTGCCGACCTCCAGAAATCGACGAAAAGGAGCAGCTGCTATGGATCTCGGGCTTAAGGGTGCGAAGGCGGTCATATCCGGTGGGACGCAAGGCATTGGACTCGCAGTGGCCAAGGAGCTTCTCAAGGAGGGCGCGTCGGTGGCGATCGCGGCCCGCAGAAAAGAAGGCGTTGATGCGGCGGTCGACGAGCTGTCTTCCATCGGAAACGCCATCGGTCAGGTGTGTGATGTGAGCGACTACGAGGCAACCAGAAAGTGGATGCAGGCTGCCGGAGACGCCTTGGGTGGCATCGACATCGTCATTCACAACGCGACGGCGAGCGGCCAGCCAGGTGAAGGCCCCGAACCGTGGAAACAGAATTTTGCCATCGACGTGATGGGCATGGTCGGGATGAGCGAGGGCGCTTTACCCTTCCTCGAGAAATCTGACCGCGCGGCGCTGGTGCAGATCGCGACCATCACCGGCATCGAACATCACGACGTGCCCATCAGCCCCAGCTATGGCGCCATGAAAGCGGCCTCGATTCGCCACATGGCGCAGCTTGCCCAGACGTGGGGCCCGAAAGGCATCCGCGCCAACAGCGTCTCCCCCGGTCCTATCTTCATCGAAGGGGGCGTCTGGAATATGATCAAGGACAACGCGGCGGCCCTTTACGAACGCGATCGCGATTACCACCCGACCAAGCGTATGGGTTCCGCGGAAGAAGTTGCCCGCGTCGTTGCCTTCCTGGCAAGCCCTGCGGCGAGCTGGGTCAACGGCACCAACGTTCGCGTGGATGGCGCCTTTACCAGAGGCGTGGACTTCTAATTGCGCCTCAGGCTTCTGCGGTGTGATACACGAAGAACGAGCCTGTTGCGCTGAGGCCCTCGGTGTCTGTCGCTACGACCTCGATCTCCAGATAGCCGCTTTCGTCGTCCGGCACCCGGCCTCGGAAGGTGAGCGTCGCAGCCTCGAAAACCATCCAGGAGGGCAACGGCGCGCCCGATGCCTGCTGCGCTGAATAGGCCAGCAGATCGCCGGGATCTCTGTCGATGAACTGGTCGTCGTCCAGCCGGTGGTGCACGTCGGCACCCGGTGGCGCAGTCAGGTCGGCAATCTGCCGGGCGAGCTCAGGCGCCGCATTGAAGACGTTGTTGGCCAGCAGGTAGCGGTAGCGCCGTCCAATCATGATGGCCACCACCAGCCAGACGACGGCAAGTACCATGTTGACCAGCGCAAACTGCACGATGGTCATGCCGAGATAGTGCAGGCCGACGAAAAATGCCCCGGCCTGAACCATGTCGCCCACCCGCCAGAAGAACGTATCGATGGCCATCTTGCCTTCGTATTTTTCCGCCTTGTCCAGCGGCAGGAAGATGGTTTGTCGTGTGGTATTCATGATCGAGTAGTCGACGCTGTTCTCCAGCACCTTGACCCACTTCACCACGCCGAAAAGCGGTACCAGGGCAATGGCGAAAGCAATCAGGCCGTAGCCGACGGCGGCGATGATGGGCAGGATCAGCAGCGCACCGGAAACGCCTACCCAGCGGTACACCCGGGCAACCAGCAGCGCCTGCAGCGCGAATCCGCCCAGGTTCACCCAGAAAAAGAAATCGCTGTAGAACGCGGCGATCGCCGTTGCACGGTCCGCTACGAGGCCCAGCGCGACCTGCTGGGTTGCCCAGTTCGCAACGAAGTCTTTCAGGATGACTTCGCCGGTACTGTTCACCCAGTTCAGCAGCAGCACCAGCACTACGATCATCATCAGATAGCGATTCCTGAACACCAGGGCAAAGCCGCCGAAGGCCTGCTCCAGTTTGTCCGGCTTTTCCTCCGTTGCTTCTTCGTCGCGCGGTCGCGCGGAATCGGGTACCGAATTCATTGCCGTGGAGCCGAGCAGAAGCGTCGTCAGCAGTGTCAGCGCCGCGACCCACAGGGTTTCGATGGGCGGGAGCCCGATCCAGGCGAGCATCTTTGCCGCCTGCGCGCCTGCCAGCGCGCCGGCAGAAGCGCCTATCATGATGACTGGAAACAGCCGCTGTCCGCTCTTGACGTTGTAGCAGTCCGTGGCGAAGGCCCAGAACTGGGCGATCGCGAGCACCCCGAACAGGCCGACGAACACGTAGTAAGAGAAGCCGATCTCGACCCCGCTGCGGCCGAGGCCGTAGAACGCGCCAATGGCGGCTACGAACATCAGAGTGATCCTGCGGACGAGCGTGGTGGCGTCTGTTGCCCGGAACAGCGCCCCGTACAGGGGGACGACGAACAGCAGCACGACGGCCTGGGCGCCGATGGCGTAGCTGGCGCCCTCGGCCCCGTACTCGGTCAGAATGAAGACTTCCCGGGTTGTCTTGAGTAGGTAGTAGCAGACCAGCAGCAGAAACGCGTTCAGCGCGAAGAGAAGAATGCTGCGGCCTTCACCCGGACCCACCTTGGTGAAAAGCGAAAACAGACGTTCCAGCGGTGTCAGTGGATGGCCGGTTTTTGCCATAGCGGCGAATATTAGCAGGATCATAATGGCCTGGCGTGCCGTTCTTGTTACCCTTTGCTAGTAGGGGCGTTTGTTCGCTCCAGAAGAGTCAGAGAACAAGAAAAGATAGGAAGACACTGTCGATGCTGAGACGCGCCGCGATGGCGATATTGCTTCTGTTCGCCGGCCAGGTTCACCCTGCCGAACGGACGACGGCGCCCGCCGACGTGGAGCAGTTGCGCGCCATCGTCATCGGCATGAAAGAAAACCCGCGGGGGCCCTTTGCGCGGCTGCGCTGGTTCTGCGCCGACGGCACTGTGCTGCCGCCCAAAGCGTATGCCTGCGCCGAACACGGTGGCGGGCGTCAGCACGGCGAGTGGGGTGCGGATGCGCTGATGCTGCGTGCTGCCGGCTACTCTGTCGCCAATGTTCTGGCAGCCCTGAGCCCGGAAGACTTCGATGACTCCGAAGCGGCGGATGCGCACTTCCGGATGCTGCTGCTGGAGCAGTTTCTGTACCGCATCGATGACGGCTGGATACTGCGGCGGGCCCGCTACTATCGCGGCGCATTTCAGGTCGAGCAGGAAGAACAGTCCGCGGCCAGCCTCCTGCAGGATCTGGTCAACAGGCCGCAGTGGCTGACCCATCGCTATCCCCTGCTGGTCGAAGCAGCGCGCCTGCTGCCCCACGGCGCGCGTGCTATCGGGGCAAGCGAGATCCGCAATCTCGCCAGCGCCATCAATCGCGCGGACCCGGGTTTTTCCGAGCTTCGCAACAAGATTCACGGCCGGCCCGAAGCGGGGGACGCGGCCAGCGTCCGTGCTTACGCGTCCACGCGCGGCAAGGGGGAGCTGGCTGACGAGTACGCAAAGCTCGCGACCGCGATTGATGACGCCTCCCAACCGCCCGATGTCAGTGCCGCCGTCGGCTCGTTCGCGATGCGAATGCCGGATCACTCGATTCTGCCGGAGCTGCGGAAGCTGGCGGCGGTTGTCGAGCAGGCTGGGACACCGGCGGATAAACTCAGCGCGCTGAGCCTGCTCATGGCCGTGATCCGCGACGACATGGCGAACCTGCGTGACGTTGCGGCCCTGGATCTGCTGCTGGAGCTGGAAGCCCAGGTTTTCCAGACTGCCCAGACGCTGCCCGCCGCGAGCCTGACGCGACAGCAGTCTCTGGGCCTGATGACAAGTCTGGCCCGCGCCGCCTACGCGGTGGGCCTGCTCACCGGCTGGGAGTGGGAAAACGTTCTCGCCAGCCTGCGGAGCCTGCAGCAGCCGGAAGTTGCCTTTACCGACTATCGCGTTCAGCTGCGTTACCTGCAGCGGGTTCCCGGCTGGGCCGCGCGACGTCTGGCGTTCTACTTCGAACCCCAAATCTTGCAGCTGTCCTTCATTGAGCCCATGGCGATGGAGTTCATCCCGGATCGCATGCGCGGCAGCCCGCTGCTCTACTACTCGCAGCTGCTCAACCCGCTGGCCGCAGATGCCATGGGTCTCGCCGGCGTGCGTCAGGAAATGTTTGGCCGGCAGATGTCCGCCGGGCTGCGCTCGCTCAACCCGGGGGTTGGCCGCGGTGTGCTGCGAACCCTCGACGAGCTGGCGTCCGTGCCCGGGGGAACCGCCGACAGCATCGCCCTGGTGCCGGAAACCGTATCCGAGCTGCCCATCGTCGCCGGGATCCTCACCGAGCATGAAGGCAACGCTCTGTCCCACGTGCAGCTGCTGGCGCGCAATCTCGGCGTGCCCAACGTGGTGGTGGGCGACGAGCTGCTGCCTGCCCTGCGCGAGTACCTGGGACGTCGGGTGGTGGTTGCTTCCAGTCCCGGTGGCGTCGTGCGCATCGCGCTCGATGACGAAGCGATGGCGGAGGTGGCCCCCATTGATCGTGAACGGATCTCCATCGACTACCAGCGGCTGGATCTGGAAACCCAGAAGTTTCTGCCCGCGGCCGATCTCACCAGTGCCGACCAGGGGGTCCGTGTGGGCCCCAAAGCCGCGCAGGTGGGTCGTCTCACCCGGCGCTTTCCAGGCCGCGTAGCCCCCGGCCTGGCGGTACCCTTTGGCCTGTTCTCTCATGCCCTCACCGAACGGTTGGTAGAGCCGGGCGGGCCGACGCTGTTCGAGTGGATGACAGTCCATCTGAACGAGCTGCCAACCATCGACGATCCCGTGGCGCGCGAAACGCAGACCCGGGATACCCTGGCCACCATCCGCGAGTGGTTTGCCACCCGGCCACCGAATCCTGACAAGCTGGCCGAGTTCCGCGTCGCGGTAGAGGCGCAGTTTGGTGCGGATGGCACCTTCGGCGTTTTTGTCCGTTCGGATACAAACGTGGAGGACCTGCCGGGTTTCACGGGCGCTGGCATCAATCTCACCGTCCCCAACGTGGTCGGGTTCGACAACATCGTGCAGGCCATGCGCAAGGTGTGGGCGAGCCCCTTCACGGAACGCTCCTACGGCTGGCGCCAGGGCATCATGAACGACCCCGAGCACGTCTACGCCTCCGTTCTGTTGCACAAGAGCGTGAATCTCGATACGTCGGGCGTGCTGGTGACCGCCGATCTGGAAACCGGCTCGCGCGACTACCTGACGGTGGTGCTTAACGAAGGGGTTGGCGGCGGCGTCGAGGGTCAGGCGGCCGAGACGCTGCGCATTCGGCGCAGCGATGGCGCGGTGCTGCTGCTGGGCTCGGCCACGGCGCCCAGCAAACGGGTGCTGCTGCCCACCGGTGGTTCGGCGCTGGTTCCCGCCTCCGGGGCAGAGCGGCTGCTGTCGCCGGCCAATGTTAAGGACATACTCTGGCTGGCGGATCAGCTGCCCGACTGGTTCGACAACCTGCCTGAAGCGGAGCGATCACAGGCCGTGGCCGACGTCGAGTTCGGTTTTCTGGACGGCGAGCTTTATCTTTTTCAGATCAGGCCCTTTGTACAGAGTTCCGGCGCCGAGCGCAGCGTGATGCTCCGAGCGCTGGATGCCGGGTTGACCCAATCCAATGCGTTCAGCGTGGATATGAACGCCCGGCCGGAGAATTGACATGCGCCGCGGACTGCTGGCAACGCTGTTGCTCGTATTGAGCTTGCCCCAGGGCTGGACCTATCCCATCGACGGTTACGACTATACGGGCATCCGTCGGCTGGACTTCTACGATCTCGCCCAGAAAGGAGAGGTGGATGGACGCAAGCTGCTGCCGGGCCAAACGCGGCCGATGGCGCAGATAAAGCCGCGCCTGCCGGGATCCACCATGCCCTTCGAGTTCGAGCCGGACGCCGACTACGGTCGTCAGCTGGTTGCCATGTTGGGCGATGACGCCGCCGAGTATGGGGTGTCGCTGCTCGATCTGTCGGATCCTTCGGCCCCCATCTATGCGGAGCACAATGCGGGCATCAGGAACAATGTAGGCAGCGTCGGCAAGATGCTGGTGGGGATCGCCTTCTTTCACAAGCTGGCGGAAATCTACCCGGATGATGTCGAGGCCCGTCATCGCCTGCTGAAAGATACCTGGATCGTCGCCGACGAGTTCGTCATATCTGATCATCACAAAGCCGTATTCTGGAACCCGGAGACGCGGGAGTTTGCCTTTCGCGCCATTCACGTCGGTGATGAGGGCAACCTCTACGACTGGCTGGACTGGATGCTGTCTGCAAGCTCGAACGCCGCCGCCTCCACCGTGGAGGAGCAGCTGATTCTGCTGACGCATTTTGGCCGCGAGTATCCGGTAAGCGAGGCGCGCAAGGAGGCGTTCTTCAAAGCCGAAGGCGCAGCCGGTCTTGGAAAAATATTTCTCGCCGCGATGAACGATGGGGTTGTTGCCAATGGCCTGAATCCGGATCTCCTCCGTCAGGGCAGCTTCTTCACCCGTACCGGCAAGGACCGCGTGGCAGGCACCTCGAGCTACGGTAACCCGAAGGAGTTGGTACATCTTCTGCTGCTGATGGAGCAGGGCCGGCTGGTGGACGCGTTCTCCAGCACCGAGCTCAAGCGGCTGCTTTACATGACCCAGCGGCGCATCCGCTACGCGTCGCATCCTGCGTTGAACGAGTACGCGGTCTATTTCAAATCCGGCTCGCTCTACAGCTGCAAGCCCGAAGAGGGCTTCCGCTGCCGCCAGTACATGGGCAACAAGCGCAACCTGCTGGCGTCATTGGCGGTGGTAGAAGGGCCCGGTGCCAGCCTGGACTATCACTATCTTGTCGTCGTCAGCTCCAACGTGCTCTACGTGAACTCGGCAATGGCGCATCAGACCCTGGCCATGCGTATCCATCGAATGATCGAAGCGCGGCACAGGGCTGCCAGAGAATCCGGCTCCGCGGAACCAGCGCAGGGGTCCGCGGGCACGCGCTGAGGTGCTGGATCTGTCCGGCGATTGTCAGGATCGACAATCAGGGGCTTTGCGCAACCATTTTTCGCTCGAAGATGAGATTGTCCAGCCGTACGATAAGGCTTTTGAGCCAGCCGCCGCATCGCGAATCGTTGCACAGGGCGACGGCGATGTAGGCGCGACCGTCACGCTCTACCAGGGCGCTGTCGGAATGGTAGGTGCGCCAGGTGCCCGATTTGCGGTAGACCTTTGATCCGGGTCGAGCCAGGCTCAATCCATTGACAAACTTGTGATTGATGGCGGGTCTGGACAGCATCCGCTTCATCTCGGCGCTGGCTGCCGGGCTCACCAGTCGGCCTGTTACCAGCAGGTAGTAGAAGCGCGATACCTCGAAGGCCGAGGCGGCGTGAGACAGATTCCCCAGCGGATCGCGGCGCCACGCGCCCCGACGGGCATAGGCCTTGCCAACCCAGATGCCGCCTTCGTCCTGCTCGTCGTAGAGCTTGTAGCGATCGGAGGTCAACACCTTCGCGACGTATTCCAGGCCGACCCAGTCGCTCATTTCCGTAGCCGCGGAGTTGGATGAATTCCGGATCATGCGGGTAAGCAGTTCTTTCGAGCGCTGGCTCAGCGGTTCACCAGTGTCCTCCGCCTTCTGAAAGGCCGCGAGCAGAATGGCGATCTTAGGCAGGCTTGCGGCGTACATCATCTCGTGCTCGTTGACCCCTGCCACACGCGGCTTCTGCGGATCGGTCACGTCCACCAGCGCGATCGCCAGGCGTTTCCTGGCAACGACGCCGCCGAGACCGCTGTCGGCGATCTGCGCCTCTAGACCCGCCTGCAGATGCGCATCGTAGGCATTGGTCAGCCGTGGCCATGAACGCTCGGCTGCAGGCGCGGCGGACGCCGCCTGGATGGTCAACAGCAGGATGCCGCCTAGCAGCACGCGCACCGGAAAATCAGTCACGCAAGACGCCGGTATTGGAGGGACGATCATCATAGCAGCGCATCGCGGTAGCCGAAGGTGCGCTGCGCAAACGGTCAGAAAGCGACCACAGCCCTGGCGCCGTGGTGACGATGCCAGGGTCACCATGGTTAAGGCAGCTGGGTCAGCCATCCGGCGTTGTCGAACCACTTCTCCAGCAGCGCGTCCAGGCCGCCGCTGCCCTCGAGCGCGCCCATATAGTTCTGCACCAGGTTCAGCAGCAGAGGGTCGTTCGGCGGAACCGCAATGCCGATGGGCTCGATGGTCAGCGGCTGGCGCAGCATGGCCAGCTCGGCATTCGGATAGCGCATGGCCGTCAACCGGATGATGGGCCCGTCGGCCAGGAAGGCGTCGACCTTGTCGTTCAGCAACAGGTCCACGGCCTCGGCATAGTCTTTCGTCGTCGTCAGCTGAGCTTTTGGTGCGCGACGTTTTACGAAGGTCTCGCCCGTGGAGCCCTTGAGCGTCGCGATGCGCATGCCTTTGCGGTCGATTTCTTCGGTTTCCTTAATGGCTGCCAGGGTGCTGGATTTGGTCAGCAGGGATTTACCGGATATATAGTAAGGGCCGACGAAAGCCACCCGGCGGTTGCGCTCCAGGGTTGCGGTGACCTGCGACATCACCAGATCGACATCCCCCTTCTCCAGCGCTGGCAGCAGATCGCTGAACGGCTTTTCGACGATCTTCAGCTCAACGCCCATGGCGCCCGCCAGCAGGTTGGCAATGTCAACTTCCATGCCGATCAGGTCGCCATCGCGATTGCGCACGTTGAACGGCGGCTGGCTGCCGGTCATGCCGATGCGCAGGGTGCTGGTCTTGGCAATACGATCGAGAACGTCGCCTGCCCAGGACTGCGACAGGGGCAGAACGGTGAGGGTCAGCAGCAGGGCGCTGCGAAGAAGAAATCTCATGTGGGAGCTCCTTTATGTGCGGGTCGGTAAAGCGGCGGGCATCCTACCATCCGCCCCGCACCTGGGCTACTTCCAGTGGTAGGCGAACTCCAAGGTCACCGCATACGGCGAGTCGTTCTTGCCCGCCACGCGGCCACGATTCGTCAGCGATGACAGGGGGCCGGTATCCACGGGCGCGTCTCCCGTATTGAAGACGGAGACGTTGAAATCCATCAGGTGGCCGTTCTGGCGCAGGTACTGCACGCCGGCGCCGGCACCATACACTCTGTCCAGGGCAAAGGAGAACGTCCGGTCTTCATCGTCCACCGGTTCCTGCACGTAGAGGGCCCCCACCCGGCCCGCCATCCGATCAGAGATGGGAAAGCCGAAACCGGCGGTGAAGATCCAGAAGTCGTTGAAGTTGCCCTCTGGCACGTTGATTTCCAGACCCGCGATGCCGATTTCCGTCAGCCCGAAGCGGCTGAACTCTACCCACATGGCATCGACGGTGGCCGACCAGCCGTTGTCCCACTCATGGAACCCGCCGATGGCTACTCGCTGGGGGGTTCGCAGCTTCATGTCGATGTTTCTACCCTGGGTGTTGAGTGCATCCACGATGGGCTGCGGCAAGGTGGAGCGCTTCAGCTTCATTCTTACATCGTCGTCCGGCTCCACCTCGGAAGTCCAGGAGATGCCCAGACGGGTCTGCTCCGACAGCTCGATCAGGGCGCTGGCAGCCCAGCCGATTCCCGCGCCGGAGGCCTCGGTCTCGATCTTGGCGTCCGGCTCGTTAAGCCCCGGATTCGGCACCTGGGTGGTGTCGTCAGAGCTGGAGTAGATCACCGACATACCGCCGCCGATGGATAGCCAGTCGTTGACGCGATAGCCGACCATGGCGTTGAGGCCGAGGTATAGCAGGCTGAATTCGTCCGCATAGTAGCGGCCGGCCCAGTTCGGACCGCTGAATGTACCGAAACCTGCTGGAACCGTGAACGACAGGCCCAGGCGCCAGTCGTCATTAATGATGGGTCTGACGTAGTAGACGGAAGGAATGGCCGCAGGGTCTTCCTGGCGAGGGTCGCCGCCGCCCGTTGTGGTCAGGTTCTCGTCTACTTCGAACTCAGCAAAGGTCTTGGCCACGATGCCCTGGGCCAACAGCTCGGGCTCTTCCAGACGCGTCATCCCCGCTGGGTTGGTAAGGCCCGTTGTAGCGTCCTCGGCTGCGGCAAACAGCCGCGTGAAGGCCGGCCCGCCGGCATGGCTCGTCGATGCACAGATTGTTATAAGGATCACGGCAGTAACCGACCTAAGCTGTGCGTGGGGAAAACTTTTTGTTTTTCGCTGCATGTTCTGTCCCTGGTTACACTGCGGCTACGACCTCGGAAGAGGCAATTGCAATTTGCCCCAATAAGTAAAGCACGGACACGAGAAAAGGCACTGCAGCCAGGCCGGCTCGACCTTGAGCAATGCGCGGTTTGTGTTAACTTACGCGTCCCGTAGCCCGCCTGCCTCTAGTTCTGCCATGCTGTCCCTGCTCAAAGAACCCCTGGTTCAGTTTCTGCTGATTGGCGCCTGCATTTACGTGGCCTATGGCCTGTTTGGCACCCCGGATGAGGACGCCGAAGATCGGACCATCGTTGTGGACGTCGCTCGCGTCCAGGGCTTCATTGCCCAGTGGCAGCAGCGCTGGAACCGTCCCCCGACCCGACAGGAGCTGGATGGCGTAGTCGATGCCTACGTGCGCGAGAGCATCCTCTACCGGGCTGCGGTGGAAATGGGTCTGGATCAGGACGACCCCATCACCCGGCGGCGCATGGCGCAGAAGCTGGAATTTCTGACCAACGATATTGCTCTGTTCCGGGAGCCCACGGAAGAAGAGCTCAGACAATACTTCAACGACAACCGGGCCAGCTTCCGCCAAGCCGACCGGATTACCTTCAGCCAGATTTTTCTGGACCCAGATCGGCGTGGCGATGCGACCCTGGATGACGCGGCGGCGCTGCTGGCCCAGCTCGAGGCAGCCGGCGCCTCCGATGCGGAAGCGCTGAATTCGGGAGATTCTCTTATGGCGCCGGGCTTTTTCGAGGCGGCGTCCGAACTCGATGTCAGGCGCGAGCTGGGTTCCGGGTTTGCTGAGACAGTGATGCAGCTGGCGCCAGGTCAGTGGCACGGACCGATAGTGTCCGGCTTCGGCGTGCACCTGGTCTACGTGTTCGACTTTTCCCAGGCCCCTGAGGCCGAATTCGAAGACGTTCGGGATGCCGTGCTTGCGGACTGGCAGGAGCAGCAGCAGAAGGAATTCAGCGCCGAGTTCTTCGACAATCTGAAGACCCGCTACGAGGTGGTCATCGCCGATCCGCCCGAGAAAGCGCTGCTGCAGGTCCCCGGCAAAGACGCTCGCGACAGCAACAGCCCCGAAATGCGCCGGGCTCCCGAAGCCAACCCCGCCACATGAACGCTGCTGGCGCTTCGCTGACCGGTGGGGATCTTGCGCCACGCTTGAGGGCCGCTATCTGCTTGCTGATGTTGGTGCTCGCGGCGGGTTCCGCCCTGTACCCTGCTTCAAGCGTCTTTGCTGATGAGATCCGACCGGCCCTCCTCGAAATCGAAGAGCGGCCCGGCGGCTGGGTAGATATAGCGTGGAAAGTGCCCATCGTGCAGGGCGTCCCCGAAGACATGACGCCCGTGCTGCCGGACTGGCTGGTACCGGTGGGGTCAGGCTCGGGGCGTCCGGTGTCCGGTGCCTGGCTCGAGTATCGCACCTACCGGGGCGGCGATCAGCCGTTGACGGGCGCTGCGATTCGGATCGAGGGTCTCAACGCGCTGCCAACGGACGTGCTGGTGCGGATATCACTGCAGGACGGCACCGAGCACTCGGCGATCCTGCGCTCGGGCAACGACACCTTCATCATTCCGGAGCAGCCAACCCGGGTAGAGCTGGCGGTTTCCTACTGGCAGATGGGCACCATCCACATCCTGGAAGGTTTCGATCATCTGCTGTTTCTGCTGACCCTGCTGTTGATCGTTGCGGGTCTGTGGCCGCTGCTGAAAACGGTTACCGCGTTTACGCTGGCCCACAGCCTGACCCTGGCGCTGGCGACCCTTGGCTTTGTGAATATCCCGTCCGCGCCAACGGAAGCGGTGATCTCCCTCAGCATCATGCTGCTGGCCGTCGAGGTGGTTCGCAAGTATGCGGGCGTCCCGACGCTCTCCGAGCGCTACCCCTGGCTGATCGCCTTCACCTTCGGGCTGGTTCATGGCCTGGGGTTTGCTGGCGCGTTGTCGGAGATTGGCGTTCCCGAGAACGATGTCCCCCTGGCGCTGCTGATGTTCAACCTGGGGGTAGAAACCGGTCAGGTGATGTTTGTGGTTGCGGTATCGCTGCTGCTCGCGGGCCTGCATCGTGTGCATGGCCGTACCGGACACCTGGTGGCGCGGGCAACGCCTTACGCCATTGGCGGGATAGCCGCGTTCTGGACGCTGGAGCGTGTTCAGTCGTTTCTTTAGGCGCTCGCGAGTGCTCCGACCGGGCAGCGATACGCGCCCTGCGCAGCGGCGTGATCAGCGGCTATTTCGGGAACAGCAGCGTCAACGTCAGCTGCAGGTCCCACTGGGCCCCGAATCTCGGTTTCGCGGCGTTGTAGTAGTAGGCCATTCTCATGTTGAGCGGCTGGGTACCGATACGGAATACGCGGCCCACGCCACCGCCCAGCGGAATTGTCCACTTGTCGTTGTTGTCTGCTTCCCAGTTAGCCGTAATTACTGGCGTGGTTGTCAGGTACCAGCCCTCGGGGAAGTTGTAGTTCACGAAGGGCTGAATAACCGTATTGCTGATATCCGCTTCGGAACCGTCATTGCTGGATGCGGCGATATCCCACATGTGTGCCACCAGGGCTCCTATTACCCAGCGTCCCGGCATGGTTAGAGCGACGAATGCTGGACCTGCCCCCCAGTTCTCGTTGCCCAGCTCTTCAGAAGTGTGTGTCGGGATCTGAATCTGCGGCCCTGCACCCAGGATCCACTTGCCCGGATTCTGCGACGAAAAGAAGGCCTGGTAGGTGGTATCGCCCAGCCCGGCTTTGCGGTTTGGCCCGCCCGGGACACCCGGTTGGGAGACGAATGGCACGATCGCCCGATTGATCAGGTTCACTTTGTCGCCGATCTGGACCGGTATCACGGGTTTGACGTTGAGCACGTTCTGGTTTGAATTGTTGGGCCCCCACTCGCCGTTGAAATTGTTCTCGAACGGCAGGCTGATGAGGGATGCCACCGGGTTCTGTGAAGCCTTTGCGAGCGCCGTATCGTCCGCTGCTGCCAGCGCGTGAGCGGCGTAGGCCAGCGCAAGAGCGGCACCCAGACCGGCGACAACTCGGCGAACAGTTGTCAACAGGGTGCTCGGATCGGCTTCGCTGCACCGGCAAGGCATGGGAATCCTCCTTTCGTTGGCCACCCGCAAATTGTTGCCCCTTCAATGAGTAGCTTTTTTCACAGCGGGAAGTCTAACAGCGAGCCTGGTGCAGCGCACGGGATCAGGGATACCCGTTCTGGCGCACAACGGGCCTTCTGCGTTGACTTGCGTGCACAGCAGGTTCACTTTGAGGGAACGGGGGGAGAGCAGAAACGAATTCATTCCGGGGCTTTGATCCTCAACAGTGGAGTTGCGCTGTGACGAACTTGGACCTTTTGCTTTTTCATGAATGCGTATGCAGTCGCGTCGATTCCCGTTCTGAAGGTGTACCGGAAAATCAATCAGGAAACGGAACTCGCACGGTGGTCGGAAATCTGCCTCCGGCGCGGGTGATGGGGAAGAAATGATATGGCGATAGCAAGAGTTCAGGTAAGCACGAGCCTCGTGGGTAAAGAGGCCGACTTCATGCAGTCCATGGCGGCGGGCGCCGCGCTGATGCAGAAAAAGGGCCTG
>JAHEEG010000226.1 GCA_024640825.1 Gammaproteobacteria bacterium
GGAACACTGCGCCCCACAGCAGTAGCAGCGCGAACGTGCCCGCAGGGACATCGACATTCGGATGCGGAGCAAGCGGGGCGAGAGTCGCAGAGCCGGAAGGCGAAGGCATCAGGCAAGGATCCATTCGTTAAACTAGGCTAGAGGGCGCTTGCGGCGAAAATCAATCGCTCGTCAGCCAGGGAAAACAACGAGTGTGCGTTGAGCCGTGCGGGATATCCGCGTGCCGAGGAAGCGTTGATGAACGAATCAGAACTGCTCTGGGGCATACTGTTCGGGGCGATCGGCCTCGGCATGTTTGTCTATGGTCGGCGGCAGAGGACCGTGGCGCCCTTTGTCTGCGGCCTCGCCCTCATGGGGTTTCCCTACTTCGTCTCCGATACCCTGATGCTCGTGATCATTGGCATCGCGCTCATTCTCGGCGGTCTGTTCGTCAGATTCGGTTAGAACGCGTTCTCTGTCGGCAGCCCCAGCAGATGGCGGCCATAGGCTTCGGACACCCGGTCCGGGTGGGCGTTGATGTGCAGCGGCATGGCCTGGTAGTCCCGGTATCGGCGCTCGAAGCTGCCGGATTCCCGCAGCCCGTTGCCGCCCAGTACGCGGACGATGAGTTGCATGGCTTCCCCTGCGAGGCGCAGCGCGGTCATGCTGGCAGCCAGCTGCCGAAGGTAATCGTCTTCCGTTGGCGTCAGGCCCGCGTCAATGCGTGCATCCGTTTCTGTGCAGGCCTGGTGAACGGTGGCTCTTGCTGAGTTGATGGCCGCGCCGGCGTGACCCAGATTCACGTGGATGGTGGGCCTTTCCACCATCTTCGTGCCCATGATGGCGATACGTTCCTGAATGCCCGCGCAGGCTTCGTCCAGAGCCGCCTGGGCGACGCCCACGGCCATGCCGCCCAGCCAGAGATCGGACAGACCCACCCAGTCTTCCCGGTAGCGATGATCGATGACCGGATAGGCAGGGTCGCGAAATTTCACGCGGTACTTTGGCACGAAGGGCACCACCCGGTCGGCGGGCACCCGCAGCTTATCGTAGTAAAGGTTGTCGGTGGCGGACGCGCGCAGGCTCATGCCGTTCCAGGTGGGGTCGATGCGCACGCCCGGCGCTGCGCTTTGAGCGATGGTGAATCGGGGTATCCGTTCATCGTCCAGCATGAACGTGATGCCCACCCACTCGCCGTAGCGCGCACCCGAGCCGAAGTGGGCGTCGCCGGTTACCGTCACCTCGTCTCCGTCGCTGATGCCCTGGATGCTGGTGCCGGCGCCGGCGGGGAGGGATACCCATTCGCCGCTGGCGGTGATTGCTGCGAGCAGATCTTGGTGGCCGGGGCCCAGCAGACCGCAGTAGAAATGGAATACGGACAGGTGATTCCACAGGCACCAGGCGGTTGAGGCGCAGGCGCCGGCGACCGCTTCCAGCTCCCGGGCCACTGCCGCGACGGGCGCCGCCCGGCCGCCGAGATTGCTCGACGCCGTCAGCCGCATCAGATCGCTGGCTTTGATGGCCGCGATGATGTCGGCATCCACGCTTCGGGTGCGATCGGCGGCTGCCGCCTGAGCGGCGATAGCGTCCAGCAGAGGGCTGCAGATCCGCTCGCCCCCTACCCTCGAGATTGCTGCGTTGGCACTCATGTTTTTCCCTGGTCTAGTATGGCCACCGCACGCGTCCAGCCCGCCGAGGCGCCGCGGATCTTCATGGGAAAGCAGGCGATGGTGAAGCCGCTGGGCGGCAGCGCCTCCAGGTTGTGCAGCTTCTCCAGGTGGCAGTAGCCGATGTGGCGACCGGCCTTGTGGCCTTCCCAGATCAGCGACGCATCCCGGGTTGCGGCGTATTTTTTTGCAGTGTGAGAGAAAGGGGCATCCCATGACCAGGCGTCCGTGCCGGTGAGCCGAACCCCCTGGTCCAGCAGGTACATGGTGGCCTCGTAGCCCATGCCGCAGCCCGTATCCACATAGTCATCCCGGCCGTAGGCGGCGCCAGCGCTGGTGTTCACCACGACGATGTCCAGGGGCTTGAGCTGGTAGTCGATGCGCGCGAGTTCCTTGGCGACGTCTTCCGCGGTGACCACATAGCCGTTGTCGAAGCGGCGGAAATCCAGCTTTACCCCGGGCTTGAAGCACCAGTCCAGGGGCACCTCGTCGATGGTGATCGCTCTCTCACCTTTATCCATGGTCGAGTGAAAATGGTAGGGGGCGTCCAGATGGGTGCCGTTGTGGGTGGAAAGCTTCACCTGCTCCACCGCCCAGCCTTCGCCGTCGGGCAGGTCTTCGGGTTTCAGGCCTGGAAAGAAAGAGGCAACCTGAGCGGGCGTATCCCGATGATTGAAGTATGTGATCTCTGGCTTCATGGCGGGCGGATCAGAGATTACGTCGTTCTCCAGGTAGATGGACAGATCGACGATGGATTGAGTCACAGCGCTGTCTCCTGTTTATCCTGCCAGATGCTTTTTGCCGGCCGGTGGATCGCCCTGCGTGCATTCTGCCGCGCTCCGGCACCGCAGGCCACCGCCGGTGGGTGCTTCATGCTATTTTGCCGGCACGTAACTGGCAGGCGAGGGATGCATGGATACCACAACGTCGACTGGCGGACCCTGTGAGGGAGGTAGTCGCTGAAGTGAGCCTGTTGCGTCTGAAGAACGTCCATCTGGCTTACGGCCACCGGCCCCTGCTGGACGGTGCCGAGCTGCAGCTGGAGCGGCGGGAGCGGGTTGCCCTGCTCGGCCGCAACGGTGCCGGGAAATCCAGCCTGCTGAAGCTGCTGTCAGGCGCCATAGCCGCTGACGACGGAGATATCTGGCTTGCCGACGGGTTGAAGGTTTCTTATCTGCCTCAGGATCTGCCGGATGCCGGAGATCAGACTTTGCACGATGTGGTCGCAGAAGGGTTGGCCATGCCGCACGGGAGTGCGGAAGAAGACGGCTGGGCGCAGGAATATCGGGTGGAAGCGGTGCTCAGCCGCCTGTCGCTGCCCGGGGATCTGCCCATGCGGCAGGCGTCCGGCGGCGTCCGACGGCGCGCGTTGCTGGGGCGGGCGCTGGTGATCGAGCCGGACATCCTGCTGCTGGATGAGCCCACCAACCATCTGGATATCGCCGCCATCGGCGCCCTGGAGGAAACCCTGCTGGGCTTCTCCGGCGCGCTGGTCTTCGTTACCCACGACCGCGCGCTCATCCGCCGGGTGGCCACCCGCATTCTGGAGCTGGATCGGGGGGTGCTGACCAGCTTTCCCGGTGACTACGACACCTACCTCGCCCGCAAAGCGGCGATGCTGGCGTCAGAAGCCCAGGCGGATGCCCGATTCGACAAAGCGCTTTCTGAAGAGGAAGTGTGGATACGCCAGGGCATCAAGGCTCGGCGAACCCGCAACGAAGGGCGTGTCCGTCGCCTCGAGCAGATGCGTCGTGAGCGGGCGCAACGCCTGTCGCGGCAGGGCAACGCGCGCCTTGCCGTGGATCGGGGCGAGCAGTCGGGCAGGCTGGTGGTGGAGCTGGACGATGTGTCCTTCGCGCATCCAGGCGCGGATCCGGATCAGCCGCCGGTAATACGAGGGTTTTCGACGCTTGTTCAACGCGGCGACCGAATTGGCGTGATAGGCCCCAACGGCTGCGGCAAGAGTACCCTGCTGCGACTGATGCTCGGTGAGCTGCAGCCTACCGCGGGCACGGTGACTCTGGGTACGCGCCTGAATGTCGCCTACTTCGACCAGCAGCGCTCAGCGCTGCGTCTGGAAGATTCGGTGCGAGACAACGTTGTGGAAGGTTCCGACCAGGTCCAGGTGGGTGGCCGGTCGCGTCACGTAGTGGGCTATCTGAACGACTTTCTGTTCGACCCCGAACGCATCAACTCGCCGGTCAAAAGCCTCTCTGGCGGCGAGCGCAATCGGCTGCTGCTGGCCCGGATGTTCAGCCAGCCGGCAAACCTGCTGGTGATGGACGAGCCCACCAACGACCTCGACATAGAGACTCTGGAGCTGCTGGAAGAGCTGCTGATGGACTACGACGGCACGCTGCTGCTGGTCAGTCACGACCGGGCCTTTCTCGACGCCGTGGTCACCAGCACCATCGTCTTCGAGCCCGACGGTGGCATCCACGAGTACGTGGGTGGCTACACCGAGTGGCTGCGTCAGCGGCGGCCGAGTGCGGGTGTCGCTGCAGCTGACGACCCGCCGTCTGCCGCGAGATCCAAAGCGCGGGAAATGGACCAGCCCCGCAAGCGCCAAAAGATGGGCTTCAAAGAGGCCCGCGAGTTAGCCGCCCTGCCAGACCAAATTGCGGAGCTGGAGGCCCAGCAGGAAGCGTTGCAGGCGCGGATGAGCGACGCGGCCTTCTACCAGCAGCCCAAAGCGGAAATAGCCGCCGTCGTCGCGGCGCTGGATCAG
>JAHEEG010000227.1 GCA_024640825.1 Gammaproteobacteria bacterium
CCGCGAGGTCGGATTCGCGGATGCCGAAGGTCCAGTCGGGTATGAACCGGCTCGGATTGGCGATGGGCGTGTAGGGAAAAGACTGGCCGATGACGGCGATACGTCGGCCGTTCAGAGTCTTGATGACGTACGGGGGAAAGACGTGACCACTATCCTCGTCGTAGACCTCGGTGCCTTCGAACAGCGCGTCCTCGGTTGCCCGGACGTTCTGCGCGACGAAGTCGCCCTGGAAAGCCTTGCTGTTCTCGAGCGTTTCGGCATCCTGGTAGGTGAATTCCCAGTGGCCGGTCATGGCGTCCACGCCCAGCAGGTTACAGGCGTCGACCATATCCCGACCGCGGGTCCACAAGGCTGTGCCGGAACCCTGCCAGGTGTCTCCGCCGTCGAGCAGCAGTGCGCCGCCGGTTGCCTCACCCCGCAGACGGTCTACCAGGGTCTTCAGGTGGGCGAACCCGCCAACCTTGCCGAAGCGCTCGGCGGATTCGCTGAAGTCGAGATAGGTGAAGCTGTAGGGATCCCGCAGACCCACGGTTGGAAGCTGGTCCAGCAGGTTTTTGCCCACCAGGTGCGGCAACTGTCCCTCCGCCTCGCCGATTCCCAGGTTGACGTTGGGCTCGCGGAAATACACGGGCAGCAACTGAGCGTGGGTATCGGTGATGTGCAGCAGTCGCGCGTCGCCCCACGCGGGCAGGGCGTAGTAGTCATCGTCAGCCGCGTGCTGAAGTTTTGTGCAGCCGGCCAGTCCCGCGGCGACCGCGCCTTTGCTCAGGATGTCGAGAAACTCGCGGCGATTCATGATGAGAACGGAAAGCGGTCGCGCCAGGCGGTGCTTTCCGCTTCGGCCTGGGCGAGGGAGGCCTCGGCCATGGCGGTCGCCCGATCCGCGCTGCTGGCGGCGGTCTCGTAGTCACCCAGCTCCAGTGCTGCTCGGGCATCGTCGATGAGCGCTTTGGTTGCGCGCCAGGCGTGGCCAGCCTCCCATGACGCCTGGTAGTGGGCTTCCGCTTCTGCCACTGCGGCGCGGGCCTGCTCAGCGGGATCGGCAGGCACTTCCGATTTCGTGCAGGCGGCTAATGCGATCAGTAACAGGGCAGGGAGGGCGGTTCTCATTGTCGTGTGCTCACTTTCTACTTGCTGGACCGTTCAGCGCCAGGCCATTGCTCATGTAGGAGAGGAAGTACTCGAGGTTGCGGTATTCCTCGCTCTGAGGCGGGAAGGGCTCCGCGCCCACCTGGCTGTTGCACTCGTTGAAGCGTAGATGCAGGCTACCGACGTCCTGCCACTTGAAGCGATAGACGGGCCAGTGGGTAACCTGCCCCAGGGAGGCGCTGAGCCGCTCGGCGCGCAGTCGGTTGCCGGCCAGCTGCACGTGGCAACTGCTGCAGGCAAAGTTCAATTGCCCACGGCGGGTGCTGTAAAAACGCTTTCCTGCCTCGTAGGCTGCCAGCGGCCCTTCGCCCTCCGGCAGCGCTACATCGATGATCTGGCCGCGGGAGACGTAGGCCATATAAGCCGTGAGGCGGGTGATTTCCGCTCCGTCGTACGCCAGCGGCGCTTCTCCATGGTCGGCCCGACAGTCGTTGATGGCCATTTCCAGGGTCACCACCTCGCTTCTGACCTCGTCATAGTGGGGATAACGGCCTTTGACGGCGCCGTCGCCGAAGCAGTCCGGGTAACCCTTGCCATCGGCGAAGGGCGTTTCATAAAGCTCGGCGCCGTCGTCGACGGCAATTTCGTAGGGCGGAAAGTCCTCCATCTCCAGCCACTGTTCCCGGGCACCCTCATCGAAGGCGTAGACGCCGTTTTTGTGCTCTTCCAGCGGAACGTCGGGGAAGCGCTGGGTGTAGAAATCCCGGAGGGCCTGGCGGTCGGCCTGCGGATC
This sequence comes from Gammaproteobacteria bacterium, assembly GCA_024640825.1. Classification (GTDB taxonomy): domain Bacteria; phylum Pseudomonadota; class Gammaproteobacteria; order Pseudomonadales; family Azotimanducaceae; genus UBA7803. The sequence continues at coordinate 1,883 of JAHEEG010000227.1, forward strand.
GATGCCCGAATTCGTGTCAGATGTTTCGCTGGCCAGCGGCGCGCTTACGAGCGATACGCTGCCCAGCAACAGCAACCCGGCGCCCAGTATGGTTGTTCGAACCATGGTCCATTGCTCCCCGTTCGGCTATTTGAGCACCAGCTCGCCGCTGCTGGTTTCTCCTTTATTGTCGACCCAGGTTACCTTGATCACGTCCCCGGGCGCGCAGTTCTTGACCTTGAACGCGAAGTACGGATCTTTGGAAACGGACGCGCCGAAGTCGGCGCTCAGCACTTCCTGATCGTTTCTGTAGCAGGTCACCTTGTCGATGTAGTGGGCGGGAATCAGGTTGCCGGCCGGGTCCCGCTGGGTGCCGGTTTCCATAGGGTGAGGCATCAGCGACTTAACCTGCGCGACGCCGTCCTTGAGTTTGCCGCGGATTTTTACTTGAGCTGCCATGTTTATCTCCTTGCTTCAGCCGCCACAGCCGCCGATGGTGACCTTGACCTCCTGGGAGGCGACGTAGACTTTGTCCGGCGTTCTGACCAGCGCCCGAACTTTTGAGCTTTTGCCCATCTTTACGCGCGTGGAAATATCTGCGATCGCGTCCGGCGAGATATTGAAGCTGGCGGACAGCGGGTTCGGATTCTCGTCGACCACGATGGTGATGCTCTGCACGCCCTCGATGTCCGTCGAAACGCTTACCGGTACCACGGCCCCGTTCTCAGCGATGTCCGGAACCTTGAAGTTGATTGCCGGGCTTTCCTCCATGGGCAGGTCGCCGAAAAGCGCTTTGAGCGCAACGTCAGCGCTGGTGGCCTTGAAGGCAGCTGCGGTATCGGCGAAGAGCCGCATGGGCAGAAGGGCGGTCCCGCCCAGTGCAAGCATGCTGCCGAGCCATTTTCGTCGGTTGATGTTCATGTTGTGCCTCGTCTTTTCAGTGAATCTCTACAGCGAGAGGACGTAGTCGACCACCAGGTCTATTTCTTCTTCGCTGAGAACCAGGTTTTTGCCATAGGGCGGCATGACGGTTTGGGGGTTGCGAATCGTCGGGTCCCAGATCTGCTGACGCAAAACCGCCCGGTCGGGGAAGCGCACCTGCATCTGGATGAGCGGGGGTCCGCTGTTACCGGGCAGCTCACCATCGTCCATCATGTGGCAGGACAGGCAGTTGCCCGCGTTGCGATCGAAGGCGATGGCCTTACCGCGCTCCAGCGCGGAGAGGTCGGCTTCACCGGTTTCAGCCTGAGTACCCATCCATCCCGTCACCCCGAACAGCAGAATCAAAGCCAGCAGTCTGTTCATCGGGAAGCCTCCACCATGTATTCCACCGCGGTGTTCACCTCGTCATCGGACAGGTGCACGAATCCGCCCTTTGCCGGCATCACGCCGTTCGCCGAGGATATGCCGTTGATGGCGTTTGTCATGAGGGCGGGCATGCCTTTTTCATTTCGGCTGGCCCACTGCTCAGCGTCGCCGAGCTGTGGCGCGCCGCCTACGCCGACGTCGTGGCAGATGCTGCAGTACTGGCCGTAGGTTGCTGCCCCGGGATGGGCGTCGGCAACAGGCTTAGCTTCTCCACCACCTTCTGCTCCACCCTCGAGAGGCTCGCCCGTGGAACCGGGCACCGCTTCAGACAGAATCTGAATGGCTGCGGCGTTCCGGCAGTTTTCCATACAGCGAACGTTGGCCACATCCGGGCGCGGATCCGGCACAAAACCGCCGGCGTTCGGGAGCTGAATGCTCGCGAGGTTCTCGTGGCTCAGCACGAAGTCGTCGGCGACCAGGTCGTTCAGGTACAGCACGTAGGCGGTAAGCGCGTAGGTCTCGTCATTGCTCAGCGACTCGGGCTGGGTGAAGGGCATGGTGCGCCGGATGTAATCGTAGAGCGTACTGGTGTGGCCCCAGTAGCTGCCCACGGTCTTGTTCGGCCGGGCATCCCGCAGGCTGCCAGCGCCGCCAGCCAGCACCGGGTAGCGTCCGACGCCCTCGCCGAAAGTGCCGTGGCATTCCGCGCACTTCTCATCGTAGAGCCACTCGCCGTCCTCCACGGAGCCGCTGCCTTCCGGCAGGCCCAGGCCGTCAGGCCGGATGTCGATGTCCCAGCCGGCGATCTCCGCCTCGGTGGCAGATGTGCCATAGCCGTAATGGCCCACGCGAGCGTCGTCGACCGTCGGCGCAGCGCCGGCTGGCCTGGAACCTGCCGTGTTTGCGTCGTCGGGGTCGTCAGCAGGGTGAGCACAGCCTACAGTCAGCAGGACGCCGGTCAGAACGCCCAGCCATCTGTACCGAGGTGGGTCAGGAAATCTGGACATTGGTCACCGTCCCGTCTGCCGCCAGCTTCCACGTATGAATGGCGTTCTTATGGTAGATGGAGTTGGTGCCGCGAACTTCCCGCAGCTGGCCGTAGGTGGGCTGGACGTAGCCGGTCTCATCTACGGCACGGCTCTGGATCAGGGCGGGGGCGCCGTCCCAATCCCATTCCAGGCCGAAGCGGGTGAGCGCTCGCGGA
>JAHEEG010000228.1:0-3554 GCA_024640825.1 Gammaproteobacteria bacterium
CAGGTGGCGCGCGACACTCTGGCCTTCGTTGTGCGCGAGATGGCCGGCCCACAGGGCGCCTACAGTGCGAGCTTCTCGGCGGTCGATGGTGCCGGCGTGGAGGGTGGGGTCTACCTGTGGACGATCGACGAACTGCATACGCTGCTTGGGGAGGCCGATACCGCGCTGGCCCGGCGCCATTGGCGCATGCTGGATCTCCCGGCCCTGGATGGCGGCCATCTGCCGCGCCGCGGTGAGAGTGTGGCAGAGATCGCGCAGGCGCTGGGCTCGCCGGAGGCCGAGATTGCGGCCCGCCTTGCGTCGATTCGCGAAAGGCTGTTGGCGGCGCGCGCCCGGCGCGTGCTGCCGGTCGATCACAAGGAGCTGGCCGGTTGGAACGGGCTGCTGCTGGGCGCCTTGGCGCGCGCCGCGCTCGAATGGGATGACCCCGCGCTGCGGCAGGCCGCCACCCGGGTTCGCGACTACCTGCGAAACCGCCTGTGGGATGGCAAGGGGCTGCGACGAGCGCTGGCGGATGGGCAGGAGATCGGCAAGGCCTCGCTCGAGGACTATGCCTATGTCGCCTACGGGATGGCGCGCTATGCGGATCTCAGCGGTGACCCGGTCGATCGAACCTTTGTCGCTGTCCTGGTGCACCTGGCCTGGCAACGCTATCACGGACCGGGTGGCTGGCGCCTGGATGACCGGCCATTGATTCCCGGGATGGGTGAGCAACCGGCGATGTTGGAGGGGGCGCTGCCGGCAGCCTCGGCAGTCCTGATCCGGGTGGCCGCGCAAAGTGATGATCCGGCGCTGGTGGCCAAGGCGGTGGCGGCGGCCGAGCTCGGTCGTCAGCAGGCGCAGGACGACCCCTTCTGGTACGCCGGTCATCACCAGGCGCTATTGACGGTGAGCGGGCGTTCGCCCTGAGGCGTCAGGGCCGCGGGGTATGCCGGATATGGTCGCGCATAGCCCGGGCTGCGGCCGGTGCGGCGATAGTCTCTGCGGCAGGGCAGGCTGCGCCTGCCATTCAGCATCGGGCCAAGCTTGGCCAAGGGCCGCTACAACGGTAGGTCTTTGCGGCAGGAGCGGGCCCGCTGCCGCGGCGTGCTCAGAACCTGGTCACCACCGATACGCCGACGACATGCTGGTCGTAGCTCGGATTCTCCTCACCCAATAACAGTACTTCCGGGATGCTGGCGGGACTGAAGCCGTCAACAGACCAGTCGTCTGCGTCGTATTTTTCATACTGGTAGCTGAGCTTTACCTTGGTGTCTTTGCGCCACTGGTAGTCGGCGTAAAGCCTGAGGCTGTGCAGCTTGGTCTCGAGGTCCGGGAACTGGGTGACCGGCGGCAGCGAGTTGTAGCTCTGCATGTCGGCCTCACCCGTCGACTGGCTCAGGGTGTAATCGGCGCCAAGCTCCAGGCGGCTGTCCTTCTTCCAGCGCAGGCCGAGGCCGAGGCTGTCGACGGTGTCGTCGTTGTCGATGAACCAGTCCGGCTCGTTCGGCGCCTGGCTGCCGGCCTGACGTGACTTGATCCATTCTCTGCCGCCGTAGCCATAGACCGATATGTCTTCGCTTACCTGATACGACGCATCCAGCATCGCACTGGTCTGCTTGGCGTCGGTCAGGCCGACGCGCGTGTCGTCATAGTCGTCTTCGCTGTATTTGACATTCAGGTTCAGCGACAGGCGATCCGCGGGTTGATAGGAGACATCCACCCCCGCGGTGGTCCGATCCCGGTCCGAGATGTTGTATTTGCGCAGCAGCGGGTTTTCCCCGGTGAGGGTCTGGTAGTCGCTGCCCGTGCGTGAGGCCATGCCGCCGCTGAGTGCCACCTGTAAATTGTCCAGCGGCTTCAGCCGCAGCTTGATCTCGCCCTTGTCCTCGGTGGTCTTGTCGACCTCGGAGGGCGAGCGCTCCACGGTCTCCCTGCTCACATCGCCGGTCAGTCGTGCCATGCGGTTGATGCGGTAGCCGGCATCCAGCTTGAGCGTGCGCTTGTCATAGCTGTACGGCGTGTTGGTGCCGGTGCCCAGATCTCCAACGCTGTCGTTGATCGCGTAGGTGTAGGTGTCCTGTGGCGTATCGTTGTCGCGCTTTTGCATCCGGTACGAGGCCTTCAGGTTCAGACCCTGTATCGGACGCGAGGTCAGCGCGATCAGGGCGTTATACAGGTAGACCTCGCCGTCGAGCGAGTCTCTCGGCAGGCTCGAGGGTGTCCCGGCGGGATTCACCGTGTCGGGCAGGAAATTCTCGTCCTGCAGCATCAGGCCGACCGAGGCGACGCCGGTGAGGCGGGTAGTGGCCGACAGCGTCTGTCCGCCGGACAGCGTGAATTGGTGGAACTGGTTGTCGGGCGGCAGCGAGGTCGCGCCGTCTATGCCGCGCTGTCCGGCGCCGGCGGTAAACGGGCTCTCCCAGCTAAGTGCCTCGAGGTTGTTGTAGAAGAACGAGCCGTGGTAGGCGAGGTCGAGCTGGGTCCCGTTGGCGAGATAGCCGAGCGCGGCCTTCAGGGTGTTGGTGGTGTAGTCGACCGGCGCGGGCAGCAGGGCCGAGACGGCGTTACCCGGAGATCTGCCGAGAACGCCTGCGGTCTGCTCCAGGCCCTCTTTGGTCTCTGTGTCGTAACCCAGCGAGACTGTCCAGCGCTGGTCGCTGGCGTGCAGCAGGGTGCCGACGCCGAGCCTCTTGCGCTTGGTGCCGATCTCGACCTCGGACAGACTGCCTCCCAGTTCCGGCATCTCCGCGGTGGTGTCTCCGGGGGTCCAGCCCGCCGGGACCGTCAGATCGGCCGTACCAACGTCATCGAAGATGGTCTTGCCGACGAAATCGTTGAACGGGATCTGGTTGTAGTCGACAAAGGCCTTGTAGCTACCCTGCGAACCCCAGTCGATGCGGATCGAGCGGGAGTCGAGCCCCAGATCCAGTCCGGTGATGCTGGCGTAGCCGCCCTTGCCATCCATGCTGCGCATGCTGAGGTCGCCATTCCACTGTGCGCCCTCTTCGGTGAGGCCGCTGTAGCGGCCAAAGCGTACCGCGTCGTCAGACAGGAACAGGGCCCCGATCCCGACTTCGGCCTCGGTGGTGAAATCCGAGACCATGGGCTCGAACAGTGGGTAGCCCTGGGTGGCGAAGGTCAGGAAGATGGTATTTTTCTCGAAGTCATCAGAGCCGAATACCACCCCCTCATCGTTGGAGTCGCGATTCAGGTGGCGGGCGCCGGCCGAGATATAGGCATTGCGCGCCACATAATATTTGACGCCGGCCTCGGCTGAGTAGGTCTTGTCCTCGCGCCCGATTTCCAGGTAGTCGGAAAACGAATAGCCGAGACTGAGATAGGGGATCAGTCGCGGCGAGACGCCGTGCTCGAGCCGCCCGGAAAGCGAGGTGTTGATGTATCCCGGGCTGCCCGCCAGCGTGGTTTCATTCAGCGAGCGCTGCAGATTGGCCGTGAGCTTGGTGGCCTTGGCCGGGGCGAGCGTCAGGCGCGCCCCGAAATCGGTCTCGCTTACGCTGTCGAAGCGGTTGTCGTCATAGTCCTGACTGATGATGCCGAGGTAGGCCTCGGCA
>JAHEEG010000228.1:3579-4353 GCA_024640825.1 Gammaproteobacteria bacterium
CGCGTATGTATCCGTTCTGATCCTGGCGGTCGTCGTAGTTGCGCTCGTCGTATAGCGCCTGCACAAAGATTTCGTTCTGTTGGTCCAGCCTGTGCGTCGCCCGCACGCCCAGACCGAGCAGTTCCCGGTCGCGGTCGTCATTGAATACAACGCCGGCATTATTGAAATCCAATGACTCGTAGGTGCCGCCGAGGCGATAGGTGGTATCCCCGACGATCGTCTTCGCACCGGCGTGTGCACTGACGGTGCGATAGGTCGTGGGCTTCAGGCCGCCGACGACGGCGTCTTCGGAGTCGCGGGCCTCATGGTCGTAGCTGATACCTATTCCGCCAAACAGATCGGTGGTCGGGCTGAGGTTGTAGCGGCCTTCGCCGCTGGCCCAGTAGTCGGTATAGTTTTCGGCGTCGTAGTCAAAGTAACGCCCGACTTCACCACCGGCCTTGAACCGCAGACTGTGCTGCGCCCAGGTGGAATCGATCCTGAGTTGCGGCGAGACCACCGTGATCCAGTCAGAGAGGGTGCCGGTGTCTGTGGCAAAGACGTTGTCGTCGTATTTTTCGGTGATCGAAAGCGATGGCCTGATGCGGAAGTTTTCGGTGTGATACCCGGGTTTTTTGTCTGCCGTGGTCTTTGCCAGCTCGGCATCCTCGGCGGCCGCCTCATCGCCCATGTCGACCGCGAAGCCGAGCGGCGAGGCAAGAACGATGGCCGTCAGGAAACCGATGTTGAAGCGTGAGATCGAACTCTCCAAAGCACTACCCTCCCGGAACTCAG
>JAHEEG010000074.1 GCA_024640825.1 Gammaproteobacteria bacterium
ATGTTGTCTGGTGCTTGCTTCGAAGAAAGCCCTGGGCCCCAACCCGCATTTTTTATGGCGGAGAGGGAGGGATTCGAACCCTCGATGGGCTTTTAACCCATACTCCCTTAGCAGGGGAGCGCCTTCAGCCGCTCGGCCACCTCTCCAGGAACCAGGCAGTTTACAGCCCTATGGCTTGGGGAACCAGCGTCCGCGGTGCCCTTCAAGGCGACTTGGGTCAGCCTCAGTTGCGAAGGCGATACCGGCCGGGCACACTTTCCTTTCACGCAGTAGGTTTTATGATCGAACCCTCGTTTGCTGCCCGCAAGGCTCCCGGAAAATGACCCCTGATATGCTGCCTTCCCCCACCTGTAGTCCGACATGAACACCGGAACTCGCAAAGATCGAAGCGCATTCCCGTGGCCCCTGGCCGCCTGGTGGAGCTATCGCCGCAAGCGTTTCTGGTTGCTGGTTTTTCTGCTCGTTTACACCGTCGTCGGGTTTTTCCTGGTGCCTTGGATCGCCAAGCGTGAAGTCGTCGCGCTGCTGGAGTCGCAATTCGGTTTGCCCGTCTCCCTGACGCGGGTTCGTACCAATCCGTGGGCGCTGACGGTAGAGGCTGAGGGCTTCGCGATCAATGACAGCGAAGAGCGGGTGCTGGTCGGCTTCGACAGATTCTTCGTCAATTTGCAGCTGGCCAGCCTGACTAACCGTGCGCTGACGCTGCGAGAGGTCAGCCTGGAAAGACCCTATGGACGTCTGGTCCGGCGCGCCGACGGTACCCTGAATATGAGCGCGCTCGTTCCTCCCGGCAATGCGGACACCAGCGAACAGGAGCCGGAGGAACCCGTCGAACCGCTGCGTCTGATCGTTCACGAACTTTACATCAGCAACGGTCAGATCGACGTTCGGGACGAAAGCCTCTCCACCCCCTTTGAGACGGAGGTTCGTCCCGTCGATATCTCGGTGCGGGAGCTTTCGACCCTGCCGGATCGAACGGGCGAGCAGCAGGTTTCCATTGCAACAGCCAGCGGTGCTCGGCTGGCGTGGACGGGTGACATCAGTTTCTATCCGCTCCGCTCGTCGGGTAGCGTCAGCCTGCAGGGCCCCTATGTGCCGGTGATGTACCGCTACTTTGAATCGTTGCTGAACTTTGAGTTTGTCGGTGGTGAAATCGAAGGAACCTTCGATTATCAGCTTCGACTGGACCCCGAAGCAGGGGTGGCAGCCTCTGTCCACGACGTGAACTGGATACTGCGCGAGTCGGCGCTGGAAGTCTTGGACAGCGATCAGGCGAGGGTTCGTTTCGTCGCCCTGCCGGCCATCGAGCTTCAGGCCGGGGCTATAGCCTGGCCGGAACGTACCGTGAAAATAGGCGCGCTGGCCATATCCGACCCCCAGGTCCGGATCTGGCGCAATGCGGATGGCAGCCTGAGCTTCGAACATCTTCTTGCTGCGGAACCGGAAAGCTCGGATGGTGTATCCGGCGAGGAAGCCGGCGAGGAAGCCGGCCAACCCTGGACAGTTGCTCTGGACAGCTTTCGCGTCGAGCGGCTGGCTCTGAAACTGACCGATCGCACCCTCGATGAGCCTGGAACCATCGGCTTGCAGGATTTCAATCTTGATCTGAAGAACCTCTCGATAGAGCAAGATGCGCAGATTCCGCTGTCCCTGAGTTTCTCTGTCGACTCCGGTGGCGACATTTCCGCAGAGGGCGTGCTTACCGTGCTTCCGGCGGTTTTGCTGCAGGCTGACGTCAGCGTGAACCAGTTGGCTTTAGGTCTGGCCCAGCCCTGGATCGCCAGCATGGCCAACGTCAATGTCGATTCCGGCGGCTTCAGTGCGACGGCCGAACTGGCGGTGACGCCGGACAGCCCGCTTGATCTGAAAGCGGCGCTGCAGATTCCCGGCTTTTATCTGACCGATTTGGGGCGCGACGAGAAACTTCTCGGCTGGGAGAACCTCGAGATTGACCAATTGGCCTTCAGCGCGGCTGAAAATCGGCTGGATATCTCGACCCTCGCCCTGCAGGCACCCTATACGAGATTCCGCATTGCAGAAGATCAGACCACTAACTTCGGCGATCTGGCGGTTCAGCAGCCAGCCCCGGACGCTGACCGTGGAGATGGATCTGAAGTTGAAGCGGGGCCCTCGGCGGAAGGAGAAAGTCAGGGAGAAGCTGGCCCGCCGGCAGGAGCCTTTGCTCTGACCGTGGGGCGCGTCAACGTCTCCGGTGGGGCTGCGGACTTTTCTGATCTATCCCTGCCGCTTCCATTTGCAGCTGCAATCAGCGAGCTGAACGGGCAGATGTCCACGATCTCTTCGGTCAGCAGCGAACCGGCAAAGATCGCACTCAAGGGACGGGTCGACGAATATGGCCTTGTAGAAATCGGCGGCGATATCCGGCCCACGGACCCCACGGCGAGCACCGACATCAGCGTGCAGTTCCGGAACGTCGACATGCCGCGCCTGTCCCCGTATACGACGAAATTTGCGGGTCGCAAGATCGATGCGGGCCGGCTGGGGCTCGACCTCCGCTATCGCCTGGACAACGGCAGGCTTGCCGGGGACAACGGCATTCGTATTGAAAAACTGAAGCTGGGCGATAAAGTGGATTCCCCGGGCGCTGTCGACCTTCCGCTTGGGCTTGCTGTGGCGCTGCTGACCGGGCCGGACGGCAGCATCAAATTGGATATGCCGATTACGGGCAACGTCGACGATCCCCAGTTCAGCATTGGCGGCGTGGTGATGAAAACGTTTGCCAATCTCATCGCCAAGCTGGCAGCCTCACCCTTCAATCTGCTGGGCCGGCTGGTGGGAATGGACACTGAAAAGCTCGACCGGGTTGAATTCAGACCGGGGTCTGCCGAGCTTGCGCCGCCGGAGCAGGAAAAGCTAACCAAGTTGGCCGAGGCTTTGATCATGCGTCCCAATCTCGCTATGGAGTTGCACGGCGTCTCTAACTCGGAGGCCGACAGCGATGCTCTGCGCGAGGCGCGATTGGCTGCGGAGGTAGAGGCCGAGCTCAGTCAGCGTCCTGCCGATGACGCTGCCATGCTTACGGAACGGCGGAAGCGTGTGTTGGAGGCCTTGGCCACCGAAAGGTTGAGCGTCGATCTGAGCGTTCTTCGGGAGGACAATCAACGTCCGGAAGATCCGACGCAGGCTGATGGAAAGCAGGTTCTGGATCTGCCGGCTTACCTGGCGGCTCTGGAGCAACTGCTGGAAGCAGCGGAGGTCGTCAGCCAGGAAGACCTCGACAGCCTCGCCGGGGAGCGGGCGCTGGCTGTGCAGAAAGCACTGACAGGCGAAGCGCAGATCGATCCGTTGCGCGTGAAGGTTCTGGATCCGGGTGAAGCGAAGCTGGATGATGGCTGGATACCCATGCGTATGAAGGTTCAGGCTTTACAGAAACAGGCTGAGGGGTGACGGCAGATCGGCGCGGGGATTGTTGGCGGTGCGTCTGGTAAGCCGTTGCCGGTCACACCCATACCACCGAGCATCACTATTTCGATTCCGCGGACGGCTTCAGCGGCCCCTTCGATCGCCGCGGCGTACCCACTGCGGATCAGCGTGACGGCACGCCCAACGGTTATCACCTGCTCACCGTCGATGGCACCGATGTCAGCATACGCCGCAAAGCTGCAGGGTTTCCCAAGGGCTATCAGATGCGCACTGTCTATGACGTTGCGCATCAAAGACACGGTCAATTCCTGGCTGACTGCCTCTCCCTCATCGCATATCTTCTCGGCTGACGTTCCAGACGATCTCAGCCCGGGTACTCACCGTGTTTCTGTGCAGTCCGCGGACGATTTCGGCCGGAAACATCAAGCGCACTCCACTCTGGAGATCACAGGATCCTGACCGCTGATCGAATCAGCCGCAGGGTTCCCGGCTGGCGCGCAGGAAGGCGACGATCTTCCAGATATCGTCCTCGCCGTCCGGTAGCTTGCCTGCAAAACCCACCATGCGGGTATTCGACACGCCTGTTGAAATGGTGTTGAAGATCTCTGTATCGGAACCACCGTGGCGCCATTCGCAATCGAACAGGTAGGGCGCGTCGCGATTGTCTTTTCGGGTGCTGTGACAATAAGCGCCGCAGGTACCGATGAACAATCCCTTGCCGCGCTTGAGTGCTTGCGGATCCTGTAGAAACCGTTCGCTCGCCGGCGGTTTCGAACAGGCGCCCAGCGCGCTTATTATCGCCAGCGCAAAAAGCGCAATCGCCGCAAGCCGCATGTCGAATTCAGCTGCCGGCGGGCAGCTTGAACACGAACAGGTTGCCACCTTCGGGGATGTTCGTCGTGCCTCCCTGGTAAGCCGCCATGGAAGTCCAGTTGCCGGCTCCGATGGCAACGTAGGCCGTCCCATCCAGTTCGAAGGCGATGGGTTGGCTGCGCACGCCCCCACCCACCCGGAACTTCCAGAGCAGCTCGCCGGTTGCCGAGTTCAGAGCGATGGCGTGCCCATCCTGGGTACCGGAAATAACAATGCCGCCAACGGCAGCAAGCGTACCAGCGCCGAGCGGGTCATGATCGCGATAACGCCAGCGAACCTCGCCGGTAGCCACATCGATGGCAGAAATGTGGCCGTAGGCGGTGTCCTCTTCGGCGTCGGTTATCAGCGGAGTGCCACCCAGAAACGGCTGACCGTCCGCGTAGACCGAAATGCCCTTCTGCAGATGCTGGCAGGATTCTATGGCGGGAATGAAAGCGAGGCCAAGCTCTGGATCCAGCGCGCCTGACCAGGCGCCGTTCATACCGCCCATGTTGCCGGGGCAGACGCGAAACTCGGGTTCCTCGAGGGGTACCGCGCTGGGGTTCACCACCGGACGGCCGGTTGCGTCGATGGATGCCCAGTTGAGTTGCTCGACATAGGGCGTGGCTCTCAGAAAGGCACCGGTGTTGCGATCCAGAATGTAGAAAAAGCCATTGCGATTCGCCTGCACGATGGCCTTGACCGGCTGCCCCTCGTGTTCGATGTCCACCAGGAAAACCTGGGTATTGCCGTCGTAGTCCCAAACGTCATGAGGGGTGAATTGAAAGTGCCATTTTCGCTCCCCGGTCTGCGGGTCAAGCGCCAGCAGGCTGTTGGAATACAGGTTGTCCCCCGCGCGGTCGTCGCCATTCCAGTCGGGGCTGGGATTGCCAGTGGTCCAGAACAGGGTGTCTGATTCCGCGTCGTAGGCGCCGCTGGTCCACGCCGGGGCACCGCTGTTTTCGTATGACGTGCCCGCCCAGGTTTCGACGCCGGGTTCACCGGCAGCGGGAACGGTGTAGTGCCGCCACAGGCGTTTGCCGGTCGCAACGTCGTAGGCGTCGAAAAATCCCCGCACACCGTACTCGCCGCCGGCTATACCGATGATGGCCATGTTCTTCAGAATGAAGGGAGCTGAAGTGGCGCTGAATCCCGCCTGGTAGTCGGCGATTTCTGCATCCCAGAGTATTTCGCCGCTCAATCGATTCAGGGCTAAAAGGTGCGCGTCCAGGGTAGCCATCAGCACGGTGTCTCCGTGAATGCCCACGCCCCGGTTCATGGGTCCGCAGCACAGGCGAAGGTCGCCGGGCAGGGCGTGGTCATAACGCCAGTACAGCTCGCCGGTCCGGGCATCCAGTGCGAACAGCCGGTTGTAGGAACTGCTGGCGTACATGATGCCGTCGTACACCACGGGAGAAACCTCGAACTGTCCGGAAGTTCCTGTCGGAAAGGCCCAGGCGACCTGGAGGGTTGGCGCAGTGGCGGGATTGAGGGTCTCCAGGGGGCTGAGCCGGTAGTTTTCATAGTTACCGCCATACAGGAGCCACTGACCTGCACTGGGGCCGGCCCGAAGATCCGCGTCCGCTACGGGCCCTCTGCTGTGGCCGATGGGTCGCGCGTTCGTCCAGTGGGTAGGAATTTCGGGCAGTGCAAGCTCGGAGCCCATGTCCACCGCCGTTTCAACGGTGGCCTCCACGGAAGGCGGAGGTGCCCCTTCGGTGCCTCCCAGACTTTGGCTGACCGGACGGGGCCGGTCGCATGCGCGTGGCCTCAAGCAACATCGGTATGAAAAATTTCCCCGAACATGGATGCTAGCCCATGCTTCATAGATGTATACATTCTGTACTTCTGGGATGCTCATAGCCCTAGACAGCCGACGAGTACCACCGCGCGGCGGTTCGCTGCGATCACGTGTTCGGTCCAGGCGGTCGGCGAGAACGTCGTTATGGGCAAAAAAGACTGTCATCGGCGAAAAATGTGACCCAAGGCACAAAAACAGAAGCTCTCTTGGCGCCCTGGATCCCATCGACCCCGGTCGCGCGGCGGCGCCGTTGTTCGTACCATCCGTCCAGCCCATGCCAGAACAGGGAATTGCGCGCCTGCCATGTCCAAACCTCGAATTGCCGATGTTCGTCCCGTGCCCGTCGAGCTTGAAGCCGGAAAGACCTACTACTGGTGCACGTGCGGCCGTTCGAAAGATCAGCCGTTCTGCGATGGGTCTCACGTGGGCTCGGAGTTTGAACCGCTGGCCTTCACGCCTCAGACGGACAGCAGGCAGTTTCTATGTCAGTGCAAGCGCACCGAAAAGGCGCCGCTATGCGATGGCTCACACAAAGCCATCGGGTCCGAGGAGCTTGACGCTCAGGAGGGTCTGAAAACCGTCTGGTATCGGGTGGCGGACAGTGATGATCTGCAGGATGGCGAAGTGCGCCCGGCTCAGGCGGGCACCCGCGCCCTGGCACTCACGCGCTTCAACGGCCGTTACGCGGCCCTCGATAATGCCTGTCCGCATCAGGGTGGCCCTCTGGCCGAGGGATCCATCGAGCCGGGTGAGGGCGGCCAGTGCTGGCTGCGTTGCCCCTGGCACGGATGGGACTTCGACCCGCTTACCGGACGTTCCCCGGGCAGTCACGACGACGGGGTTGCCGTCTATCCGCTGGAGGAACGGGAAGACGGCATCTACGTGGCGATCAGGGAAAGCACGGTTCGCACCCGTACTGTCACCGACCTGATGGTCGAGACCATGGTTAGCTGGGGCGTGACCGAGGTTTTCGGGATGGTTGGCCACTCCAATCTCGGCCTGGCGGACGCGATTCGCCTGCAGACGGAGGAGGGCTCGCTGCGCTATTACGGCATCCGCCACGAAGGTGCCGCCTCATTTGCCGCTTCCGGCTTTGCCAAACTGACGGGCATGCCCGCGGCGTGCCTGACCATTGCCGGGCCCGGGGCCACCAACCTGATGACCGGTTTGTGGGATGCCAAGGTTGACCGGGCCCCGGTGCTGGCTTTGACCGGCCAGGTGCAGACTCAGGTGCTGGGGCCGGGTGCCTTTCAGGAACTGGACCTCGCCGCTGCGTTTGCGCCGGTGGCGGCCTTCAGCCAGACGGTTCTGCGGGATTCCCGGCATGCGGAGCTGATGAGCCTGGCCTGTAAAAACGCGCGGGTGAGGCGGGATGTTGCGCACCTCATTTTCCCCGATGAAGTGCAGACTCTGCCCGTGGCTGACGAGGCCGCCGCGGGTACGCCGCTTGGACGCGCCGCGGATCCGGAAGTCCTGCCGTCCGCGGACGTTGTCGCCGCTGCGGCTGCGCGGATCGCCAGGGCCCGCCGGCCCGCCCTGATCGTCGGCTACGGTGCCCGGGATGCCATGCCGGCCATCATGCGCCTCGCCGAAAACCTGGGCGCGCCGGTACTGACCACATTCAAGGCCAAGGGTCAGGTTGCCGACGATCATTCTCTGGCCGCAGGCGTGCTCGGCCGCAGCGGCACCCCCGTAGCGAGCTGGTTCATGAACGAGAGCGACCTGCTGGTCGTGTTCGGCGCTTCGTTCTCCGACCACACCGGTATAGAAAAGAAGAAGCCCATTATCCAGGTGGATTTCGAACCCATGGCGCTGGGCAAGTTTCACCCGGTTGAGCTGCCGGTGCTTGGCGAGATTGGCGCCACTGCCACGCAGATTACCGCCGCCCTGCCGACGCAGCTTGCAGCAGAAGATCAGCGCGAAGGTATCGCCCAGCGATGGCGCATCTGGCGAGATGAGAAAGCCCGCCGGCGGTCCCGAGATCGTGGGCACGGGCTCAACGACGCTCTGCTGTTCGACGTCCTTTCCGGTCTCATTCCCGCCAACGCGGTGATCGTCGTCGATGTCGGCAACAACACCTATTCATTCGGCCGATACTTCGAATGTCGCAGCCAGCGGGTGCTGATGTCCGGCTATCTCGGGTCTATCGGTTTCGCGTTTCCGGCGGCCATGGGCGCCTGGGCGGCAACCCGTTCCGTGCCTGCGTTTGCCGGGCGCAAGGTTGTCTCCATCAGCGGCGACGGCGGTTTCGGTCAGTATCTCGGCGAGTTCAACACCGCGGTGAAGTACGGCATGGACATCACTCACGTATTGTTGAACAACAGCGAGCTCGGCAAGATCAGCAAGGAGCAGCGCGGCGGCCATTGGCCTGTCTGGGAAACGGCGCTGTCGAACCCGAACTTCGCAGAATATGCCGTTTTGTGCGGCGGGGTAGGGTTGCGGGTGTCCCGGGCCGACGACCTGGAAGCGGCGCTGACAGAGGCTCTGGCCGCACCGGGACCGTCGCTGGTGGAGGTCATGACCGATGTCGAGCTGGTGTGAGGCTGTCCCACGATTGGCCCGGCCAGACCGATCGGCTCGCAAAGCTGCACGCTAATTCGTAAGATTCCGGCAGGTCGGCTGTAACGTACTCAGAAAAACAGGGGGACAGAATCATGAAGCTCGACTATGCCAGGCTGGACCCGGAACTCGCGGCAGCCCTGGAGCAGATGCCGCTGAGCTTCGGTGGCATCACGCGGGAGAATGTTCACACCATCAGGGAGGTGTTGGCTGCGCAGCGTCCCCCGCCGGTAGCAACGGATGTCTCGGTGGAACAGCAATCCGTGCCGACGCCGGATGGGGAAGTCGCCGCATACATCTATCACCGGAACCCATCGTCCCCGCAGCCGGCACTGCTGTGGATTCATGGCGGCGGCTATATTGTCGGCAGCGCGGAAGATGACCGGGCGCGGATCATTGCGGAAAATCTCGACTGTACTGTGGTCTCCGTTGATTACCGGATGGCGCCGGAACACCCGTTTCCCGCAGGCCCCGAGGATTGCTACGCGGCCTTGCTGTGGATGGTGGAGCGCGCCCAGGCGCTCAAGATCGACGCTTCCCGGCTGGCCATCGGCGGGGCCAGCGCGGGCGCGGGTATGGCCGCCGGCGTCGCGCTCATGAATCGCGACCGGGGTGGGCCAGCGCTTGCCCTGCAACTGCTGATGTACCCGATGATCGACAACCTGCACGATACGCCATCCGGCCAGTACACCAATCATCCTGTCTGGGACCAGGGCACCTCCTTCAGCGCCTGGGAAATGTACCTGGACGGCACCCCGGGCCTGGATGCCTCGCCCTATGCTGCGGCCAGCCGCGCAACGGATCTTTCCGGATTACCGCCGGCCTACATCTGCGTGGGCACCGAAGATCTGTTCCGCGACGAGGACATCGAGTATGCCCGGCGCCTGATCGATGCCGGGGTGCCTTGCGAGCTCGCCGTGTTTCCGGGCATGTACCATGGCGGAGACATGTTCGTGCCTCAGGCGCGAATAAGCCGGCGCTTGAACGCGAACTTTCTTTCAGCGCTGTCCCATGGGCTCGGGCTCAGCTGAAGGCTCAGCTGAAGCCCATCAGGCCTTCGGCACGTAGGCGCTGCACCAGCCGTTGGCGTTGACGAGTTTACCCGGGAAGATGGAGCACCCGCCCCAGCCGGCGTCGCCTCCGGCTTCCGGCTGATACAAGCTGCAATTCTGGCACAGCTGACCCGCAGCGTAGCGGGGATACTTCGAGGCGTCGACACCCTGCGCCGCGTGACGGTAGCCGAGGGCCTTTGCTGTCGCATCGTTCTCGTCAACGCGAACCAGTTTTACCGCCGCAGCAGATGCTTCTGCCGGTGTGTCAGGTGGCGCCGGCTTCGCTGGCATGGTCGATGAAACTGGCGCGGGTTCGGACGCAGAGCCTCCCTGTGCAGGTCCGCCAGCGGGTGCTTGCGACGCGGGCGGCTCTGCTTTTTCAGAGCAGCCGTACAGGTTGGACAGCGGAATCAGCACCAGGGCGCTTCCGGATAGCTTGAGAAATCGTCTGCGTGAGTCGTTGGGCGCTGCTGGCCTTTGCATCCTTGGTCTCCTTGTCTGGTTTTCGGTTCTGCGCTTCAGCTCGGGATGCCCGGGCAGCCTCCCCAGGGAGGCTGCCCCGGGGAGAGGATCGCCAGGGGCAACCCAGGCCCTGCAAGCCGCTACTTGCGGGTTGTCACCTCTTTCAGGCTCAGCGGGCCCCAGGATTTGGCGTCCCGCAGAAGATTCGCACCATGATACTCGGAGACCGACGACAGCTCCTGAATCTGAGCCTGCCAGTCGGCGTTGTTGTTCTGCACCAGATCCTGCCACCGCTCCATTTCGGCTTCGCTGGCGAACCCAACGGAAACGACATGAGTCACGTTGCCGACGCCGCCCATATTCACTGCAGCTAACTGCACCTGACCGGGCAGCTTCTGTCCCGTGGGCGAGTTGCGGAACTTGTCCAGCGCAGCGACGAACCAGGCCGGATTCGATACCGTGAAGAAGTAGTCTATCCAGACTACGTCATCGTCACTCACTTCACCCCAGGCTTTGACAATCTGGCCGCGATAAGTGCCGACCTGGCTGCCGAGTCCCGCCATGGTTTTCAGGAACTCTGCCCACTCGGCGGATGCGCCCATTTTTTGTGTGTAAGGTTCGCGCTCTGCAAGGGAGCGAAAGTACGAAATTACGGTGTGGGTTGCAGGATCCTCACCGTCAGCGATGTGTGCCTGAAGCGTCAGACGCCCTGTTGCCTCCTTGCCGACCTTGGAACTCATCAGCTTGTCGAAGGCGGCGACCACGGCACCGGCGTTGCCGGGCGCGACGTTCAGCGTTGTAACCTGCCATCCGGGGCCGGCGAAGGCCAGCATGGGAACTGCGAATAGGAACACGGCGATTATTCTTTTCATGTTGTATATCCTTAACGAGATAAAGAGCTGCGCGCCATCGGATGCCGAAATGTTCCATGTCCACGGGACGTTGGTCCGGTTCCTGATGGCTTTTGCTTCCGGCGTTTTGGAACAACGCGACCGTGACACCCCTCACTGTCGCACCCTCTCCCGACAGTAGGTTAAAACCCCTTCCCCCGCAACCTGAGCCGGGCGACGCAGGGCGACGAGCGCAACGACCAGGTTCTGGCTCAGGTCTCGCTTGCTTCCCGGTGTCTTGAAGCAGGCATTTATCGGTGCTGCATCTTCGGGAGGCCGGCCTGCCGCCAATCCACTGGCGCATCCGCCGCCGGTGGTTTCCACGTCCGGGTGCGGCGTCTCGCCTTCGCCCGTTCGTCTGGGCACAATGTGGCCTTTTCGAGTCGAAGGAACCTTTCTCATGAAGGACGAAACTCTGGCGGTGCACGCCGGCTACCAGACTGAGCCCACCACCAAGGCGGTCGCTACCCCTATCTATCAGACTGTCGCTTACGAGTTCGATAATGCTCAGCACGGCGCTGACCTGTTCGATCTGGCGGTGCCCGGTAATATCTACAGTCGCATCATGAACCCGACCTGCGACGTGCTGGAGCAGCGCGTCGCCGCTTTGGAGCGCGGTATCGGTGCGCTTGCCCTGTCTGCGGGCAGCGCGGCGATCAACTATGCAATTCTGAACATCGCCGAGACGGGCGACAACATTGTCACCGTCCCGCAGCTTTACGGCGGTACCTACACGCTGTTTGCCCATATGCTGCCGAAAATGGGTATCGAGGTGCGATTTGCCGCTGACGATTCCGTCGAAGCGTTGGAAAAACTCATAGACGCTCGAACCAAAGCCGTTTTCTTTGAGACCATCGGTAACCCTGCCGGGAATATCGTCGACATAGCTGAAGTGGCGAAGATGGCGCGCGGCCACGGCGTGCTCACCATCGCCGATAATACCGTTGCGACTCCGGTGCTGTTGAAGCCGGTGGATCACGGTGTCGACGTCGTTGTGCACTCCCTGACCAAGTACATGGGTGGGCATGGCACTAGCCTCGGCGGCATCATCGTCGACTCGGGTAATTTTCCCTGGACGGAAAATAGGGAGCGTTATGCGGCGATCAACTCTCCTGAGCCTTCGTATCACGGGGTTGTGTATACGGATGCCATGGGGCCGGCGGCCTACATCGGCCGGGCGCGAACCGTGCCGCTGCGTAACACGGGTTCCTGCCTGTCGCCGTTCAACGCGTTTCAACTGCTTCAGGGCATCGAGACTCTGCCGCTGCGCATGGAGCGGCATTGCGATAACGCGCTGTCGGTCGCAAAGCACCTCGAAGCGCATCCTCTTGTTGAGTGGGTGGCTTTCGCCGGTCTGCCCGGGGACCGCCACCACGCGCTGGCGCAGAAGTATATGGGTGGCAAGGCGTCCAGCATTCTGACTTTTGGCGTGGCGGGCGGCTTCGAGGCGGGCGTGAAGTTTTACGATGCCCTGAAGCTCTTCAAGCGTCTGGTGAATATCGGTGATGCCAAATCGCTGGCCTGCCATCCGGCTTCGACAACCCACAGACAGCTGTCCGAGGAAGAGCAGCGCAGTGTCGGCGTCGCCCCTGAGGCGATCCGTCTGTCGGTGGGCATCGAAGCCATTGAAGACATTCTGGAAGACCTGGATCAGGCGTTGATGGCGTCTCGGGGTTAGGCTTGGGACGCGAAATCAGTCGCAAGCGCGAGCTTCGTCACCTGAGTCGGTGGACTTGCCCGGCTACATGAGGTTTGATCGGTTCCACGGCGCAGGTCGTTGCCACCGCGCCACCTGACGCACACGACGACAGGCGATTCATGGAATTCAGGGATTACTACAAAATCATGGGCGTTGCCCGCGACGCCACTCAGGATGAGATCAAGCGCGCCTATCGCAAGCTCGCGCGGAAGTATCATCCGGACGTTAGCAAGGAGGCCGGCGCCGAAGAGAGCTTCAAGGAGCTCGGTGAAGCGTACGAAGTCCTCAAGGATCCGGAGAAGCGTGCCGCCTACGATCAGCTGGGAGCCAACTGGAAGCAAGGCCAGGAGTTTCGGCCGCCACCGGATTGGGATGCAGGTTTTGAATTCAGCGGCGGTGGATATACCGGGGGTGGACCCGATATACATAGCGATTTTTTCGAAGAGCTGTTCGGTCGTCGCTATTCGCACGCTGCCAGCGGCGGTGGGCGGCGTGGCTTTCGTATGCGCGGCGAGGATCACCACGCAAAGGTTCTGGTCGACATCGAGGACAGTTTTAACGGTTCGACCCGGAGTATCTCGCTACGCGTACCGGAAGTAACCGAAGACGGGCACGTCGGCACACGTGACCGCACGCTGAACGTCCGCATTCCAAAGGGTATCCGTCCCGGCCAGCAGATTCGTCTTGCCGGTCAGGGTGCGCCCGGGATGGGCGGCGGCGAATCCGGGGACCTGTACCTGGAGGTGGAGTTTCGCAGGCACCCGCACTTTCGCGTCGAAGGCGCGGATGTCTACGTCGACCTGCCCGTTGCTCCCTGGGAAGCAGCGCTTGGTGGCACCGTCAAAGCCCCGACGCCGACCGGTACGGTCGACCTCAAAATTCCCGCCAATTCGAACCAGGGCAGGAAATTGCGGCTGAAGGGCCGCGGCCTGCCCGGCAAAGCGGCGGGTGACCTGTATATGGTGCTGCAGATCAGCTTGCCGCCAGCGGACACCGATGCGGCGAAAGAACTCTACAAGCAGATGCAAGACCGGCTCGGGTTCAACCCGCGCGCGACGATGGGGGTATCCTGATCCCATGGCTGAAGATAACCAACCCGGGGGCGGCGGCCAGCCGATAGGCGAGCTGATCGGCGAACAGACGACATTGACGGTCGCTGACCTGTGCCGCTCATGCTCCGTCGAGGCCGAGATGGTCGAGGCGATGGTCGAGGAGGGCATTCTCGAACCCGTCGGCCAACGGCGCCATCACCTTTACTTTCACGCCAGCAGCCTGCGCCGCACCCGCGTCACCCTGCGCCTGCAACAAGATCTCGGGGTCAATCTGGCCGGTGCCGCCCTGGCGTTGGAGCTGCTGGAGCGCATCGCCGAACTTGAGGCCAAGATCCCTCCGGATCGGCAGTAACCGACCCGATTCACCGCGAGCGGAAGGGCAAGTGCCAGTGCGCCCGGGCGGCGGCGCGCAGCGCTTCGCCGAAGCTAGTCTTCCAGGTCGAAGCCAAACTCGGCAGCCATGTCTTCGGCTTCGTCTTGAAACGCCGCCCTCTCCTCGTCAGATTTCTTCATTTTCTCGATATCTGATTTAACCGTCGATTGGAGCGCTTCGAGTTTCACCGCCTGCTGTGACTCGGCCAGCCCTCTAGCAACCTCCGACTGCTTCTCGTTCCCAGCTGTTTCAAAGTACGCCTGGGCAGGCTTGAATTGGTCCATTGCCAGCAGCGCTTCACCTCGCGTGTTGGCGCGCGCTTGCAGTCGCGCCACTTCTCGCGGGTGCGCGGCGAGCCGTTTGAGACCGGCGTCCAGAGCGTCGGTTGCCTGGCCTAACAGCATCATTTTGGGAATCATGCCGTCGGTTTTGATTGCCTGGTCGTAGTGCCCGGCTTCTCTCGCCAGCAGGTCATCGGTTAGCTTCGGGTATAGAGGTGCCAGGCGCGCCTGCAGTCTCGACTCGAATCCTGGGAGCTTGTCGAAGGCCGCCAGCTCTTCGGCCAGCAGCGGTGTCAGGTCGTTGACGAGATCGCTGGCGACGTAAGCGGCACCTGCTTCTCGGTTCTGTTCGAGCTCGTCGAGGCGGCTTTGCGCCAGATAGGCCGGATTGACGTCTCTTTCCGGAAGTTCCTTTGCTGCGTACTCGAACGCATGACGTTCGAAAGCATCGTATTGATTGCTCATCAACAGCAGTCTGAGCGCGGCAGGGCCGTTGTCGGGTCCCGATTGGCCTTCGTAGATGCCTTTCGCCATGAGCTGGGCCGCGAGTTCAGACGCGACCGAGCGCAAACCATCTGCGGCGCCTTGATAAACATTGGCCGGCAGGCATCGCTGATACCCGGTCCAGTAAGAGATGTTGTGTTTTTGACCCACAAAGACGCTGGCATAAGCGCCCACTGATTCGGACAGCTGGCCGATCTCTGCCAGTTCAGCAGCTTTCGACAATGTTTCAGGAACGATTCGAGATTGCGCTGCACGGATGCTCTCCCGCTGATCCATCGGAACGCCCATTTCGGCGCTCGTCGGCACATAGTTGCAGATCGTATCTGCGTAAACGGGCGCTGCCCAGCTCGCACCGATAAATACAGCACCAGCCAGCAGGCCGTGGCTGAAATTTTTTTCTGACACCGGCTAGTTCCCGAACAGCTTACCGAGGCGGTTGCGAACCGACTTGCGAGCCTGCTGGATGACGTTCTGCTCGGCTTCATCCTGAACCGCGTCGCCAACTTCTTCGACCAGCTGTGGTTCTTCGTACGCTCCGTCCTGCTCGATCTCCGTCCGGGCATCTTCGTCATTGCTGGCGCGGCCCATCTGTCCCATCATGCCTGCGAGGCCCATCTGGGAATAGTCGGCGGGCACTTCGAACTCGCTCGGGTCCTGGGGGCCTATTTCGAGGTCCAGCATCTCCAGGACCATGCGTTGCCCCTTCTGCTTGGGGCTCTGATAGATCATGTCCATTTTCATCAGGATGCCGTCGTCACTCACCCAGTAGTAGCCGCCCCCTTTGCCGCCCTGCTTGTCTTCGAACTTTGCCCGGTACTTGGTGCAGTCATATCCGTTGATTTCTTCGCGGCCTACCTTGCTGGCCTCTGAGAAATCGACGTCTGAGCCGCCGGATTCCTGTAAGCCTTTGATATCCATTTCCCGATACATATTCATGGACGGCATCAGCATGTAGTTCATCCCTGTGTCCTGTCGGGTGATGATTACCGAGGACATGCCGCCCATGTTCATTTCCATGCGCATCTTGCCCGGTGCCTGGCGTACAAAAGAATCGAGCTGACCGTCCTTGGTTTCCATGCGTCGAGTCCCGCTAAAGGAGGCATTGCGGTCGATGCC
>JAHEEG010000229.1 GCA_024640825.1 Gammaproteobacteria bacterium
GGCTTCATCCGCGTGCTGCATGACAGCGTCGACGCTCTCGGTGGACTGATCCATGAATACCAGCCCCATGCTGGCGGACTGTGCATATTCTCGGCCGTCCCACTCAAATCGCTCGCCGCGTACGGCATTCAGAACCTTATCCGCCAGCGCACGAGCGTCCGTTGTAGAGACCTCCTGCACCAGAACGCCGAACTCATCTCCGCCAAGCCGGGCAACCTGAGCCTGCTCTTCCGCCAGCGTTCGGGTCAGCGCGTCGGCGATCACCTTTAGCAGCTCGTCTCCAGCGGTATGGCCGCTGGTGTTGTTCACGATCTTGAACTGATCCAGATCTATGTAGAGCAACGCGTGCTGTATCTCGCTCCCACGCGCCTCTTGAATGGCATCATGCACATGCCGTTCGAATTCCTTGCGGTTCATCAACTGAGTCAGATCGTCGTGGGCCGCCTGATAGGAGAGCTCGTTGTGCATGTTCTCGAGCATACGCTGAGATGCCCGCTCCATGAGCGGCAGATCGTAATCATCCAGCAGGGTAATCTGCCCTTCAAGCAGACCATCCGCCATTTCTTTGAGCGAGAGATCACGCGATTTTATGCCTTTGCGATTGACCAGTACGAAAGAGCTGGCGGCGTCGCCGACGAAAGCCACGGTAAGAATGAGAGGTCGCCCAGCCGGATCCGCCGTCGCAAGCCATTCGCCTACCTGTATGCGTCGGGCCCGCTGCACGGCCTGCTCGAAACTTTGACGCACCCGCTCGTCCCGGGCATCGCTGTCAGGATTCGCGTCCGGCAGCATGCCCTCCAGACCCAGCAAGGCAGGTATCTGGTCGCCGGCGACCTCGGTGAAACGAACCGGCGCACGTTCCCCGGTGGTGTCCCCTACAAGCGCCGCCGACAGCGCCATGATCAGCGGGGTACGTCTGCTGGGATCGAATGATATGCTGTTCAGACCGTCCACGATGCGCTTAAGCAGGGTATCCGGCTCTATGAAGTCTGCAGTGCCGGCAACGATCTCACCTGACAGCTGGCCCCAGAGCTGATCGAGCAGCGAAAGCTGATCGCGCCATTCATGGCTTTCCGGACCCCGCCGCAGGTGAGTATGCACCAGCAGATTTCGCCAACCCGGATTAAGAAGCTCGAGAACCAGATCCGGCACTCGCTTGTCTTCAAGCCTCTGGGACAGTTCCGCGAGCACGGTGCGGCGTGCCCGCTCCAGCTTCTGCTGACCTTCGGAAGCGCGCACCGTTCGCTCGATGTTTCCGCGGTAGGCCTGCACCTGACGGTCCACCAGAGGATTGAGCTCGTCCACCACCTCCGAGAAAACCTGCGGATTCTCATCGAACTCCTTCACCACCCGATGCAGCAGCTCGTCGACGCGCCTTCCCACTTCCCGGTCGATGCCCTCGCGGACGTCTTTGGAGTTACCCAGCCGCGCGAGCTGGTTCAACATCAGCACCGCACTGTGAGGCCTGTCTGGTTCGTAGCGCAGGAACTCCGGATCCTGCGCCGCCAGCTTGTTAAGGGTTATCTCGAGACGACGCACCCACTCCCTGACACCTGGGGTAAGGTAGCTGTCCGACTCGATGGAGTCGACGAGGTTTTCCATGACGTCGAGCGTGTCGTAGTCTTCCTCGGTCAGGCCTTTACGATCTCCATGGCGATGCTTGAGCACTTCCATCAGGCGGGGTTTCAGACGCTGATCACTGAGCGACGCATTACCCAGCTCTGATTCGATGGTTGCCAGCGCGTCCAGAATATCGACGCGGTTGAAGGTCTCGTCAGCCCTGGCGCCTGGAGCCGCCAGCATTTCGTCGTTGGGCTGACCGCGGACAGCAGCAGTTCGGCGAGAAAGATTGAGTATGTTGCGAGCGAGGTTGTAGACCTCGCTGCCGCGGCTGTTAGACGGGACAAACGGATTGCTGTCCATCCGGGTTGTGTTCGCGACCCCGTCCGCAGCCATGGCCGCTTCCCGGACAGCGGTATCCATCTCCTGATAAACCTCGGGTTCGACTCGAACGCCCGACGGCGACCGACGAATGGACGCGCGGACCAGCGACTCGCGGATCTCTTCGACAGATGGGAACAGCTGGCTGTCTGAAAAGACCTTGGCCAGCGCTTCATAAAGGGTGCCAAGCAGAGGCAGCAACACCTCCTCGAAGTAGCGGTAAATGTCCCTCCGCACCTGGCGGCGGAATTCCAGCTTCTTGACGACGTCGTCAAACGCCCAGGTCAGCACCGCTGGCCCAACCGGCAACGCGTCCTTGTGGGTCCAGGGTTTCGCAACCAGCCCGAGCTGAGCCCGCATATCCAGCAGTTGCGCGGGATACCTGCCCTCCGCTTTGGAGATGATCTCGGCAACGGCCAGCCAGTCTTCGAAGTATTCGGTATCCACGATCTCAAGCTTCGTACTATCCGCGCCTTCCCTGCGTCGGCGCTTTTCCAGCACCTCTTCCAACTCGGTAACCTGGTCGACCTGACGGAGAACTTCTCCAACAAAGGCGGAAATCACCTCCTGCTGATTTTTCTCTATGCAATCCAGACCCTCGAAAAACATCATCTGGGCGGCGTTGGTGCCCGCATCGCGGGCGCTGGCCAACAGCTCTTCCGAAGCCTTGGTTATGAATTCTTCACCGAGGCGTGTCAGCGCCCGCTCAACCACACGCCTCACCTTGGCCCGGATCTGCAGGGACTGTTCTTTGGCAATGCTGCGATCGCGCAGCAGGGTATCGGGAATTTCCTCGCCGCTGGCACCACGTTGGGAGGCGCCACCGCCAGACTCAAGGCTTTCCTGATCGGCGTCGCTGGACGGTTTGACCTCCTCGGCTTCCTCCCCACCCACGGCGACAGCCGCGGACCGGGAGAGCATGCCGGATGCCACTGCAAACTCTAACAGGGCGTTGAACGCATTTTCCGGCAACCCCTGTTCAAAAACGACCCCGATGCCGTTGCCGTTTTCCAGGATTCGCGCGATGGTCGCCTGCGTTCTGAAGTGTTCATGCCCCGTAGGGGTAGGTACCGAGAAGTGTATCGCGACGGCATCACCGCTGGCGGGTTCGGCGCCGGTCGAAGCAAGTGAGCGTGACGCGCCAGTACCCGTTAGCAGCATTCCCTGCTGGCAGAAATCTCGAACAGTGCACAACCACGAACGGCCGCTTGCCGGATGCAGAAGCGCAGAGAGAGAGATGGGTTGTCTGGTATGACGGCGCCGATTCAATTTGCAGCGTCCTTCTGCGAAATCGCCGGGACATTACCCCATATGACGGGCTAAATCACGTGATCCGGCGCTCAACCCTGAACGATCCGATCCCTTCCTGACGATTTTGCCCGATAGAGGGCCCGATCTGCGCGCTGGATCACATCTTCGACGGTTTCCCCCGCGCGGAACTCAGCGATGCCAACAGATACCGTCAGACGCTGGTCCAGCTCGTCTGCGATCACTTTCAGATCGCGGACGCTGGCACAAAGCCGTTCGGCGACCCGCTGTGCCGCTGCCTTGTCCGCGTCCACCAGCACCAGCAGGAACTCCTCGCCGCCGAAACGGGCAACAAAGTCGACGGAACGAACCGCCTGTTCTGCGCTGTGGGCAAATGCCTCAAGAACCCGGTCACCTTGCTGGTGACCCAATCTGTCGTTAATGCGTTTGAAATGATCCAGGTCGCAGTAGCACAAGGTAAAGCCGACATGCCCCCGATCCGCCAGCGCCTTCTGCCGGTTCAGGACTTCCATGACGTAGCGCCGATTGTAGAGTCCCGTGAGATCGTCCCGCATGGCGAGATCCGCCAGTTGCTCCAGGGCGGCATTGAGGCGGCCATTGCGACGCTGGAAAGCGAGGCGCAGTGCGGTCACTTCTCCCGCCATGAAGAACATCATTCCCAACATGGCCGTGAAACCGAGCGTCAGCGGCAGCTCATTGCCAACCAGGGGGTTTGCGCCGCGATGCAGCAACGGCTGAACCAGCAAGTAGGCAAACCAGGTGATCAACGTCAGATAGCCAACCTGTCGCTTCGCCAGATGCAGCGCCGCATGCAGAATGCCCAGCAGGGGGACCACCAGCAGCAGCAGGCGCAGCTCATCCGGAACGAACAGCGCTGACGCCACCACGCCGACATTGGTCCAGCAGGACTTGGCAAAAGTAAGCGTGCCCGTGTCGAACCGTCCGTCGCGCTTATCCAGAGCCATAAACGCGGCCAGGCCGAGCCCCCAGAAAGCCAGCAGCGAATAGAGCGCAGGTTCGAATTCGAAACCGTTCGAAACCTCCGCCAGACCGATGCAGACCAGGGCGTATACCAGCGCGCCGGCCAGAACCACCAACGTGCGAGCGGGTTTACGGAAGGTCA
>JAHEEG010000230.1 GCA_024640825.1 Gammaproteobacteria bacterium
AACACGTTCCCATTCATCGTCAGCCATGTCGTATCGCCGCAGCTCCCGGTAGTCGGCCGCGCGCTCGGAGACATAGAACACCTGTCTGCCGTCCATGCCGAATACGGCCGAGAACATGCCGCCTGCGGGTTGCGCCGCCTCGATCTCCATGAATCTGCCCGTATCCGCCTCGATGATGTAGATCCGGCCATCGTTGATCGAGCGGTAATCCCGCACAAGCAGGGAAGAGCCGTCGGGAGACCAGTCCATTGGAGCCAGGTAACCTGCCTCCGGCGTTGCATCCATGATCCGGCGTGACGTACCCGAGGCGGCATCCAGCACATAGACATCCCACGACCTGCCATCGCGGGAATTGTTGGCATAAGCCAGGAATCTGCCGTTACGCGACCAGACCGGGTTGATGTGCCGCGACTCGCCGTCGGTGACCATCCGATATCGACCCGTCCCGGGGTCGAGAAGGAAGATCTGGTAGTCCTCATTGCCGAAGGCGTCACGCAGGAAAGCGATCGGGCCTGCCGGGACCGGCGCCGCCACCGCGGCGTTTACCGGCTCCTCGAAGAAGGTCAGCTGGCGGCGTGCGCCCATGGGCTGTTTGATCACGTGGAGTTGGTCGGTGTCGCCGAAGCGGGTCGACACCAGCAGGCTGCCGTCAGCCAGCCAGTCCGCCACGCGGGCCTTCCTGACGTTGAGATATTGGCCAAGGCTTCTCTGGACTGCCTGGGACGCGGGCGGGATGCCGTCGAAGACGAGCTGACCCTGCTCGCGGCGATCGGAGCTATCCGCTGCTTCGAGCGGTGTCGACAGTACTACCAGGGCCAGTAGAGATGCCGGGAAAAAATTTCTCATTCTTGCTGCACTTATTCTTACTTCGGTTCACTTCGCGACGCAGACGCTGCACAATCGGCCTCCTCGAGGAGGTCGCTGATGACTGTTTCTCCAAGGATCACGGACTTTGCCGACGGAATCTCGGCAATAGACACCGAATACGTGCGGCCCATGATGGATGCCAGCCACCTTATCGTAAACGGTGGCCGCGCTGCATTCGTGGACACCGGCACCAGCCACTCGGTTCCGCTCCTGCTGGCGGCCCTGGAGGCGAAAGGGCTGCAGCCGGACGACGTCGACTATGTCCTGGTGACGCACGTTCATCTCGATCATGCTGGCGGCGCCGGCCAGTTGATGGCCGCTTTGCCAAGGGCATTAGCCGTACTGCATCCACGCGGGGCCCCGCACATGGCGGATCCCTCGCGGCTCATCAAAGGGTCCATCGCGGTCTACGGGGAGGATCTCTTCGCGTCCTTGTATGGCGAGATTCGACCCATACCGGAACAACGGATCCGGATCGTCGAGGACGGAGATCGCCTGCAGCTCGGCGGCCGCACACTGGAATTTCTCCACACTGAGGGCCACGCCCGACATCACTACTGCATAGCAGATGCCGATCGCGGCGTGATTTTCTCCGGCGACACCTTTGGGCTGTCGTATCGCGACCTCGATACGGACAAGGGGGAGTTCATTTTCCCCAGCACGACACCGGTGGATTTTGATCCGGGAGCGGCGGTGTCCTCTATTGACAGGCTGATGGGACGATCTCCCGAAGCAATCTATCTGACCCATTACAGTCGCGTCACCGATCTGCGTCGACTTGCGGACGACCTTAAGCAGGACATCGATGCCTTTGCCGGCCTGGCCCGTGGCGTATCCGGACGCGAGGACCCCGTCCCGGCTCTGGAGGACGGGCTGCGCGAACACATGTACCTGAGGCTGGATCGCCACGGCTGCAACCCGGACCCCAGCTGGCGCGAATCTATCATCGGTGACGATATCCGCCTGAATGCGCAGGGCCTCAAGGTCTGGCTGGCTCGCCAGTCAGGCGGCTGAAACCGGACCCGACACACCAAGCGATCATCGAAGGAATGCCAATGTCACAGCCAAGCACCGGCCACTTCAAGGGCTACAGGATCCACCAGCAAGACGGCCAGATCGTGGGCCGTTTCGATGACCTGTCGCTGGACGATCTGACCGCAGGCGAGGTGGTCATCCGGGCGCGTTACAGCAGCATCAACTACAAGGATGCCCTGGCTGCAACCGGCGCCGGAAAAATCATGCGGCGCTTCCCTCTGGTCGGCGGCATCGACGTAGCCGGCCATGTCGAGAGTTCTGCCGATGACCGATATGCGCCAGGAGACCCTGTGCTTGTCACCGGCTGTGGCCTCGGAGAGGACTTCGACGGGGGCTACTCCGAGTTCGTGCGTGCCAGGGGAGATTGGGTGATTCCCATCCCGACCGGGATGGACGCCCACCAGGCCATGTGTCTTGGAACCGCCGGATTCACCGCAGCGCTGGCGATCAGCAGGCTGGAGCACAACGGCCTGCAACCCGGCCGCGGTTCGGTCGCGGTGACCGGCGCCTCCGGCGGGGTTGGAAGCCTGGCGGTGAACATGCTGGCCGGGCGTGGTTATTCGACGACCGCGGTGACCGGTAAGGAGACGGCGGCGGAATTCCTGACGAAGCTGGGCGCTGACGAGGTGCTGGTCCGATCGGAGATCGACATGGGTTCCCGGCCGCTGGAGAAGGCGCTGTGGGCCGGTGCCATCGACAACCTTGGCGGTGACACGCTCGCGTGGCTGATCCGGACGACGGACTGGTGGGGCAGCGTCGCCAGCATCGGCCTGGCGCAGAGCTTCAAGCTCAATACCACCGTGATGCCCTTTATCCTGAGGGGCGTCAATCTCCTGGGCATCAACTCCGTAGCCACGCCCCGCAACATACGCCTGAGCGTGTGGGAGAGGCTCGCAGGCGATCTCAGGCCTGACAAGCTGGATGTCATCGGTACCCGGGTGGTGGCGTTTGCCGATCTGCCCTCAGCATTCGACGACTACCTCAAGGGAGCGGTCACGGGCCGGACGGTTGTCGATCTGGGGGGTTGACCCGCACCTGACGTGCTGCACGCGTCTGGGCTAAAATGGAGGGCCAACTTGGCCGGGCGAAACCCTGGTCCTGACATCGGGAGTTCATCCATGTCCTTACCGACATCCGCGGGCGAGCGCCTCTGGCAAGCCCTCGAGCTGGAGCGGCCGCTGCAGGTCGTCGGCACAATCAATGCCTATTCTGCGCTGTTGGCTGAGCGGGCCGGCTTCCGCGCGATTTACCTGTCGGGGGCCGGGGTCGCCAATGCGTCGTTCGGTTTCCCGGATCTGGGGCTGACCAGCCTGAACGACGTTTGCGAGGATGTCCGCCGCATCGCCGGCATCACCGACCTGCCGCTGCTGGTCGATGCCGATACGGGCTGGGGACAAGCCTTCATGATCGCGCGGACCGTTCGTGATCTGACCGCGGCCGGTGCAGCCGGCATTCACATCGAGGACCAGGTTCAGTCGAAACGTTGCGGGCACCGCCCCGGAAAAGCCCTGGTGAGTTGCGCCGAAATGTGCGATCGGATCAGGGCCGCCGCCGATGCCAGGACCGACCGCAGGTTCGTGGTGATGGCGCGTACCGATGCTCATGGCGTCGAGGGTCAGCAGGCTGCTGTGGATCGCGCCGGCGCCTATGTGGAGGCGGGCGCCGATATGATATTCGCGGAGGCGCTCAAGACGCTCGGCGAGTATCGTGATTTCACCGCATCCGTCGGTGTTCCTGTACTCGCGAACATCACGGAGTTCGGCCAGACGCCCCTTTTCACGACGGCGGAACTCGCCGAAGCCGGTGTTCGCCTTGTCTTGTACCCGCTGTCGGCCTTCCGCGCCATGAGTCGGGCTGCGGTCGCCGTCTACGAGTCGCTGAGAGCGGATGGCACTCAGAAGAGCGTTATCGACACCATGCAGACCCGCGCCGAGCTCTACGAAGTCCTCGGTTATCACGAATATGAAGAAAAGCTGGACGATCTTTTCAGTCGCGACGACAGTGACTAAGACCGGCCTGCCGAACCCTGGAGAACGCAGATGATCGACAAGAAGAAAGCGGGTGGACTTGCCGGCGTGACCGCCGGCCAGACGGCGATAGCAACGGTAGGCAAAGAGGGCGCGGGGCTCACATATCGCGGCTACGACATCTACGATCTGGCGGAGAATGCCAGTTTCGAGGAGGTGGCCTATCTCCTGCATCGCGGCAGCTTGCCGGATCGGGAGGGCCTGGCCGCATATGTAGAGCGACTGAAAAGGCTCCGTGGCCTGCCCGACGCGTTGAAAGACACCTTGGAGAGAATTCCGGCCGACAGCCATCCCATGGACGTGCTCCGCACCGGCTGCTCGATGCTCGGCAATGTCGAGCCGGAGGGTGACTTTTCAAACCAGAGGCAAGTCGCAGACCGGTTGTTGGCC
>JAHEEG010000231.1 GCA_024640825.1 Gammaproteobacteria bacterium
GTGCCGTCGGTGATGAGTTTTCGGTATCGGCGCGCCGGCAGATCCGACCGACGACGCCCGCGGTCAACCGCATGGTAGACGTGATCCCGCCCGACGGTGCTCAGGCCCGCTTTCACGGCCAGGTAGTTCGCCTCGCGAGCAACGTCCGCAAGACGACCAAACCGCGTAGTGAGCATGTCTTTCTGGCCGGCAATTCGAGCGCCATGCTCGGTGATGGCCATCACGCCCTGACGATCGAATGGCAACAGACCTTCTTCCTGGGTCAACCGCGCCAACACACCGCCATAATATCGAACCCCGACCGGGTCGCGCGGGATGGTCGTCTCGAAGTCTGCGAGCACTTTGAACAGGTACGAAAAATCCGGATCAAACTGATCGAGGGTCTGATACAGACCCGAATCGCCAATCAGGATAACCTTGACCCTGAGCGGAATCGCCTCGGGTTTCAGCAGCGGACCTGACCAGAAGTCACTGAGCTCAGAGGGAACGACCTCCAACTCGCCGGTTTTCAGCGCCCGCAGGAGAATCTTCCAGGACCCTGGCTCGCTCAACACCTCCCTGGCTTCCAGCACCAGGTAGCCACCATCCGCGCGCAGCAGCGAACCCGCGTGAATCATCATATGGTCCGAGCGGAATGCACCCATGGCAGAGAATTCCCGGTCTATGTTGCCGAGCAGATTGCGCATCGTCGGCGACCGCTCCCTGATCACCGGGCAGCTGCCGTCGTCCGGTCGCGCCAGGATGGGGTTGACCCGATAGGTGCGCGTGAATTCCATATCCTCGCCGAGGGTCTGCAGCCGTTTGGTGACGAGATCGTCGACAACCTGCTTCAGGAAAGCCTGGACGGACGCTTCGGGAAACTGCCGCTCGATCACACCAATCTGGTATTCAAGCGCACGTCGCGCCTCCCCCTCATACAACGACTTCAGTGCATCCGCATGGCGCGCCTGAACTTCACGGATCTTCTGACTCACTTCCTCGAACCGCCGGGCAAATTCGGAGATCTTGCGATGCACCTCTTCCACCGACTGTCCAGAAACGGCACCTTGGGCCAGAAGTTCTTCGAATTTGTTGAGCGGCACCGGCTCGCCGTTTACCAGCGGCACGATGGTCGGCTGCACCATCTGACCGATCTGCAAAGGTACAAGCGTCAGATCGTTGTCACGCAACTCCTCCTCAAACGGCTTGCCGAGCTCCATGACGGATTTCTGCGTCGCATCATCCAGTTCGCCACGCCGAGCCCTCACGGTGTCAGAGGCCAATGCGGGCGCGAGCTGCGCTTTTACGAAGGCGATGAAAATATCAAGCTGCTGGGCGAGAAGGAGGCCCTTGCCGCGAGGCACGGTAAGCAACCTGGGGCAATCGGGCTGATCGAAGTTGTGTACGTAGCAGCGATCTTCGGTTGGCGGGCACGGCGGCCTGACATCCGCGAGCAGGTGCTCGACCGTTGTCGTGCGCCCGGTACCTGTCAGTCCCCGGACGTAAACATTCTGGCCTGGGGCATCAAACTCCAACCCGAAGTGCAGTGCCTCGACAGCATCGTCCTGCCCAACGACACCCTTTACCGGCTCAAGGTCAGCAGTGGTCGAAAAAGTCAGCCAGTCCTCGACGCACTGCCAGCGAAGATCCCCTATCGGGATCTCCGTGAGCGCCACGGCAGCCTGGCCAGTTTTATCGTTCATCGAATTACCCTCTGCGTTTACAACCACGTTGCGGACGCGGAAGCGCAACCCAGACACCAACCCTGCTGCGGCACCGCGCAAAAAAAATGAGGGTCAGGCCGGAAGCTTTACCTCCGCCGTGCCAAAGACCCGCGTCTCACCCTTGGCGTTGGTGATGGTGAGGTCTATCTCCACCCTGCCTGCCTCTTCATCGATATCGGTGACGACGCCGCTGATGCTGCACGGTTCGTCGACGATCAGCGGCGCACGGAAAACCGTATCCACGTTCTGGATCAGGGCCTCGGGCGCCCAGCGATGGATCATGGCGGCCAGGTATCCCTGGCTGAGAATGCCCGGCACCAGCGCGCCGGGCAGGCCCTCTTTACGGGCGGCCTCGTGGTCGGTGAAGCGTGGACCGTTCCAGCCGGCGGCGACCACGAAGCGCTTGACGTTGGCGAGGCCGGTATCGGGCTCGAACACAGGCAGCTCCGCGCCGAATTCGACATCTCTAATGCTGCTGACGGCCATCAGGGTGCTACCTTCGTAGGCCGCTCGCGAATCACGATGCGCGTATCCGCCGTCGCCAGCAGCAGCTGATCCGGGTCATAGACTTCCATTCGCGTGACCATGAAGGTCATGCGCCCCGACCGGCCTGTTTTCGCATAAACATCGTGCAGGTGGGTGCGCCCGACGAGCGGAACGCCCGGGCGCATGGGCGCCTTTGGAGACACCGCTTTACCCGCATCCATGCCGAGGCCGGGAAGTTTGGGGAACCCATCGGGTAGCCGTTTGCCAGGCTGAAAGCTGGAAGCGAATGTTGGCGGCGCCTGGAAATCCGGATGCTCGGGATCGGTATACCGCAGCGCGGTTTCCCCGCACGCCTCGGCATAATCGACAATCTGCTCCGGAGTAAGCTCGAAGTGCCGCTCATCGTAATCCTGGTTGAGAAAGTTCGTCCGGATGCTGTCGATGTTTAGGGTCTCTGTCATGATTCACTGCCTGTTGGTAATGGCCTCGAAGTCACCCGCCCGGAGCGCCTCAACCAGCTCGCTTTCGTTGTGGATATCCGTCGGAAACCGTGTCGCACAGCGTCCCACATGGCTGACGATATGCGCGTCGCTGCCGCCGATTCCCAGATAACCCAGCTCTTCGGCCATGGCCTGGGCGATCTCGTCTTCGCTGTCCCGACTGCCGCCGTTGTAAACCTCCACGATACGCACGCCATCCGGCACACCGAAGGTTTCCAGGTGCGCATGCATACCTACTCGGGGGCGGCCCGGATGGCAGGGCACGGCCACCGCGCCATGTTTTTCGCAGTCCTCCACGACTTTTGCCAGCGGCAGGTGGATGTCCGAGAAATCGAACGCCTGCTGCAGCGCCTCGGTTACCCCGAACACCAGCACGTGGCCGTACTCCGTTTCTACCTCGCTGCCTTTGAGGATGGTGATGCCAAACTCGCGTGCCAGCTCGTTATAGTCGGATTGGTTGTCGAACTGACGATGCTCGGTGAGCACGAAGCCGTCGATGGGAATATCCCGGGTTTTGATCCACTGGCAGTAATTCTGCACCTTGGCCCGTCCGTCATCGGATTTTATGGAATGCGTATGCAGATCGAGAATCATGCCGCGTCCTCCCCGGAGATGCGCTGCCATTGACTGTCCAGCTGTGCGTACATGGCACCCTCGTCAGCAGAATTATCTATCACCACATGGGCTCGCGCTTTGCGCTCGTCGTTAGACAGCTGGGCAGCAATACGCCGCTGCACGGTTTCCGCGTCGGTTCCGTCTCTGCCGATGGCGCGCTGAACGGCAACCTCCGGGCTTACGACCACGACCCAGACTTCGTCCACCGCGTCTTCCCAACCCGCTTCGAAGAGAACCGCCGCCTCCAGCACTACCGGTCTGTTCGGTTCCTGGGATTGAGCCTCCGCCATCTCCGCCTCCGCCAGGCGACGAATCTCCGGCCAGACGATGTCCGTCAGACGTTTCAGCGCTTCCGGCTTGCCGAACACTTTCCCGCCCAGCGCTTTGCGGTCGATCTGACCTTGCGAAGATACGATCTCGTCCCCAAAAGCGGCCACCACCGATTCGAACGCTCCGGTACCGGGCTCATAAGCCCGATGACCCAGCACATCGGCGTCAATGACATGGGCACCAAGTTCGCCCAGATAGCGGGCCGCCGTGGATTTTCCCGACGCGATGCCGCCGGTGAGACCGATAATCATGGGTCCCTTGATCTCCGCTGGAAAACCCTCAATTCTACCGGCACCCACTCAGCAAGGCGACCGCCGCGCATGCCGACAGTGATTTACGTTCAAGCCGACGGCTCCCGAACCCGGTGCCACCTGCGCCCCGGAGAAAGTCTGATGGACGGCGCGCTGGACAACGGCATCGCCGGAATCAAGGCGCAGTGCGGCGGCGGCTGCACCTGCGCCACTTGTCACTGCTATGTCCGCGAGCCCTGGTTCAGGAGGCTACCGGCACCCATCCAGGATGAAATGGACATGCTGGAGTATGTCTGGCAGCCGAGGGCCAACAGCCGGCTGTCCTGCCAGGTGAAAGTCAGCGATGCCCTCGACGGAATGATCGTCGATATTCCAAAGCAGCAGGCGTAGAGAACCCGGTTCGGCGCAGGCGTGTT
>JAHEEG010000232.1 GCA_024640825.1 Gammaproteobacteria bacterium
ACACAGAACTCGGCGTAAACGGAAGGTCCGGATTTTTCAAGGCGATCCATGACCCGGGTACGAATCGCGCGTTCTGAAAAGCCTTCCTTCTCGTCGATCTCGGAGGCAACATTCTCGGCGACCCGGCTGTCGGTCGCCACGGCACCATCAAGGAAGCCCTTCACATAGTAAAGACACAGGCGCGCCTCCGTACTCTGGGGCCTCTGCGAGGCTTCGCCACAAACCTCCTGGAGCTGAACGGCGGTCAGCGATTCAATGGCAGACGCGCGGGGCGCCGCGAGCAGGCAAGCAAAGACTGTTAATGCGATCAGACCTATTCTCATTGGGATCAGCCCTCCTTTGGGCCAGTGGGCGATATGTTGGCGTAGGCGTCACAACCATGTCCAAGGCATTATTCACCTGCTCCGGCAGTCAATCGCCGCTTTCTCGCAAGCAGCCTGTTGGCCAGGGACTCTCGCCTCAGCCCGGGGAAGGGCCCTCGGACGGCCGGAAGATTCGCAGTACCGTTACATTCCGGGCCATTTCGCAGCCCGGGGGAATATCCCGGACCCGGTTGTCAGGCTATGGCTGATTGCGACTCTAGCAAATTCGTAAATATCGAATAAGTCGATAATACTTTATTCAATAGTCGGTTTTTTCGAACTATTTGAATGTCTTCGGTAAATCCGATGTTCAACATCGAATACTTCGAATAGACCGAGGTATCAGTGTGACTACAATTGTAGCGCAGCTTTCATGGAGCTCAGCGATGGATGTTGCACTCAGGACACAAGGCCTCGAACCCGGAGTGGCTATGGATGCCGTTGATCGGAAGCAGATTGGTGGGTCACTCAAACGCTTTGGCGACGAGATAATTTCGGTGGATCGGTTCTTCAAGGATACCAACGGCCCCAAAGGCAGTATCGACAAGCAGGCGGTACTGCCTATCCGGCTGCGCGGTGGGAAACAGCTTGCCCTGCTGGCCCTGAGAGCAGACTGGTTCGCCGCCATCAGTGTTGCAGCCAAGCGTGCCAGGCGGGCGGTTCGACGGCACCTGCGGAAGGCCTTCCGCGTGGAGAAGGTGAGCCTGAGGAGCCTCGTTGCGGAACCCCATTTCCACGGGGTCAGCCCATCTTGACCGAGATGACCCTCACGAACCCAGGCAGGGGATCGGACCTGGTGCGACGGCTGGTTGAATCGCGAGGCTTCAGCCTCACGATAGGAACGGTCATTATCGCTAATGCCGTCACGCTCGGACTGGAGACGTCTGCGCAGGCGATGGCGGTGGCGGGGCCATTTCTCGTGGCGCTCGACTCGGCAGCGCTGTGGATATTTACGGTGGAGATCGGACTGAAGCTCTGGCTCTATCGCAGTCGATTCTTCGCGGATCCCTGGAACCTCTTCGACCTGGCGATCGTAGCCATCGCCTGGGTTCCGTCGGCCGGTCCGATGTCGGTACTTCGGGCCCTGAGAATCATGCGCATGCTGAGACTCGTCTCAATCGTGCCCCAGATGCGCACCGTGGTGGGCGCGCTTCTTGGCGCATTGCCCGGAATGGGATCGATCGTGGCGGTGTTGTTGCTGGTATTCTACGTTGCGGCGGTTATCGCAACCAAGCTGTATGGCCCGACCTTCCCGGAATGGTTCGGCAGCATCGGCGCATCCTTGTACAGCCTGTTCCAGATCATGACGCTGGAGAGCTGGTCGATGGGGATTGTCAGACCGGTGATGGACCAGCATACCCATGCCTGGTTATTCTTCGTACCATTCATCATTGCCACGAGCTTCACGGTATTGAATCTCTTCATCGCGCTAATGGTTAACTCTATGCAGTCGCTGCACTCCCAGACCGCCGCAAGTGTCCGTGCGGAAGCAGAATTCGCGCACGGTGAGCGCGAGGCCCTGGCCCGCCAGATTTCACACTTGACCGAAGAGGTTCGCAACATGCGCGCCACCCTGGAGCGGAGGTAGGTATGGACCCGGTAATCTGGTTCTTCGCACTGGGTCTGGTTGCGGGGCTGGCAAAGTCCGACCTGCGCATGCCGCCGGCAATCTACGACCTGCTCACCATGATGCTGTTGCTGGCCATAGGACTGAAGGGTGGCGTGGAACTCGCCAAAGCACCCTTTGGGGGCCTGGCGCTGCAGGGCCTTGCTGTGCTTTCCATAGGATTCCTGATACCGCTCCTGATCTACCCGGTTGCACGCGGGTTGGGCCGGTTCGGCAGAGCGGATTCGGCATCCCTGGCGGCACACTACGGGTCGGTCAGCGTCGCGACGTTTGCGGTCGGTGTGGCATTCCTGGCAGATCGCAATATCAGCTATGACTCGCAAATGCCTCTTTTTCTGGTGCTTCTCGAGGTTCCCGCCATCGTGGTGGGAATTCTGCTGGCCAGACGCGCCAGTACCAACGTGCGCTGGGGAAAGCTGCTGCACGAGATATTTTTCGGCAAGAGCATCGTGCTGCTCGTCGGCGGCCTGGCTATCGGCTGGCTCGCCGGTCCCGAGGGCGTTATGAGCCTCAAGCCGCTTTTCTTCGACCTGTTCAAAGGCGTACTTGCGCTGTTCCTGCTCGAGATGGGACTGATTGCCGCATCCCAGGCCAAGACCCTTAGGAGGAACGGGCTGTTCCTGGCGCTGTTCGGGGTCCTGGTTCCGGTGCCCCTGGCGGCGATCGGCGCAACGGTAGGCTGGATGATCGGGCTGTCGGTTGGCGGCACAACACTGCTCGCGGTGCTGGCCGGCAGCGCCTCGTACATCGCTGCTCCCGCGGCAATCCGTATCGCGGTCCCGGAGGCCAATCCGTCGCTGTCCCTGACCGCATCCCTGGGGGTAACCTTCCCATTCAATATCTTCTTTGGAATCCCCATCTATTACGCGATCGCCAGCATGCTGCATGGCAGTGGAGCTTAGGATCATGCCCGACGAGACCCGCAAACTGCTGACCATAGTGACCGAGGCTGTCCTGGAACCGGATATTTGCCAGACCCTGGAGGACCTTGGCGCATCTGGGTACACGATTTCCAACGCCCGCGGCAAGGGTAGTCGGGGTGTGCGCGATGCCGGCTGGTCCTCCAGCGGGAACATTCGCGTCGAGGTCGTGTGCAGCAACAATCTGGCGCAACGAATAGCCGAGCACATGCGCCGTCACTATTACGACGACTACGCAATGATCATCTTCGAGAATGACGTACAGGTTCTGCGGCCTGAAAAATTCCCTTAGACAAGCGGCGAGTATCTTCCACGGCGAGATTGATGCTGCGTGGGTAGGGGTTATGGTCACTGTCCCCTGAGGCCCCACTGTCCCCTGATGCCCTATGGGTCAATAAAAAATTTCTACCACAATAGGCCAGCCCCAGGTTTTCCTGGGGCGGGCTGGATTGGTTGAGGGCGAGCCGGCCGGCAAAGCGGACCAGCGCGGCGAAGCAACACGACCTCACCGAGGGTGAGGATCGGCGCCAACGAAATCGAGTTCATCGACCCCGTGCGGTTCGTCCAGGCACAAAATGGCACTGACGCGCGGCCACCCGGCACCGGGAATTGCACTCGGTTCCGCGAGGCTGACTTTGCCGAAGAAGTTGTTTTCTTCAGCAGATGGAATCGAGGTATGCGAGTCCGTCGATCCTACCATGCCAAACTTGAATGGATTTACACCGAGTTTTTCTTCGCAAACCAGGCCTCGCCTCAGAGCTTCCCTGGCTGCTGCCGCAGCGGCAAAGCATGGCGTCCGTCTCCGAAACTTCATCCGGCAAGCAGCGCAGTGAGACGCTTGCGGGCGTAGTACATTCGTGACGCTACTGTGCCTTCTGGAATTGCAAGTACATCGGCCGCCTCCGCATGTGACAAACCCTCAATCCCGACGAGTTGGACCACCATCCGAAGGTCTATTGGCAACTTTCTTAGCGCGTTGATCAGATCGATAGGAATTTCGTCGTCCGCAGCGATCAGGGTCGGTGGAAGGTCCGTAGCGATACCGCGCTTGGCCAGCCATCTGGTTCCGACGCGCAGGGTGATCCGATATATCCAGGTACTGAGCTTCGCGTCACCGCGAAATTTTGGGAGTGCCTGGATGATCGCCACGAACGCCTCCTGGGTGATGTCCTCAGCATCGGCATGATTTCCGGACATGGAAAGTGCGACACGATACACCCTCCGAAAGTGATCCCGAAAGACCTGATCAGGCGGATCACTCATTCCGCTTGAGGTCCTCCAGCTCCCTCACTAGTGAGGGCCGCATGATCAGTCGCTGGTAGGCGGCAAATGTGCAAATCCCGGTGGCTACCGGGATTTGCACATTTGCCGCCTACCAG
>JAHEEG010000075.1 GCA_024640825.1 Gammaproteobacteria bacterium
CGCCTCCGCGCAGACCTTCGTCAGCGCCGCCGTCAGCGTCGTCTTACCATGGTCTACGTGGCCTATCGTACCCACATTAACGTGCGGCTTAGTACGCTCAAATTTCGTCTTGGACATGGTTGGTACCTTATCTCCTGTCGTCAGATTTCAAGGTTTCTTCTTTCAATATTTCCTTGAGAGCCTCTTTGAGCTCTTTTCCTGAGCCCTATATTCCACTCCGTTTTCAGCTACGGAGGGCGCCTGAGGCGCTCAACTGTTTCCCGCCTGCTATTCGTCTATTTGCTGGCAACGTTCGCCGCAATGTTGTCGGGCACTTCTGAATACTTGCAGAACTCCATGGTGTAGGTGGCTCGCCCTTGAGTCGCAGAGCGAAGGTCGGTGGAATAACCGAACATCTCCGACAGCGGAACGTCTGCGCGTACAATCTTGCCGGCCGGATTTTCATCCATGCCGTTGATAAGACCACGTCGCCGATTGAGGTCCCCCACCACGTCGCCCATATAGTCCTCCGGAGTAACCACTTCGACGCTCATGATTGGTTCCAGCAGCACGGGCCTGGCTTTGAGCGCGCCTTCCCGCAGCGCCATGGACCCGGCGATTTTGAAAGCCATCTCGGAGCTGTCCACCTCGTGGAAAGAGCCGTCAAACAGTGTGGCTTTGACGTCTATGAGCGGATACCCGGCCAGCACCCCGTTCTGCATCTGCTCCTGAATACCCTTGTTCACCGCTGGGATATATTCTCGAGGCACTACGCCGCCGACAATCTCGTCAACGAACTCGTAGTGAATGTCATCTTCACCAGGCAGGGGCTCAAGCTTGAGCCAGACGTGTCCGTACTGGCCTCGACCGCCGGACTGTCGAACAAATTTTCCCTCCACCTCGACGGCGGATCGGATCGTCTCCCGATATGCCACCTGCGGCTTACCGATGTTGGCTTCGACGCTGAATTCACGCTTCATGCGGTCAACGATAATGTCCAGATGCAGCTCACCCATGCCGGAAATGATGGTCTGACCCGACTCTTCATCTGTCTTGACGCGGAAAGACGGGTCTTCCTGGGCAAGCTTGCCGAGCGCGACGCCCATTTTTTCCTGATCCGCAACGGACTTAGGTTCGACGGCAACCGAAATCACCGGTTCCGGGAACTCCATCCGCTCCAGGGTAATGATCTGATCCATGGCGCACAGCGTGTCGCCGGTGGTGACATCCTTGAGACCGATAGCGGCGGCAATGTCCCCGGCGCGAACTTCTTTGATTTCATTGCGGTTGTTGGAGTGCATTTGCACCATTCGTCCCACCCGCTCGCGCTTGCTCTTCACCGGGTTGTAAACCTGATCTCCGGAGCTCAAAACACCGGAATAGACTCTGAAAAATGTCAGGGTCCCAACAAAAGGGTCGGTGGCGATCTTGAACGCCAGCGCGGCGAACGGCGCGTCGTCGTCGGCTCCACGGGTGTCGACGGTTTCGTCGTCCTCCAGCACCCCTTCAATGGGTTTCACTTCGGTCGGCGCGGGCATGTACTCGATCACCGCATCGAGCATGGCCTGGACACCCTTGTTCTTGAAGGCGGAACCGCACAGGGCCGGGACGATCTCGTTGGCAATGGTACGTATCCGCAGCCCCGCCTTGATCTCGTCTTCGGTGAGCTCACCGCCTTCCAGGTATTTGTCCATCAGCTCTTCATTGGCTTCCGCGGCAGATTCCACCATCTGCTCACGCCAATGCGCGGCTTCATCAGCCATATCCTCAGGGATCTCACCAAGATCGTAGGTAAGGCCCTGATCTTCTTCATTCCAGAGAATGGCCTTCATCCGAATGAGGTCGATCACACCCTTGAAGTTCTCCTCGGAGCCGATGGCAAGCTGAATCGGTACCGGGTTAGCCCCAAGACGATCTTTGATCTGACCGACGACGCGCAGGAAGTCCGCGCCGGCTCGGTCCATTTTGTTGACGAATACGATCCGCGGCACCTCGTAACGGTTTGCCTGCCGCCAGACGGTTTCCGACTGGGGCTCAACGCCCGACGTGCCGCAGAAAACCACCACGGCGCCATCCAGTACCCGCAGGCTCCGCTCTACCTCAATGGTGAAATCCACGTGCCCCGGGGTATCGATGATGTTGACGCGGTGCTCGTCAAACTGCTGGTTCATGCCTCGCCAGAAGCAGGTGGTCGCTGCAGAAGTGATGGTGATGCCACGCTCCTGCTCCTGCTCCATCCAGTCCATGGTCGCAGCACCATCGTGCACTTCGCCTATCTTGTGCGACAGACCTGTATAGAACAGCACCCTTTCCGTTGTGGTCGTCTTGCCAGCGTCCACGTGGGCCACGATGCCGATATTTCGGTATCGCGATATAGGGATCTTACGAGCCATGATGCTCTCCGTCAGCTATGCGTTAAATGAAGGAAGTCAGTATCGATAGTGCGAGAAGGCCTTGTTGGCTTCAGCCATG
The DNA here is from genome assembly GCA_024640825.1 of Gammaproteobacteria bacterium. Taxonomy (GTDB): domain Bacteria; phylum Pseudomonadota; class Gammaproteobacteria; order Pseudomonadales; family Azotimanducaceae; genus UBA7803. The sequence goes on from JAHEEG010000075.1 coordinate 2,452, forward strand.
CGATGGGTATCTTCACGTTTTTTGACCGCGCTGCCCCGACCCTCGGCGGCATCCATGAACTCACCGGCAAGTCTGGCAGCCATGGATTTTTCGCCGCGCTTGCGCGCGCTGTCGACCAACCAGCGCATGGCGAGCGCCTGGCGCCTAGACGGTCTTACCTCAACCGGCACCTGGTAGGTAGCACCGCCAACGCGCCTGGCCTTAACCTCGACATAAGGGGCAATCGCGTCCAAAGCTTTCTCGAACACTTCGATGGGGTCCGCAGAACGCTGCTCAATTCGGCCCAGGGCGCCATAGACTATGCGTTCGGCAACGGCTTTCTTACCGCTGACCATGACGTGATTGATGAACTTGGCGACCACCTGGTTGTGGTATTTGGGATCGGGAAGTATTTCCCGCTTGGATACGACACGACGTCTTGGCATGTTCAAAGCTCCTTGGCTTCAGGTTTATCCCCGAGATGCGATTTACGCTCCGGGGCCTTACTTGGAGTTCGGGCACCGGCCTTGCGGCCCCCGGCCGCCTTTTGACGGGCGGCTCCAACTGTATTTTCCGAAATCTGGCCGTTTACTTGGGCCGCTTGGCTCCATATTTTGAACGTCGCTGTCGACGATCGGAAACTCCCGACGTATCCAGCGTTCCACGCACTGTGTGGTAGCGTACTCCAGGCAGGTCTTTGACCCGACCGCCCCGGATAAGAACCACCGAGTGCTCCTGAAGGTTATGGCCCTCGCCGCCGATGTAAGACGTCACCTCGTAGCCGTTTGTCAGCCTGACGCGACAGACTTTGCGCAACGCCGAATTGGGCTTCTTAGGGGTGGTGGTGTAAACACGGGTGCATACGCCCCGCTTCTGCGGTGAGCCCTGCAGCGCGGGAACGATATTCTTGTCGACCTTCCGCTTGCGCGGCTTCCGTACCAGCTGGCTGATTCTCGCCATACCTACTCCAATGCAAATTTTGCCGCGGGGCGCATGGCACCTCAGGGGCTATATCGGACCTTGGTCCGCCCTTCATAAGACAAGGGGTGGGACAAGGCGCGCGATTGTAATCACCTGCTTCCGAGGAAGCAATCGCCGGATCCTGGGGAGGCGGGGCGGAGTGTTTTTGCTCCCGCCCCGCGCCCAAGATATCAGTCGCTGCTGCTCAGCGCTTCCGAAAGCGCCTGTTCTACCTCGTCCGGCGTTGCACCATGCTCCTTGGCGAGCTTGGCGGCCAGATCCTCTTCTCGCCGTCGACGGCGCTCGCTGTGGTAGGCCAGCCCGGTGCCCGCGGGGATGAGTCGACCCACGACCACGTTCTCTTTCAGACCGCGGAGGCTGTCCCGCTTGCCGGTCACCGCCGCTTCCGTAAGCACGCGGGTGGTTTCCTGGAAAGACGCCGCAGACACGAAGGATTCCGTCGCCAGCGAGGCCTTGGTGATGCCGAGCAGCTGCCGATCAAACTTCGCCGGCTGCTTGCGTTCAGCAACGAGGTTCTCGTTGGCTGTCAGCACGTGAACGTGCTCCGTCTGCTCTCCACGGATGAAATCGGAATCACCAGGATCGACGATTTCCACCTTGCGCAGCATCTGCCGAACAATCACCTCAATGTGCTTGTCGTTGATGGTCACGCCCTGCAGCCGGTACACCTCTTGAATCTCGTTGGTGATGTATTCGGCCAGCTCCGCGACACCTTTGAGCCGCAGGATATCGTGGGGGTTCGGCGGTCCGTCACAGACGACTTCTCCCATCTCGACGTTTTCCCCTTCGAATACCCCGATGTTCCGCCATTTGGGAATCAGGGTCTCCACCGGATCTGCGTCTGCAGGCGTAATTACCAGGCGCCGCTTGCCCTTGGTCTCTTTACCGAAGCTGACCGTCCCGCTTTGCTCGGCCAGAATTGCCGGCTCCTTGGGTTTACGGGCTTCAAACAGATCCGCGACCCGCGGCAGACCACCGGTTATGTCCCGGGTCTTCGAGCCTTCCTGAGGAATCCGCGCGATGATGTCACCGATTCCCACGACTTCCTTGTCTTCGAGATTCAGGATCGCGTTGTTCGGTAGGAAATAGTGTGCCGGCATATCGCTGCCGGGCAACCTCACCGGCTCGCCATCGCTATCCAGCAAAGTGACCGCCGGACGCAGGTCCTTGCCCGCGCTCGGCCGGTCTTTGGGATCGAGGACCATGATGTTGGTAAGACCGGTCAGCTCGTCCGTCTGACGGTTTACCGACAGCCCCTCTTCCATATCCCGCAGTTGCACAACGCCGGTGACCTCACAGACGATGGGGTGAGTGTGGGGGTCCCACTGAGCAATCACCTGGCCGGCCTCCACTGCCTGGCCATCGCCTACTGATATGACCGCACCGTAGGGCAGCTTGTAACGCTCCCGCTCACGTCCATGAGCGTCGGCAACGGCTATCTCACCGGACCGGGACACAGCCACCAGCTCGCCGGTTTCCCTGGAAACGGTTTTCAGGTTGTGCAACCTGACGGTTCCACCGTGCTTGACCTGAACGCTGTCGATGGCAGTGGCTCGCGACGCGGCACCGCCGATGTGGAAGGTCCGCATGGTGAGCTGGGTACCGGGCTCACCAATTGACTGGGCGGCAATCACGCCCACAGATTCACCTACGTTAACCAGATGCCCGCGGGCGAGATCTCGGCCGTAACACTGGCCGCAGACCCCGTAACGGGTTTTACAGGTTATTGGCGAACGCACCAGCATCTGATCCACACCCAGAGTATCTATGCGGTCAATCCAGGCTTCATCGATCATGGTGCCCCGCTCGATGAGCACGGTCTTACCATCGGCGTCGTAGACGTTCTGGGATACCACACGTCCAAGCACCCGGTCGCCGAGGGGTTCTACCACGTCGCCACCCTCAATGATGGCCGATACCAGCAATCCCTCCTCAGTGCCGCAATCCAGGTCGGTAATCACCACATCCTGCGCGACGTCGACGAGTCGACGGGTCAGATAACCAGAGTTGGCGGTCTTGAGGGCAGTATCAGCAAGACCTTTGCGGGCACCGTGAGTCGAGATGAAGTACTCGTTAACCGACAAACCTTCCCGGAAGTTAGCGGTAATGGCGTTCTCGATGATGCTGCCGTCGGGTCGAGTCATCAGCCCACGCATGCCAGCAAGCTGGCGAATCTGCGCGGGAGAGCCTCGAGCGCCAGAATCCGCATACATGAACACCGAGTTGAAAGAATCCTGCTCTACTTCCACTTTTTCCCGGTCAACGACTTTCTCCCTGGATATCCCCTCCATCATGGAGCGGGCGACCAGATCGTTGGCACGGGACCAGATATCGACGACCTTGTTGTACTTCTCGCCCTGGGTTACCAGGCCCGATGCGTACTGGGCTTCGATCTCGGCAACTTCCGCTTCCGCCTCGTCTATGATCCTGACCTTGTCCTCAGGAATGACGAAATCGTCCACCCCGATGGAAGCGCCGGACGCCGTGGAATGGGCGAATCCCGTATACATCAGCTGATCAGCAAAAATCACCGTCTCTTTCAGGCCCACATTGCGATAGCAGGCGTTGATAAGGTTTGAGACGGACTTCTTGTCCAGCGGCTTGTTGACCATTTCGAACGGCAGCGCTTTAGGCACAATTTCATAAAACAGCGCGCGGCCTACCGTGGTCTCCATCAGCGTGCGGATTTCCTGAGACGTGCCATCTTCGGCGACGCGATCCTCCGTTATCCGCACCTTGACCCTGGCCTGGAGATCAAGCTCCTCGCCGTGATACGCCCGGTGAACTTCCGCAATGTCCGCAAAAACACGCCCTTCGCCCTTGGCGTTTATACGCTCCCGGGTCATGTAGTAGAGACCCAGCACCACATCCTGAGAAGGTACGATGATGGGCTCGCCACTGGCCGGCGACAGAATGTTATTGGTCGACATCATTAGCGCCCGGCTCTCCAGCTGAGCCTCCAGAGTCAGCGGCACGTGCACCGCCATCTGGTCGCCGTCAAAGTCGGCGTTGTACGCCGTGCACACCAGCGGGTGCAGCTGAATGGCTTTACCTTCAATGAGCACCGGCTCGAAGGCCTGGATGCCCAATCTGTGAAGGGTCGGAGCCCGGTTTAACAGCACCGGATGCTCGCGAATGACCTCGGCCAGAATGTCCCAGACCTCCGGTGTTTCCCGTTCTACCATCTTCTTGGCAGCCTTGATGGTGGTAGCGAGACCACGCGCTTCGAGCTTGCCGAATATGAACGGCTTGAAAAGTTCGAGCGCCATCTTCTTTGGCAGGCCGCACTGATGCAGACGCAGGGTTGGCCCGACCACGATCACGGATCGGCCGGAATAGTCTACCCGTTTCCCAAGCAGGTTCTGACGGAAGCGCCCCTGCTTGCCCTTGATCATGTCGGCCAGCGACTTCAGCGGGCGCTTGTTCGATCCCGTAATGGCGCGGCCACGGCGGCCGTTGTCCAGCAGCGCATCGACGGATTCCTGCAGCATGCGCTTTTCGTTGCGAACGATGATGTCAGGGGCGGACAGATCGAGCAGCCGCTTGAGGCGGTTGTTGCGATTAATAACGCGCCGATAAAGGTCGTTCAGGTCCGAAGTAGCAAAGCGACCGCCGTCCAGCGGCACCAGCGGGCGCAGATCCGGTGGCAGCACGGGAAGCACGGTCATGATCATCCACTCCGGCTTGTTACCGGACGACATGAACGCTTCCATGAGCTTCAGACGCTTGGACAGCTTCTTAATTTTGGTTTCGGAATTCGTTGCTGGAATTTCTTCGCGGAGGCGGGCGATCTCCCCATCCATGTCCATGTTATCCAGCAGGGCCTGGACCGCTTCCGCTCCCATCCGGGCGTCGAACTCGTCACCGTATTCCTCAAGCTTCTGGTAGTAGTCTTCGTCCGTCAGCAGTTGACCAATTTCGAGGTCGGTAAGCCCCGGATCCACGACCACAAATGACTCGAAATAGAGCACCCGCTCGATATCGCGGAGCGTCATGTCCAACAGCAGGCCGATCCGTGAGGGCAGCGATTTGAGGAACCAGATGTGGGCAACCGGGCTGGCCAACTCGATATGGCCCATACGTTCCCGGCGCACCTTGGTCAGGGTGACCTCGACGCCGCACTTTTCGCAGATAACGCCCCGATGCTTGAGTCGCTTGTACTTGCCACACAGGCACTCATAGTCCTTGGTCGGACCGAAGATTCTCGCGCAGAACAAACCGTCCCGCTCCGGTTTGAAGGTCCGATAGTTAATGGTCTCCGGCTTCTTTACCTCGCCAAAAGACCAAGAACGGATCATTTCGGGAGATGCCAGACCGATGCGCAGTGAATCAAATTCATCAACGCTGCCCTGAGCTTTCAGCAGATTAAGTAGATCTTTCAAGTTCTCTCCTCCACCTTGGATTTGAGTTGCAATTCAACGAATGCAGAAACGTGCAGCGATGCTCTATTCATTCTCCAACTCCATATCGATGCCAAGAGAGCGAATTTCCTTCACCAGCACGTTGAAGGACTCGGGCATACCCGGCTCCATCTGGAAATCGCCATCCACGATGTTCTTGTACATCTTGGTGCGCCCGCTGACGTCGTCGGACTTGACGGTCAGCATTTCCTGAAGCGTATAAGCCGCGCCATAAGCCTCCAGTGCCCAGACTTCCATTTCTCCGAAACGCTGGCCGCCGAACTGGGCCTTGCCACCCAACGGCTGTTGGGTAACGAGACTGTAAGAGCCTGTGGATCGGGCGTGCATCTTGTCGTCAACCAGATGATTGAGCTTCAACATGTACATGTAGCCTACAGTCACCGGGCGGTCGAATTTAGCGCCGGTTCGCCCATTGTAAAGCGTTGACTGGCCACCCGTGGGAAGACCAGCCAGCTCCAGCAGCTTTTTGATCTCCGCCTCGTTAGCACCGTCAAAAACAGGCGTCGCGATAGGCAGGCCGCCTATGAGATTGCGAGCCAGCTCCGTGATCTCGATATCCGAGAAGCTGCTCAGATCTTCGCTGCCCTCACCAACCTCGTTGTAGCACCGCTCCAAGAACCTGCGGAGCTCGGCAACCGCCTGCTGAGATTTCAACATCTCATTAATCTTGTTGCCGATCCCCTTGGCCGCCCAGCCGAGATGGGTTTCAAGCACCTGGCCGACGTTCATCCGAGAGGGTACGCCGAGAGGGTTGAGCACCACGTCCACCGGCTCGCCGTTCTCGTCGAAAGGCATATCCTCCACGGGCATGATTACCGAGATAACGCCTTTGTTGCCATGGCGCCCTGCCATCTTGTCACCGGGCTGAATGCGCCGCTTGATGGCCAGATAGACCTTGACGATCTTCAATACGCCGGGTGCCAGGTCGTCTCCGGTTTCAAGCTTCGAACGCTTGTCAGCGTAGACGGCATCGAGAGACTCTTTGCGCTCTCGAAGCTGGGCTTCGGCCCTCTCGATCTGAGCGTTAAGCGCGTCATCAGACATACGAATCTTGAACCAATCGTCGCGACTCAGGCCGTTGAGATACTCGTCGTCAATCCTGAGCCCCTTGCTCATTTCGGGCGCGCTGGCGGCCTGGTTGCCCACAAGCGCCCTGCGAAGACGCTCGTAAGTCGCCGTTTCGACGATACGGTACTCATCGTCCAGGTCCTTGCGGATCTGTGCCAGCTGGGTCTGCTCGATATCCTTCGCACGCTGATCTTTCTCTACACCGTCCCGCGTGAAGACTTGAACGTCAATTACCGTTCCTTTGACGCTGGAAGGTACCCGCAGCGAGGTGTCCTTTACGTCCGATGCCTTCTCGCCAAATATCGCGCGCAGCAGCTTCTCTTCCGGCGTCAGCTGCGTCTCGCCTTTGGGCGTTACCTTGCCAACGAGTATGTCGCCCGCCAGAACTTCGGCGCCGATGTAGACGATGCCGGATTCGTCCAGCTTCGCTAGCGCGCCTTCTCCGACATTGGGGATGTCGCAGGTGACCTCCTCCGGTCCCAACTTGGTATCCCGGGCAATGCAAGTCAGCTCCTGAATATGAATGCTGGTAAACCGGTCTTCTTGAACGACACGTTCGGAAACCAGAATGGAGTCTTCATAGTTGTAACCATTCCAGGGCATAAAGGCGATACGCATGTTCTGCCCGAGCGCCAGCTCGCCCATGTCGCAGGAGGGACCGTCGGCCAGAATGTCACCCCTCGCAATCATGTCTCCGGGTTTCACCAGCGGTCGCTGGTTGATGCAGGTATTCTGGTTCGATCGCGTAAACTTCGTGAGGTTGTAAATATCCACGCCCGCCTCGCCGGCTTCGGTTTCCGCATCAGAAACTCTCACCACGATTCGGCCCGCATCAACGCTGTCAATCTGACCGCCCCGGGAGGCAATAACGCAGACCCCGGAATCCCGGGCTACATGGCGCTCCATTCCAGTGCCTACCAGCGGCTTTTCAGCGCGCAGGGTGGGAACGGCCTGACGCTGCATGTTCGAACCCATGAGCGCCCTGTTCGCGTCGTCATGCTCGAGGAACGGAATCAGCGACGCCGCCACGGATACAACCTGCTTGGGCGAAACGTCCATGTAATCGACGTTCTCGGCCGCGGTTTTCTGAAACTCGTTCTGATGCCTGACGTCCACCAGTTCTTCTGCGAACCTGCTGGCTTCGGTCAGCGGCGCGCTGGCTTGAGCAATGACGTACTGGGCTTCGTCTATGGCCGACAGGTACTCGACGTCGTCGGTTACAGTGCCGTTAACCACTCGCCGGTAGGGTGTCTCCAAGAAACCATATTCGTTGGTGCGGGCGTACGCAGCCAGGCTGTTGATCAGACCGATGTTCGGGCCTTCCGGCGTCTCGATCGGACATACCCGGCCGTAGTGCGTGGGGTGAACGTCACGGACTTCGAAGCCTGCTCGTTCCCGAGTCAGGCCGCCCGGTCCTAGCGCGGAGACACGCCGCTTGTGCGTCACCTCGGAAAGGGGGTTGTTCTGATCCATGAACTGAGACAGCTGACTGGACCCGAAAAACTCCTTAATGGCGGCGGCGACCGGTTTGGCGTTTATCATGTCCTGAGGCATCAGGCCCTCTGACTCCGCCAGAGAGAGACGCTCCTTAACCGCCCGCTCAACGCGGATCAGCCCGACACGGAACTGGTTCTCCGCCATCTCGCCGACGGAGCGGACACGGCGGTTGCCGAGGTGGTCAATGTCGTCGACGGAGCCCTTGCCGTTGCGGATTTCCACCAGCGTACGCAGCACGTCAATGATGTCTTCATCAGCCAGGATGCCGGCGCCGGTGATGTCCTCCCGACCGAGGCGGCGGTTGAACTTCATTCGCCCAACAGCGGACAGGTCGTAGCGTTCACTGGAGAAGAACAGGTTATTGAACAGGTTTTCAGCTGCTTCTTTGGTCGGCGGCTCACCAGGACGCATCATTCTGTAGATTTCGACCAGCGCTTCCAGGCGATTACTGGTGGGATCGATGCGCAGCGTTTCCGACACGTAGGGCCCGCAGTCGAGATCATTGGTGTACAGCGTCGCAATTTCTGAAACACCGATTTCCAGCAGCTGGTCGAGAACCTCATCGGTAATCAGCGAGTTGCAGGGAACCAGAATCTCACCGGTTGATTCGTCAACTATATCCTTGGCGATCACGCGGTCGATCATATACTCGCGGGGCACGTCCAGACGCTTTAGACCACTTTCTTCCAGCATGCGTACGTGTCGCGCCGTGATCCTGCGCCCCTGCTCCACGATAACCTCGCCCTTTCTGTCGACGATATCGAAAGTGGAGACGTCACCGCGCATACGCTCGGGGATCAGGTCAACCGAGTAACCGTCCTTTTTGACGTGGAACACGTTGGTGTCAAAGAACATGTCGAGAATTTCTTCCGACGAATAACCAAGCGCCCGCAGGAGAATGGTGGCGGGCAGTTTCCGCCGCCGGTCAATACGCACGAACACGCAGTCCTTCGGGTCGAATTCAAAATCGAGCCAAGAGCCGCGATAAGGGATCACGCGGGCGGAATAAAGCAGCTTGCCTGACGAGTGTGTCTTGCCGCGGTCATGGTCGAAGAAAACGCCCGGGGAGCGGTGCAGCTGAGAAACGACTACACGTTCTGTACCGTTGATGACGAAGGTGCCGTTGCCTGTCATGAGTGGAATTTCACCCATGTAGACTTCCTGCTCCTTGACGTCCTTGACCGCCTTGTTGGACGACTCCTTATCATAAATGATCAGGCGTACCTTGACCCGTAACGGCGCGGCGTAGGTAATGCCGCGAAGAACGCACTCCTTCACATCGAAAACGGGCTCACCAAGGCGGTAATCAACATACTCCAGAGCAGCGCTGCCTGAGTAACTGACGATCGGGAATACCGAGCGAAACGCAGCGTGAAGACCGAGCTCTTGACGAGTGCCCAGCCGCCGATCGACCTGTAGAAACTGATTGTAGGAATCGATCTGTATGGACAGAAGGTAAGGCATCTCCATAGACTCGGGCAGTTTCCCGAAGTCTTTACGGATGCGCTTCTTCTCAGTAAAGCTGTACGCCATTAGATTCTCCCGCGCTTAACTTGCTTGGCCTGAAATCTTTGAGTTTTTGGGCTCCCCCAGCGCCGAAAGGCCGGGCACTTCCAAAGTGCCCAGCCTCCAGAACGCAACTCGAGCCTGGTTACTTAAGCTCAACAGTTGCGCCGGCTTCTTCCAGCTGCTTCTTGAGGTCTTCAGCTTCGTCCTTGCCCACGCCGTCTTTCACGGAAGAGGGGGCTTCGTCTACCAGCGCCTTGGCTTCCTTGAGGCCGAGGCCGGTGATTGCTCGTACCACCTTGATGGCGTTGACTTTCTTTTCGCCGGCTGCCACGAGAACGACCTCAAACTCGTCTTTCTCCTCAGCCGCTGCGGCTCCGGCGTCTCCACCGCCGGCAGCAGGCGCGACAGCTACCGCAGCCGCCGCAGATACGCCGAACTTTTCTTCCATCGCAGAGACCAGCTCTACAACGTCCATTACGCTCATCTCAGCGACGGCGTTCAAAATATCGTCTTTAGACAATGCCATTGTTCAATTTCTCCTGATGTCGTATTCGTGTGTCCAATTCGTTGCGAGACCGGGCCCTCATCCTGCTGCCTGTTTCTGGTCGCGGACCGCTGCCACCACCCGAACCAGCTTTCCTGGCACGTCGTTAAACGTGCGCGTCAGCTTGCTGATAGGCGCGAGCATGGTAGCCATGAGCAACGCCAACGCCTCTTCACGCGTGGGCAGCTTGGCAACCCGATCAATATCTCCCGCTGCCAGCAGTTGACCGCCGATCGACAGGGCTCTGACCTCCAGAGCCTCGTTCTCTTTCGCGTAATCCTTGATCAAGCGCGCGGCAGCTCCCGGGTCCTCCTGAGAGAACGCGAGCAGCGTCGGGCCCACCAGCGCCTCGTTCAGACATTCGTACTCGGTGCCCTGAACGGCGCGGCGTGCCAGGGTATTGCGAATGACCTTAAGATAGACGCCCGAAGCGCGCGCTTTCGCACGAAGATCGGTCATCTGGCTTACGGTCAGACCACGATAGTCACTGACTACCGCAGACAGCGCATCCCCGGCGGCTTGGTTAACCTCAGCAACGATGGCTTGTTTCTGTTCAAGTCTCAGTGCCATTTTTTCTCCTCGGATATCGCCGATATCCATTCGCCGGCCAAAACAGGCCGGCAGCTACTGCTATACGGCGAACCCGAATCACAGAGACCACACACGAATGTGTATCCTCCCAAGGTTCTACCGTCTGCGTAGGAAATTAAGGCTGTCGCCTGCAGATCGCCCGGCGTGCCCCGCACTTGCAGGAAGCTCCCGAGCGCCTCGCCATGCGAGTCGCCACCTACGGTTTTTGACGGATCCCGGCGCGGCCGAAGCCTCACCGGCTACCTTCAAAACTTTTGCTCGACAATTTGCCTTCAAACCTCCAGTGATGCCTGGTCGACCGAGATTCCCGGACCCATGGTCGTAGAGAGCGTTATCTTCTTCAGATACACCCCCTTGGCCGAGGCAGGCTTGGATTTTTTCAGGTCTGCGATGAGCGCCTCGATGTTTTCTTTGACCTGATCCGCACTGAACCCAACCTGTCCAACGCTGCCGTGAACGATGCCACCGCGGTCCGCCCGAAACTGCACCTGGCCAGCCTTGGCATTCGCGACAGCCGTGGCAACGTCAGGGGTAACCGTACCTGTCTTCGGGTTGGGCATGAGACCTCTGGGGCCAAGAATTTTCCCCAGCTGACCCACGATACGCATGGAATCCGGCGTGGCCACGAGCACGTCGAAGTCCAATTCGCCGGCCTTGATCCTGTCGGCCAGGTCTTCGAACCCGACCACGTCGGCGCCCGCCGCGCTGGCCTGGTCTGCAGCGTCTCCCTGAGCGATGACGGCAACCCTAACAGTCTTGCCCGTTCCGTGAGGAAGCGTGGTAGCACCTCGGACGACCTGGTCCGATTTGCGCGGATCAACGCCCAGATTGACCGAAACATCGATCGACTCTTTGAACTTTGTCTTCGCCAGCTCGCTGAGCAGCGTTACCGCTTCGTCTATGGGGTAGGCCTTCTGGCTATCCACTTTCTCAGCGAATATTTTCATGCGCCTGGTCAGCTTGGCCATTACACACCCTCCACTTCAATACCAGAACTGCGGGCAGTTCCCGCGATGGTGCGAACCGCAGCGTCCATATCAGCCGCAGTGAGATCCGGCATCTTTATCTTGGCAATCTCTTCGAGCTGCTCCCGGTTCAACTTTGCAACCTTATTCGTATTCGGAGTGCCGCTGCCCTTGCTGATCTTGGCCGCCTTCTGCAGGAGAACCGCCGCAGGCGGCGTCTTGGTAATAAAAGTGAAACTGCGATCCGAATAGACCGTTATTACCACGGGGGTCGGCAGCCCCTGTTCCAGGCTTTGCGTCTGGGCGTTAAACGCTTTGCAGAAATCCATGATATTGACGCCGTGCTGCCCGAGCGCCGGCCCAACGGGCGGACTCGGATTGGCTTGTCCCGCAGCCACCTGCAGCTTTATATAAGCTTCGACTTTCTTCGCCATACTGATACTCCTATCGGGTGCAGACGTGTGCCGTCACAGCGGCAGCACTCCCCGCTTTGTTGAAAGGCACGGCCGCCACCGGCTCAACCTTTTTCCACCTGGCCGAAATCCAGTTCTACCGGCGTTGATCGCCCAAAAATGGTTACCGCAACCTGCAGCCGGCTCTTATCGTAGTTGACCTCTTCGACCACGCCGTTGAAGTCGTTGAATGGCCCATCGATGACCCGAACGATCTCACCGGGTTCAAATATGGTCTTCGGCGTTGCCTTTTCGCTGCCGGCAGCTACGCGATCGAGAATGGCGTTGGCTTCAGCTACTGAAAGCGGTGCTGGTTGGTCTGCCTTGCCACCAATAAAACCCATCACCCGGGGGGTTTCCTTCACCAGGTGCCAGGTCTCGTCGTTGAGTTCCATTTCTACAAGGACGTAGCCAGGGAAAAATTTACGCTCGCTGCGACGCTTCTGTCCTCCACGCATCTCTACCACTTCTTCGGTAGGCACAAGGATCTCGCCAAAGAACTCGTCCAGGGACGAAAGCGCAACCCTTTCCTTAAGCGCTCGAGCAACGTTCTTCTCGAACCCGGAATAGGCGTGCACGACGTACCACTTTTTCGACATATTGGGGCTATCCAATTACCGCAGAGACGAGCCAGGAAAGGCCCGAATCCAACAACCATAGAATCAGCGCAAAAATAATCACCAGCACCAGGACGATAAGCGTGGTCTGGACAGTTTCCTGGCGTTTCGGCCAGACCACCCGCCGCGCCTCGCTACGCGCTTCTTTAACAAGGCTCCAAGCTGCTTCGCCTTTCTGGGTCTGAATGACAATGACAAATGCCAACGCCGCCAGCACGATCAGGCCAATTACCCTATACAGCAAAGATTGGTCCTGGAAATACCAGTTGGCGAAAATTCCGCCTCCCAGAATCGCCGCCACCAAGAACCACTTGAACCAATCCAGAGGAGAGGCTGTCGCAGTTTCTGTACTTGTGCTCAAACTTCGGTACCTGATCGGATGGCAGGCCAGGAGGGAATCGAACCCCCAACCTGCGGTTTTGGAGACCGCTGCTCTACCAATTGAGCTACTGGCCTATATTGCTGCGAATGAACTCAGCTTCCCGGTTACGCGTATTGCTCCCGCCGGATGGGCTTCAAAACGATCTGGAGCCAGCCTAAGCCCTGACGGGCGGCCCCCGGCGGGGAGGCAATCCGCTATTCGATAATCTTGGTTACCACCCCAGCGCCAACCGTTCGGCCACCCTCTCGGATCGCAAAACGCAGCCCATCGTCCATCGCAATCGG
>JAHEEG010000233.1 GCA_024640825.1 Gammaproteobacteria bacterium
ATCGAAAGGGTAGCCTGCGTGGGATGCTGTGCCTTGGCCCCCGTTGCTGTAGTTGACGATACCGTCGAAGGCCACATCCAGCCAAGTAGAGTCGAGGGCATCTTCGTGCAATTTCAGGTCGAGCGTGAGCGTGAAGAAAGGGAGACAGCGGAAAGGGAATCTGGTGACTAAGGGAGCTGTTAGAGACAGTTTTGCCCCCATTCTGAAGGAGGCTGAACACCGCTCCAAAGCGAAAAAGAGCGAGTCCATTTCCACCATCTATATTGTCATGTCCACCTGCGGCTTGGCCTCTGGAGCGGCCGAGACCAAGCAGGCCTTCGAAGAAGAGCTTGCCCTCAAGTCCATTGAAGCCCGGATCGTTCCCGTTGGCTGTCTCGGCCACTGCTATGCGGAACCCTTAGTCATAATCGATCATCCCACCTCGGGGTTTCCCCCCATCTGTTATTACCAAATCAACGAAAGCAGGGTGCGCACGCTCGTGAAAAGTTACCTGGAGCAGGGAGATCCCGTCCTGAAATACGTGCTAGGCGCCATGGAGGCAAACGACTTGATCCCTGCGGTGATGGACTTTCCGCGCTTCAACCTGGAACAAAGACTGGTAATGGAGCAGTGCGGCCGCATCGATCCTGATGACATTTATCAATACATCGCCGAGGGGGGCTATTCCGGGTTGGTTAAGGCTTTGTCATCTCAGCCCGAAGAGGTGGTAGATATAATTGAAACCTCGGGATTGAGGGGCAGAGGCGGTGCCGGCTTTCCCACCGGGCGCAAGTGGAGAATCGCAAGAGCCATGGAGACGGACGGGAGAATTGTGATTTGCAACGCTGATGAAGGGGACCCTGGCGCTTACATGGATCGTACCATTCTTGAGAGTAACCCCCACCAGTTGCTGGAAGGGCTCGCAATCTGTGCTTATGGAGTTGGGGCGGATAAGGCCATTATTTATGTCAGGGCGGAATACCCCCTTGCGGTCAAAACCATGAAACAAGCGATAAATAGCGCCGAAGAGCTTTCTCTCCTTGGACCCTCCATTCTGGGCACATCGTTCAATCTAGATGTTTCTGTATTTCAGGGCTCCGGGGCCTTTGTCTGCGGCGAGGAGACTGCTCTTATCCAGTCTATCGAAGGAAGGCGTGGGATGCCACAGTACCGCCCGCCATATCCGGTAGAAAAAGGCCTTTGGGGGCGATCGACAATAGTAAATAATGTTAAGACTCTCTCCTCCGTGCCCTCTGTCATAGAAAAAGGCGCAGAGTGGTTTAGAGCCATTGGAACTAAGAGCAACCCTGGCACTGCGATTTTCTCTGTGGTCGGCAACGTCAAACACCCTGGACTGGTGGAAATTGCCATGGGAACAAGCCTCAGGACACTCATCTTCGATGTCTGCGGCGGAATTCCGAAAAAGAAGGGTTTCAAGGCAGTACAGATCGGCGGACCCTCAGGGGGCTGTTTGCCAGAAAGCTTCCTCGACACCCCCATCGATTTCGACTCCCTCACCGAGGCAGGAGCAATGATGGGCTCCGGTGGCATGGTAGTGATGGACGAGGACAGCTGCATGGTGGACGTGGCCCGGTATTTCCTGGACTTCACCCAAAGGGAATCCTGCGGCAAATGCACCTTTTGCAGAATCGGCACCCGCCATCTTCTCAATATTCTGGACCGCATCACCAAGGGCGAAGGAAGGGAGGAGGACCTGGAGCTTCTTGAAACGCTAAGCGAGGACATCAAGAATGGTTCCCTTTGTGGGCTGGGGAAAACCGCTCCTAACCCAGTGCTCACTTCGCTTAAGTATTTCTTCGAAGAATACGAGGCACACGTCAAGGAAAAGCGGTGTCCGGCACTCAAGTGTCGGCCCCTCACAGCTTACTATATCGACCTTGAAAAGTGCGCTCGGGGCTGTGATGTCTGTGTTGGCTGCTGTCCGGTGGAAGCTATTTTCACAACAAAGGGGCGGAAAAAGGCTGTTGACCAGGAGCTTTGTGTCAAATGCGGGGAATGTATGGTGGTCTGTCCTCCGGAATACGACGCCGTGTTCAAGGTCTCACCGCCGGAGCTGGCACCCATTATCGAGCGAGCTCCTGAGGAGAAATCGGCAAGCAACTGAGCAAAGGTCACCTCCATCGCTACTGAAGGAGTGTACCGAATCACGTTGAAGCCAAAGCAACTATGATCAATCTAATAGTCGACGACAAAGAGATCAAGGTAGAAGAGGGAAAAACCGTTCTCCAGGCGTGTCTTGAGAATGGGATTTTTATCCCCAATATGTGTTTTATTAAGACGAGGGGGCATCCCCACGCCTCCTGCAGGTTGTGCTTTGTGGAGATCGACGGTCTTGACCGCCCGGTGACCTCATGCACCGAGGAAGTTCGCGAAGGTTTGCTGGTGAAGACCGACACTCCAGCGGTGAGGCGCCTTCAGCGTATGGGCTTCAAATTGCTTATGTCCGCGCACCACCGTGACCCAAAGGAGTGCCCGGTTAAGGGTAGCTGTCAGCTAATCCGTATCGCCAAACATCTCAAGGTTGGTTTGAAATCGAGGCCGTTGGAGCTTCTTGAGCGTGATGTTGACGAGGAAGTCGACCTCACTTTCTTCACCTACTACCCCTTCCGCTGCGTGCTTTGCGGTAAGTGCGTTTATATTTGCCGGCAAAGAAATGGCCACAACCTTTTGACCTTTACCAATAGAGGCTTCGACACGATGATCGCATTTTTCGGTAGTGGTGACCCAGCAGATTTATCCTGTCATCATTGCCTTGCCTGCGCCAACGTTTGTCCCACCGGTGCCCTGGTGCTAAAACCGGAGTACTCCAAATCGGCTGGGGCAGAGGACTCCTCAAACTTGCCAGAAAAGGGTGAGCTTCTCTCGTTTGTCCAGACGAGAAGGTAATGTGCGCAAGTCCTAACCCGGATGTTTCATGAATTGCCGTGGCGAGACCGTGAAGATGGGCGTGTCACCTGGCAACTCGTCCCGCGGTACCGCGGGATTGGACCTGAGGCGTACCTGAACGGTACGTCGCAAGGTGCGACACCCGAGGACGCCAGGAAAGACGGCCATATCCGCAGTCGCAGCAGGTGATTCATGAAACATCCGGGTTAAGCCTGTGGGAGTTAATTTTGGTGATCCTTCTGATCTAGGCTGCGTAATGTCCGCTGGGGAGGTTTACGGAGTGAGGGTATTCGGACCCGTTCCATCCCGAAGGTTGGGACGTAGCTTGGGAATTAATAATATTCTGAGCAAAATCTGCTCCTATTCTTGTGTATATTGCCAGGTAGGCCGCACTCTGCGGATGGAGGTTGAGCGCATATCGTTCTGCGAACCCGAGGAAATTGTCAAGGAGGTGGAAGAGAAGGTCGAACGGACGAGAGAAATTGGACAGGCCATTGACTACCTGACCTTTGTAGCAGACGGTGAATCCACCTTGGATCTGAATCTTGGCCGAGTAATCGAATTGATCCAACCTCTGGGGATCAAAATCGCGGTGATTACCAACTGCTCCCTCATACCTCTTGGCGGCATCAGAGAGGACCTTGCGAAAGCCGACTGGATTTCCCTCAAAGTGGATTGCACGCGAAAAGAGGTGTGGCGCAGGATGAACAGACCCAAGCCGACCTTGCGACTGGATGCAATTTTGGAGGCCATGCTGGAGTTTGCCAGGGCTTTCAAAGGAGAACTGGTAACAGAGACCATGCTCATTCGAGGTCTTAACGACGAAAGGAATTGTCTTCATGAAGTTGCTGATTTCTTAGCGCGGTTGCAACCGGCAAAAGCCTATGTGTCTATCCCCACGAGGCCGCCAGCAGAAAAGTGGGTAGAGCCTCCTGGTGAGGAGAGTATTAACAGGGCCTACCAGATCTTCACTGAGCAGCTAGAGACGGTGGAATACCTCATAGGATATGAGGGTAGTGAGTTCACCCTAACAGGAAATCCCACAGACGATATCTTGGGTATCACCGCAGTGCATCCCATGCGGGCAGATGCTCTGGAAGAATTTCTTTTGCAGGCAAAGGCCGATTGGTCCATCATCGAGCAGTTACTGAAGCAAGGTCGACTCATAGAGCTGAATTACTAGAAGAAGAGGTTTTACATGCGACGACTCCCTTCCAGAAGGGGCTAACAATGCGATATGCCAACGGTCATCTGCTTTTTACCGGTTTGCCCCATGGCCCTTTTGCTCCGGATGGGAGTGGCCTGACCTCCTCTTTGCCAACCTTTCCGGAGTGGAACGAAGGGGTAAGGCAAACTCCATGGCT
>JAHEEG010000234.1 GCA_024640825.1 Gammaproteobacteria bacterium
CTCGTTCTTGGCGATGCGTGCGCGCTCGCTGTCCACCTGGATCAGCCTCTGTCCTTTGGTTACCGGGTCGCCGGGCTCTACCAGACGGGAAATCACCCGACCGCTGACCTCGGCAGCAACCGTGGACTTTCTGAACGCCTCTGCGACGCCGGACACCGCTGCCTGCTGTTGGACGTCAGCGAAAATCGCCGGGGCTACCTTTACGCGCACGGCGGTGCTGAGGGCGGATGCCAAGCTATCCCCAATTGCGGGGTCGGCTTCGGCGACATCCTCGGGCGCTGCGCTGCCGTTGCAGCCGCAAAGAACCAGCGCGAGAAGTGCCGAACTTACGGGTTTCCTTGCGCTATGCCAATCGTTCATGCTGATCCCGTTCTGAATACCCGGTCAATCCGCATCTGGCGCGCGTAGCGCGTCGATCACACTCTGGAATTCTTCTCGGTTTTCCTCGCTCAGTGAGGCCAGGACTTCATGCGCTTTCAATAAGCGCTGACGCTGACGGACAAGGCTGTGTGCCGAGCGCTCGATGGGTTGCCATACTTCAGGAAGCGGTAAGGGTTTCGCCGAGATCCGCGCGAGCACCGGTTCCATGCTGAGCTCTTCAAAAGACGCTCTGAGCGCCTCGGAGACATTCTGCAGAACGATATCCAGGTCTGATCCGCGCTCGAACAGCTCGTGAAGGGTGCCGAGCAACGTGCTGTCCAGTTGCTCGCAGGCGCCGAGGTCTATCACCAACGGGCGCCCGGCATCCAGAACTGCAGAGCCGCTTTCCAGCAGCGCATCGGCAAAGGTCCAGGTAACGCGCCCCGACAGCGCGATGAACGTGGCGCTCTCGGTTTCGGCGAACGTTATTTCAGGCGCTGCCGCACCTGTTTCGGCTTCGATGGCGAGTTCACCCGCCGGTTCGAAGAAATAGCTTATCCCTGGTCTCGCTTCAATCTGCAGCAGGGTAACGTCGTCTCGATCCTCGCGCTCCTGGCCGTGAGAGACCACTTCCAGAAACTCGCCCAGACTGCGCTGATCGGTGCCTGATTTGCACAAAGCTTCGGCAAGATCTTTCATGGTTGGCGGCTCGCTACCCCCCAGGTCGAGGAGGCCATCGGTGTACAGCAGCAGACGATCGCCATCATCGAGGTGAACGGATCTCTCCCCGTAGACGGCGTCAGTGCAGAGACCAAGTGGCGGCCCGGTCTGCGCCAGCAGCTCGAAGTTTCCGTCCGTGTGAACGTGGAGCGCCGGGGAATGGCCGGCGGAAGCCAGGAGCACCTCGTGACCTTGGAGATCTAGCAGGCAGACCACGGCGGTCACGAAGGCACCGGGAAGGTTGACGTCGCCGCGCATCGCATCGTTGAGCTTTGACAATGCCTCAGAAGGACGAAGCGGCCGCCCCGTCTGCTGGTCCAGCACCTGCATGCGATGCTTGAACAACACCGAAAGCATCGCCGCGCTTACGCCGTGGCCCGAGGCGTCGGCGATCACCAGTGCCAGGTAGCGTTCGTCGATGGACACCACGTCAAAAAGATCGCCACCTACGCTCCGGCCAGGGCGATACAGCGAGCGAATGCAGAAATCTTTCAACGGAGGCGCGTCGTGTGGCAGCAGCGAGCGCTGGATGATTTCGGCTCGATGGAGGTCTCGTTCGATGAAGTCTGCCTGTTTCTCCAGCATCTGGCACATGTCGGCAAGCTCGTCTCGCGAACGCTCTACCTGTCTCGTCCGCTTCTGCAAAGCATCATAGGAGTGCTGCAGCGCGTCGCCGCTGGTTTCCAACTTCTGAATTGATTTCCGCAGCTCAAGCTGGGCGACCACCTGGCGGGACAAAGCCTGTAACGCCTTCTTCTGCGCGTCTGTCATTGTTCGCGTTTGGTGATCTATGACACATAGCGTTCCCAGCGCGATACCGTCTCGCGCAACCAGCGGAGCCCCAGCGTAGAAGCGGACGTGCGGCTCGCCCGTCACCAGCGGGTTGTCGTCGAAACGCTCGTCCTTGGTTGCATCTTCGACGATGAACAGCGATGTCGGCTCGAGAATCGCGTGGGCACAGAAGGCAAGGCTACGCGGCGTTTCCTTGGCGTCCAACCCGTGTCTCGATTTGAACCATTGCCTGCCGTCGTCCACCAGGCTGACCAGGGCAATGGGCGTATTGCAAATCTGGGCCGCAATGAAGGTGATGTCGTCGTAGGCCTGTTCCGGCAGCGTATCCATAATCCGATAGCCGTTCAGCGTATCGAGTCGTTCGCGCTCATTGTCTGGAAGTGGTGCGGACCGCATGTGGTGCCTCTGTTCGGGGCTGAGATTCGATCAGGGCAGTATCGGTCAGCCGGCACCGGATTAGAAGTGTGGGGCCAGCGAGATGACTTGTATTTCCAGTCACGCCTCGAGATCCAGCTCCTCCATGCCCAGCGTCTCGCACAGCCGGGCTATGCTTCTCTGCTCTTCGGTGCTGAACCCTGCGTCGGCTTTGGCAATGGCCACTGCCGCCCGCAGCAGCAGCTGTGCAGCTTCCGGGTCGTCACCAAAAAGGCTCACTGCCTGGAGGGCTCTGGCTGAGCCTGCCTGCGGGTCCGCTTCGATGGCGGCGACGAACTTCTCGAAGCGTTGGACGGCGTCGTGGGCGTCAAACGCTCTCAACGCGTCTATTCTATCCAGCAGCGCGTCGCGACGTAGCAGTTCTGGCAGATTGACCTCGCCGTCGACGGTGGCTACGAGGGCGCTGGCTGCCATTACTGCATCCAGAAACAGGCGTCCTCGAACACGCTCGCTATGTCTGGCCAGAAGCGTCCTGGCCTTATCCACCAAACCGGGCATATCGACTTCTCCTGCGGACAGCTACCGACTTTCCGTCTGCGATTTCATTGCATTTTCATCTGCAGCGTTCCAGCACCCTGGAGATGGCCGCAGACGAACCCGAGAGGGGAATTTCGAACAGCGCATCGTCGCCATTGCTAGCTATGATAGTCACGTACAGGAAATTGTAGGCCTTCATCTGATTCAGAAATCGGTCTCTGGACGGGTTCGGCAGAATCAGTGATCGGCCGTTGGAACTGCGTAGCCATTTGTCCGATTTGCTGCGGTTGCCGTCGAATTGCCACCGCACGCTGTCGAAGTATTCGAGGGCACCCCGATTCAGAAAAAAGCGAACCTCAATCAGTGGGTTTGCTGTCGAGCAGCGCACAGAAGCCCGAAGTTCTGGAAGCTCGGCCTGAGCCCGATAGATGATTCCACCACTGACAGGATTATGCGCCTGACTGTAGCGCCAGATTTTGTCATCATCCAGCGCGGCAGCCGCCGCGGCCGTGCCGGAGGTAAAGAGCACGACGAAGATCGTGCTGATGACGCTGGTTTTCCCGAACATTGCGAGTTTCCGCTGGTCGGCAATCCATCGCCGTAAGTAAAGGGAAAACTAACTGAATACCTGACTCTTACAATGGTGCGTTTGTAAACGCCTGTCGCTTCGGAACGCCTAGAACGGGGTCCAGACTCGATATCCAGCGCACTCGCCCATCGACTCTGCGCCGCGGAGTTAACGATGCGCCCCCGCGCGTGCAGGGGGCGTGGGGCGTTTAGCGCCGGCGACCGGTCGCCGGAAGTTCTGGTATTCTTCCGTCTCTTCTCGTTTCCTTTGCCCGTTCTCTGCCCAATCTTGGAGACACCATGTTGAAGATTTCCACGCTCCTGTTGATTGCTGCTACAACCGTCAGCGCGGTGGTCCCCGCCGGTGCGGATACGCTTGCCGATATCAGAGACTCCGGTGTCTACAAGATCGGCTATCGGGATGATGTTCCGCCCTTTTCTTCAGCAAGGGAGCCTGGCAAACCCCAGGGTTTCGCCATCGACATCTGTCGGTCGGTTGCTGCAAAACTGAAAGAGCATCTGGGAATGGATAACCTCCGGGTAGAGTACATTCAGGTTTCTGCCGCAAATCGGCTTGAGGCGGTCGCCCGGGGAGATGTCCACATCGTCTGCGGAGCAACCACGGTTACGCTGTCGCGACAGGAGACGGTGGATTTCAGCAACCTGTTCTATGTCACCGGCGCCAGCTTCATGACCACAGCCGCGCTGGGGGTGGAGCGGCTTGAACAGGTGGCCGGCAAGCGCATCGCTGTCGTGGAGAATACGACTACGCTAGAGGTCCTGCGGGTACGACTTGCTGCCGAGAGCATCAGCGCTAAGCTCTCGATCGTCAAAGATCACCGCCAGGCGCTGAATCTGCTTGAAAACGGCGAAGTGGATGCCCTGGCCGCCGA
>JAHEEG010000076.1 GCA_024640825.1 Gammaproteobacteria bacterium
CCGTTCGAGATAAGAGACGCCGAAATCATGATGCAGCAGGTGCGGAGCCTTCGAGCCGTGGCGCCCACCTCTTCGACTCGTTCGACGGCCATTTTCGGCAACCGGAACTGGCAGACGATGGTTACTGGCACGACCAACGACTACTTCGTCGCGGGGAACTGGTCCCTCACGGACGGACGCTACTTCACGGCCAGCGAACTCCGGGCAGGACGCTCGGTATGCATCCTCGGCGAGACTGCCCGGCGGGAGCTTTTCGGGTTGCAGAATCCAGTGGGAAGCAAGCTCCGGTTGAACAAGCTGTCGTGCCAGGTCGTGGGCCTGTTGCAGGCCAAAGGTCAGTCGGCCATGGGCACGGATCAGGATGACCTCGTCGTCCTGCCGATGCGGACCTTCCAGCGACGGATCTCGGGCAATGCCGACGTCGGTTCGCTGCTGGTTTCTGTCCGCGACGGGGCCGCTACCGAGAACGCCCAAAGGGAAATCGAGGAGGTCCTGCGCCAGCGCCGGCACATAACCGCGAACGAGGAAGACGACTTCAACGTGTTTGACACGAAGCAGATCGCCCAGACGCTGACTGGGGCAACCCGGGTTCTGACGATGCTTCTCAGCGCCGTCGCCGGTGTCAGCCTGCTGGTCGGCGGCATCGGCATCATGAACATCATGCTGGTTTCCGTTACGGAGCGAACCCGGGAAGTAGGGATTCGTCTGGCAATCGGGGCGCTGGAGCGGGAGGTCTTGGGTCAGTTTCTGGTGGAAGCGGTGGTACTGTCCTCATTTGGAGGCCTAGTGGGCATCGCGCTGGCGCTTGGGGTCTCGGCCGCGTTGACGTCCCTGATGAACATCCCACTGGTTCTGCAGCTGTGGGTCATTCTGCTCGCCTTCGGGTTCTCCGCGGCCGTAGGCGTGATCTTCGGCTACGTTCCAGCGCGGCGGGCCGCCCGGCTCGACCCCATCGACGCGCTGCGCCACGAGTGACGCAGCCCGACGCGAGCGAGGGGGTAAACCGGTTGGGTTACCCGCGTCGGCGTCCTCAGCCCTTAAACTCTCCGATAACCGCCGACAGAGAAGCCTTGGCATCACCGAACAGCATCCGCGTGTTCTCGCCGAAAAACAGCGGGTTATCCACGCCGGAAAATCCTGATGCCATGGAACGCTTGAGAACAAACACCGTCTGCGCCTGATCCACATTGATGATGGGCATGCCATAAATGGGGCTGTTCTCGTCTTCACGAGCAGCAGGATTGACCACGTCATTCGCGCCGATCACCACTGCCACGTCAACATTGCTGATGCGTGGGTTGATGTCTTCCATCTCGATGAGCTGATCGTAGGGTACGTTGGCTTCCGCCAGCAGCACGTTCATGTGCCCGGGCATACGCCCGGCCACCGGATGTATGGCATAGGTCACCTCACATCCGTTCTCTTCCAGTAGTTCACCCAACTCCCGCACCACGTGCTGGGCCTGAGCGACCGCCATTCCGTAACCGGGAACGAAGGTAACGGAAGAGGCCGCCTCCAGAATGAGATAGGCGTCCTCGGTGTTGATCGGCTTGACCTCACCCTCAACCTTGGTTGCCGTCTTCACTGCGCCGAAGCCGGAAAACAGCACGTTGGCAAGCGAGCGGTTCATGGCCCTACACATAATGTTGGTAAGGATGATGCCAGCCGCACCTACCAGAGAGCCGGCGACGATAAGGATATTGTTGTGGATCGCAAAGCCGGCTGCACAGGCGGCCAGGCCGGAGTAGCTGTTCAGCAGCGAGATGACCACCGGCATATCCGCACCGCCGATGGGAATCACCGCCATGACACCGAACACCAGCGACAGCGCGATGACAGCGTAGAGATAGGGCGAATCCAGCGCCGGTTCCATTGCGAACAGGACGCAGCAGATCACCAGAACGGCAAGCAGCAGCGCATTAACAATGCGCTGCGCACCGAAGACGATGGCGGCGCTGTTCATTACTTCGGAGAGCTTGCCCCAGGCGACAATGCTCCCCGAAAGGGTAACGCCGCCAATGAGGACGGAGAGCAGAATGGTCACCACCGTAAAGGTTGTGTTGCCTGTGTTGTAAAGCGCCGCCCAGCCCACCAGCAGGCTCGCGAGACCGCCGGAACCGTTAAACAGCGCGACCATCTCCGGCATGCTGGTCATGGCAATTTTCTTCGCCGCAACGGCGCCGATGGCGGAACCCAGAATGATTCCGACGATGATCCACTGAAACTCGAGTATCTCGCGCGAGAACAGGGTGACCACCACGGCGATGAACATGCCGACTGCGGAAAGCAGGTTGCCTCGGACTGCGGTAGCCGGAGAGCCAAGCTGCTTCAGACCGAAGATGAATAGCGCCGCAGCAATGATGTACGTCGCGTTGATCAGTTGCTCGCTCATGACCGACCTCCCGCAGGGCCGGAAGTGTCTTTCTTCTTGAACATGCTCAACATGCGATCGGTGACCATGTAGCCGCCCACGACGTTGATGGTGGCAAAGGCCACGGCCAGCGTGCCGAGGATCGTTGCAACGCCATCGATGCCGGCACCCGCGGAACCCAGCGCACCTACCAGGGTGACGCCTGAGATGGCATTGGCGCCAGACATGAGAGGCGTGTGCAGCGTTGCCGGCACCTTCGAAATGAGCTCGAAGCCCAGAAAGATGGACAGCATCAGTACAAACGCAAGAAATACCGCTTCCATGGCTATCGCCCCCTATAGATTCTTAATGGTTTCGTTGACGATGCTGCCATCCCGAGTGATGACGCAAGCTTTGATAATTTCGTCTTCCGGGTCGAGGTTCAAAGTCTTTTCTTCCTTGTCCCAGAATTCAGAGATCAGATTGAACAGGTTGTTGGAGTACATCTCACTGGCGTTGCGCGCCACTTCGGAGGGAAGGTTGCCCTGACCGATGATCTTAACGCCGTTTACATCGACGACCTCGTCAAGTTGCGACCCCTCGACGTTGCCGCCGGTTTCGACCGCCATGTCGACGATGACACTGCCAGGCCGCATGGCCTGCACCATATCCATGGAAACGATTCTGGGCGCGGGACGCCCGAACAACTGGGCAGTGGTGATGACGATATCGGACTGAGCGATGATCTTTTTCTGGCCCTCCTTCTGCAGTTCGATCTGCTCGGGGGTCAGTTCCTTGGCGTAACCCTGCTCTGTCTGGCCGGTATCGCCGAGATCAATTTCGACAAACTTGGCCCCCAGCGACTGCACCTGCTCGGCAACCACAGGTCGGGTATCGAAGGCCTCCACCCGGGCGCCAAGGCGTTTTGCCGTGGCGATGGCCTGCAGCCCGGCAACGCCGGCGCCGATGACGAAAACTCGAACCGGCGCGATCGTGCCCGCAGGGGTCATCATCATCG
Source organism: Gammaproteobacteria bacterium (assembly GCA_024640825.1). Lineage (GTDB taxonomy): Bacteria > Pseudomonadota > Gammaproteobacteria > Pseudomonadales > Azotimanducaceae > UBA7803. Next base: position 3,369 of record JAHEEG010000076.1, read on the forward strand.
GCAGAATTTTGGGCGTATGGCTGGCCGCCAGAATGACCGTGACATAACCCGCCAGGTTGGCCTGAGAAGAAAGCGCGTCCATCTTCTGCGCCCGGGTGCTGCGCGGAATCATCTCCATTGAGATGGCGGTCACGCCGTGGGACGCCAGGCTGTTGACCAGGTCCTTCTCGTTGAAGGGGTCCAGAAAACTGATATGCAGGGCGCCGGACTTTAGGGGCCCAATCTCCTCCGCGGCAGGCTTGCGTACCCTCAGAACCACATCCGCCGCCTGCAAGAGCGCAGTACGATCGGTGGCGACTTTGGCGCCCGCATCCGCATAATCCGTGTCGGTAAAGCCGGAAGGCACGCCCAGACCGGACTCCACGCTTACATCGAAGCCGGCATCGACGAGTTTCTTGACCCCCTGGGGCACAAGCGCGGCTCGACGTTCCCCCGGCCAGGTTTCTTTTGGCACACCTATGAGCATGCGATCCCCCATTTAACCCAGAAAAGCGCGATGGTGCATCGCGCAAAAACCCGACAAATTATCCAATTGTCGCGGTCAACACAACCATCAGTTACTCACTATGGTGCATACAAGTGTAAGCGCACCATCGCCTTCCTTGCATCCATCTTCGACTCTTCCCACAATCCTGGGCGCGTACAGGCTTCTCCGCGCGGCGCAGCGGAGCAAAGGGGGGACGGATGAGCCAGGGCGGAATCAGCCAGCGAGCTACGCTGGTCGCGGTAGCGGTGGCATTTGCCGTGGGCATCGTCGGTAGCCTCGCCGTGCGGCCGCCGGGACGGAGCGCCGGAGGCACCGAGCCTGTCGCCGAGGCGCGCAGGGACGCTGAATCTGCCGCTGTGCTGCACTGGCGCATGCCGGTCGCATTTGCCACCAACCTGCCAGCGCTGGGAGACAACGCCCTCTACGTCAGCCAGGCCCTGCGGGATGTGAGCGGCGGGTCGGCACGGGTGGATATCTACGAGCCTGGCGAGATCGTCCCGCCCTTCAGCATTACCGACGCCGTTCGGGACGGCAAAGTCGAGGCCGGCTACACCTGGCTCGGCTACGATCAAGGCAAGATTCCCGCATCGCCGCTGATCGGCGCGGTGCCCTTCGGCATGGAACCCTGGGAGTTTTCGGCCTGGTGGTTCGAAGCCGGGGGACGGGAACTGGGTGAGGCGCTCTACGAAAAGCACAACGTCCATCCGCTGTTCTGCGGCATGACCGGCCCCGAGACCGCGGGCTGGTTCCGAAAGCGAATCGACACCCTGGAAGATCTCCAGGGCTTGAAGATCCGGTTCGCTGGTCTCGGCGGGAAAGTCATTGAGCAAGTGGGCGCCTCCGTAACCATGCTGCCAGGCGGCGAGATCTTTCAGGCGCTGGAGAAAGGCGCCATCGACGCTACAGAATACGCCCTCCCGGTTGTGGACCAGATGCTGGGCTTCAGCCGGATCGCGCCCTACAACTACTACCCCGGCTGGCACCAGCCGTCCACCGCCGCCCATATGGTGGTGAATCTGCAGCTCTGGCGCAGCCTGCCGGAATCGACCCGCGCCCTGCTGGACACCGTATGCACCGCCGGCGTGACCCGAAATATGGCTCGATCCGAGGGACTGCAGGGGGCGGTTATGGCCGGGTTCCCGGCCAAGGGTGTCAGCGCCGAAACGCTGCCGATGGACGTGCTCAGGGAGCTGCAGCGAGTCACAAACCGGGTGCTCGAGGAAGAGGCCGCCAGGGACGAAGACTTCCGCCTGATTCTTGAATCCCAGCGCCGGTTCCGGGCCGAGTATGCGAACTGGAAGTCCCGCGCCTACCTGCCGCGAGATTTCTGATGCTGCCCCATACCCGTTTCTCACGCCGGGTTGAGCCGATGCTGATTCGGGTCGGTCACTGGATCTCGTGGCTGTGGGTAGCTCTGCTGGCAATCATCGTTGCCAACGTCACCCTCCGCTACGTCTTCGGCGAGGGACGCATCGAGTTCGAGGAAATTCAGTGGCATCTCTATGCCAGTGGGTTCCTGCTAGGCCTGTCCTACGCGTACCAGGCAGACACCCACATTCGGGTGGACGTGCTGCACGAGCGCTTCTCGCCCGCGCTCAAAGCCTGGATCGAACTCTACGGCATTGTGCTGTTTCTGCTGCCCTTCATCGCGCTGGTGCTGATCTACTCCCTGCCCTTCGTGTGGCAAAGTTTTCAGTTTTCCGAGGTTTCTCAGGCGCCCGGGGGCCTGCCGATGCGCTGGCTCATCAAAGCCATGCTGCCGCTCGGCTTCTTTCTGCTGCTCCTGGCCACCCTGTCGCGCCTTTCCCGGGTCTGGGCTCAGCTGTTTCAGGACTCACCGACTGTCGAACCCGACGCTGCGGAGAGCCACGATGGCAGGTAACGAGATACTCGCCATCCTCATGTTCGTAAGCTTCATCGGGCTGGTCTTCACAGGGTTTCCCGTCGCCTGGATTCTCGGCGGGCTGTCGGTGATTTTCACGGCGATCGCCATCGTCCTGGAAGTAGATTTTCAGGTGCCAACAGGCATGGATTGGAACTACGCCTCCATCACGGTCGATCGCATCTGGAATGTCATGGAGAACTGGGTGATGGTAGCGCTCCCCATGTTCATCTTCATGGGGCTGCTGCTCGATAGATCGGGCATCGCCAATCAGCTGATGACGAGTTTCGCCCGCCTGTTTGGTGGCATTCGCGGCGGGCTGGCCATTACGGTTACGCTGATCGGGCTGCTGCTCGCGGCCACGACGGGCATCATCGGCGCATCCGTCGTGCTGCTGGCACTGCTGGGTCTGCCGGTCATGCTCAACCAGGGCTATGACAAGTCTCTGGCCGCAGGGACGGTCTGCGCGGTGGGTACTCTGGGTATACTGATTCCCCCGAGCATCATGCTCGTGCTGATGGCGGACCGTATGGCCATGAGCGTGGGTGACCTGTTCCTTGGCGCCGTGTTTCCCGGTTTGCTGTTGGGCGTGCTCTATATCGTGTACCTGCTGGGCTACGGACTGCTCAAGCCCGAAGGGGCGCCGGCAGCAAAGCACGACCCCGCAGACTGGGCCGCCGTCAAAGCGCTTATGCTCGCCATCGTGCCGCCGGCATTCCTCATACTTGCCGTGCTTGGCAGCATATTCCTCGGTTTAGCGACCCCGACAGAAGCCGCCGGTGTCGGCGCCGCCGGCGCCCTGCTGCTGGCCTGGCTGAAGCGCCAGCTGAACCGAGGGGTGATGAACGAGGTGCTTTACGAAACCACCCGCACGACGGCGTTCATTTTCGCGGTGCTGCTGGGCGCGACGGCCTTCTCGCTGGTGCTGCGAGGCCTGGGTGGCGACTTGCTCATCGAGCGCAGCCTCATGAGCCTGCCCTTCGAGCCCACGGGCATCCTGATCTGCATTCTGCTGGCGACCTTCATGCTGGGATTCTTTCTCGACTGGATCGAGCTCACCCTGATCATTCTGCCGCTGGTCTCTCCCGTGGTGACCGGGCTCGGCTTCGATCCGGTCTGGTTCACCGTCCTGTTCGCCGTCTGCCTGCAGACCAGCTTCCTGACGCCGCCGGTGGGATTCGCCATTTTCTATCTGAAGGGCGTCGCGCCCGCCGGTGTGGACGTCATCACCATCTACCGGGGCGTCGTGCCATTCATCGTGCTGCAGCTGATCGGTCTGGTGATTCTCTTCAACTGGCAAGGCCTGGTGACCTGGCTGCCCGCGCAGGCTTACGGCTGAGACTGCCCGAGCACCAGCTGACCAGCAAAGGCTTCCAGATCGGCCATGCTGTGCAGGTCGTGATCAAAGCGCGGCACCGTGTGCAGCGGCAGCTGGCCCTGGGCCACCTCGCGCAGGGCCAGCATGTCTGAAGCATGCAGCGCTGCAGCCGCCTCCAGGGCCTGGCAGAGGCGATGGGAAAGCGCCTGTGCCGAAAATGCCCGATCGCTGCGCGCATCCACCAGAGCGGCGTCGGCCGGGGAAAAAGCCACCTCGTTGCCCCCCTGCCAACCCGGATCCGGGCTGACCCGGTTCGCGAGCACGCCGGCAATCGTCATGCCTTCCGCGCTCAACCGCTCGGCAAACTGATTGACCTGCCGCAGGCTTCCCGGCTCAGGCGCGCAGACCAGAAGAAAGCCGGTGCTCGGCTGCTTCATCAGCGTCTGCACCTGATGAGAACGCTCTTTGAAGCCCTCGAACATGCTCGAGAATGCCAGCAGAAAGTCCGACAGGTCCGCCAGCATCTGCACCCCTGTCAACCGCTCCATGAACTTGAGCGCCGCGGCGGAAGATTGCCGGAAGAAGTTGAACTGAGCCCTGGCCGCCAGTCCGTAAGGTCGCACCAGCGCCCTGGTCAGTGAGCCCTCCAGCAGGTTGACGATGCGCCGCGGCGCTTCTAGAAAGTCCAGCGCATGGTGAGACGGCGGCGTATCTACAACAAGCAGGTCGTGGGAACCGGCGTTGACCGCTTCCAGCACCCGCTCCATGGCCACCAGCTCTCTGGACCCGCCCAGTGAGGAAGAGATCTGCTGATAGTAGTTGTTGGCGAAGATCGCTTCCCGGGCACGATCGTTGGGCGCGTAATTTTCGACCAGGCGGTCAAAAGTACGCTTGCTGTCGAGCATGAGGGCAGAAAGCTCGCCATCGGCTTCCAACGGAACCTGCTGCGGATCATTGGTCAGGGTCTCGAGGCCCATGGCCTGAGCAAGGCGCAGGGCAGGGTCAATGGTCATGACCTGCACCCGGCGCCCCTGCTTCGCACCAAGCACGCCCAGCGCGGCGGCAGACGTGGTCTTGCCCACGCCGCCGCTGCCACAACAGACGATCACGCGCGCAGTGCGGACCAGCGCCGACAGATCCAGCACCGGGCTCAATGACCGTCCGCCATGAGCGGTTGCAGCGATGAGCCGACGGCTGTGAGCAACTCGTCGACGGCAAAACGAGATTGCACAACCTGGGGAATGTCCAGCATCCGCAACCGGTGCAGTCTGAAGGGTTCAAGGGCGCTATCCTGCGAAGCCGCTATCGATGCCGCCTGCGCAGAGGCGGCAATCGCTGCCGCAACGGGCTCCGAAAGACCGGATTCCCGGTCAAGCAGATCTTTGAGGGCTGCGGCTTCTGCCGCAGAAACCGGCCGGGTGATACGGCGATTGATCAGTACCGGCCCTACGCTCATGCGCAAAGCGCGGCAGGCATCCACGATCTCCAGCGCCTCGCGCACGGGCATTTCTTCCGCCAGCGACGCCACCAGCACATGAGTTCGATCCGCGTCCAGAAGCAGATCCTGAATCTTGCGCGCGTTGTGGTTCAGCGGGCCTACCTGCACCGCCCGAGCCGTGACCCGGGGAACCTCCAGCAGCTGTCGGAAATGACCGGTTGCCGGGGCATCGAATATGACGCGATCAAACTCGGAGTCCGTGGCCAGGTTGTAAAGCTTGCCGAGACACATGAGATCTTCAAAGCCGGGGGCGGCGGTGGCGAAATCCCTGAACGTGCCGCTTTTGAAGAACCCCTCGTAGAACATGGAAAAAGGCATTGTCTTTCGCGCGTACTCGCTGACAGCCTCGAACGCGTCCACGCGGCTGGCAGCCAGCCTGGGTGCAACCTGATAAGGCGTATACTCCAGCGGCACGTCCAGCAGCGGATGGCGGTCGTCCCGCGTATCGAGGGTCACCAGCACCGTGTTCAGGCCGCTGTCGGCCGACAGGCGGGCGAGCGCTGCTGCAAGCAGGGTCTTGCCCACGCCGCCCTTGCCAGTAACGATGATCAGCTTGTGAGAGGAATGAATGTCAGGCATACGCTGGATCATTGTGTACCGGATCGGCCGTTTGAACCAGCAGCAGGCTAGCGCGCGTCGGGTGCCCACAAGGCTCTGGATGGGGCAGAATAGCCGCTGAAGGCTTCAGGCGCCTCTGCATGCGCCTGAAGCGCCAAGCACGGGAGGTTCGGATGACCGCTTTTCAGGTGGTCGCGCGCAATTACTCCGAAGCATCGGAGAACAGGATACACAGCGACGAGATTGCCCGTCGCTACGGCTTCAGGGGTGCTCTGGTACCCGGCGTCGCGATCTATGGCCATCTGACACGCCCGCTGGTCGAACGCTACGGCGAGCGCTGGCTACGCCAATCAATGAGCCGCGTCCGCTTCCATCAGCCCGCCTACGATGGAGACGCGCTGGAGATCGAGCGTGCGGAAGACGAGTCTGGCGAGCACGTTCAGTGCACCAACACAGAGGGCACCGTGCTCGCCACCCTGGACAGTACCCTGCCCGACCATCTCCCTGAGCTGGAAGACCAGCGCTGCTTCGAAACCGCCGCAAAATCCCCGGAGCGGGTCGACATGATCTGGGAAAACGTAATTGTCGGTCAGCCTTTCCGGGCCTGGCACTGGCAGATCACCGAAGACGGCAATCAGACCTATGCCCGACAGGTGAGCGACGATCTGGCCATCTACCGTTTCGCCGCTCATCCGCACTGGATTCTAGGCACGGCAAATACGGCGCTGGTTCGAGAGTTCGTCATGCCAGCCTGGATTCACGTGGGGTCCGAAATCCGTTTCCGCGAGCTGCTGAAAGCCGGCGACACCGTCAGAATCAGCGCGATACCCCTGGATAAATGGGAGCGCAAAGGCCATCAATTCGTGAAGCTCTATCTTGCCTACAGCAGGGACATCACCGTGACTACCGAGATCTTTCACACTGCCATCTTCCGGCTTGCCAAATGATGCGCATCGCGGCTATGGCGTCTCACGGCGGGTCCGTCCTGCAGGCGGTGCTGGACGCCTGCCATTCCGGCGAGCTGGCGGCGGAAGTCGTTCTGGTAGTCAGCAACAACAGCGATGCTCAGGCGCTCCAGCGGGCCAGGTCGGCGGGCATCCCGACCCTGCATCTCAGCAGCAGAACGCACCCTGATCCGGACGCCCTGGACAAAGCCACCACCAACGCGCTGCAGCAGGCGGGTGCCGACTGGCTGCTGCTCGCCGGCTACATGAAGAAGCTGGGGCCAAACATCCTGAACGCCTACCGTAACCGAATTCTGAACACGCACCCGGCACTGCTGCCGAAATTCGGCGGTCAGGGTTTTTACGGACGCCGGGTACACGAAGCGGTGTTGGCCGCGGGGGAGCCCGAAAGCGGCGCTACCGTGCATCTGGTGGACGAGACCTACGACTCCGGGCCCATACTCGCCCAGGTCCGGGTACCCATACGAAGCAACGATACTGCCGCTTCCCTGGAGGAACGGGTCAAGGTCGCCGAGCGTAAGCTGTTGCTGGCCACCCTGACACTGCTCGCGGAGCCCAAGCAGGCCGCCGGCTATTAGCCTGCCAGATCGAGACACTGCCAGGCGAGACCCTGTCAGCAAAGCCGGCTGGACACGCCGGAGCCTCCTGGCCGGCATGCTGGCGACCGCGGGATGTGCCCAGACCAGTGCCCCGCCCCTGGCCCTCCTTTACCAGGATATCGGCCCCAAAGCGGGCCAGCCGCCGCTCATCGTCATCCCCGGAGCCTTTGGCTCGCAGCTCCGACACAGAACGACCGGCCAAGAGATATGGCCGGAATCCAACACATCGCTGATGTTCAGCAACTATGACAACATCGAGGTGGCCATCGATGCGGAGACCCTTGAACCGGCAACCGGCGATGTAGAAGCTTTCGACATCTTCCGCGATGGATTAGGCCAGGACTTCTATGGCAGGCTCCTGAAGACGCTGGAAAAAATCGGCGGCTATCGGCGGATGTATCCGGGCCAGACCCCGGAGGCGGATGGACGCTACTTCTACGTCTATCCGTACGACTGGCGGCTGGACAATGTCACATCAGTGCAGGGGCTGCACGATCTCATCGAGCAGCTAGCTGTCGACCACGACAATCCCGATCTGCAGGTGGACATACTCGGCCACTCGAACGGCGGCCTGCTGGGACGCTACTACGCGCGTTTCGGTACGGCGGACATGCTCCGGGACGGAGCAATACTGCCCGACCGGAACGGCAGCCACAGAATCAGACGCCTGCTGATGGTGGGAACACCAAATCTCGGCACTATGCAGCCTGTTCTGTCCTACGTGCGCGGCGAAGAGATAGGCCTGGGGAGCATTGCTCCCGATATCGTTGCTACCTGCCCGGGCACCATGCAGCTCATGCCCCACCCGGATATTCCCTGGCTGTACAACGTGCGCGGCGAGCCGATTGGCTTGAACATCTACGAGCCGGATACGTGGCGGGAACTGAAATGGTCGATATTCAGCCAGACCTCACAGAGCAGAGCCGTCTACCGGCACGGCGGAGGGAAAGAGGGTCAGAGCTATCTGGCGACTCTGGAAGCCTATTTCGCGCGACACATGGCCCGAGGGCGAAGGTTTCAGGAAGTGCTTTGCCTGCCGGCCCGACAGGATGAACCCGAGCCGTACGTATTCGGCGGTGACTGCACGCCTACAGTCGCGCACCTGGTGGTCGAGAGCGACGGCAAGACCGTGCGCGCCAACGAGCGCCCCGACACAATACGTAACCCTCTGCCTGGCATAGACTACGAGAATCTGATCAACGAACCAGGCGACGGCGTGGTTACTCGATCCTCCCTCATGGGTCGACACAGGACGAGAAGCGGACCCTTACTGCCAGAACTCAACATTGCCCACTCCATCTTCCTGTGCGACGAGCACCTGCAGCTCACCGGCAACCCTAGCTTTCAGGACAACCTGCTCTATACCCTGCTCAGCGCGCGGACCGACTAAGCAGACCGACAGTGTTTCTTCAGCGATTTCAGTGCGGGTTGTCCCCAGGCGCAGACAAGGCAAACGCGATGTTCTCGGCAGTCGCCAACAGCGAATCGACCAACTGCGCCTGCGCAGGGCTGAAGACAAACCCCTGAAAGGCGGTGGTAGACAGCTCGAAGAACAGCCCCATCAGATCGCCATCATCCTGCAGCCCGTGGAGGTTCGTCAGGATCAGCGTAAAGAATGCCAACGGCGCAGTATCCGCAGTCTCGTCAAATGACTCGATAACCGCTTCCAACGGCGGCACGAGCTGAGACCTGGCGTTGTTGAGAAGTTCCAAGGCGCAATTCCCGAAATCCGAAGATCGATGAGTTTGCAGACAGGACCGTGAAGCGCGCATCAAATCCGCCCTCCTATCCGGGAATCCCCCTATTGGGAAAATCGCAAAGCCCACCCATGTTCTCTGTGGAATTGCGAATACAGAGGAATCTCTATGCACAATCGACTTTGGCTGGCCGTAGCTTTGGGCGCAGCTCTCGCAGCTTCTAACGCCCTCGCGGCTCCCGGTGGCGGTGGCGGCGGCGGCGCAGGTCCGGGGAACAGCAGTCCCGGTGCGCAAGGCATGGGCGCGCAGCAATCTCAGGACAAGCTCCGCACGGAAACCAAGACGCGCGATCGCGATATGAAGAACGCCCCTGACAAAGGCGAGCGCAGCACGAGCCGGGAAGAGGTCAATACGCGCACGCGCTCGATGGAGGATGGCGCCGGCAATGGCAAGGGCACCGCGACCTCCCAGGAGATGCAGCAGCGCAGAGAAGAGCGCAAGCAGATCCAGCAGGAGTACAAGGAAGGTCGCAAAAGCGGCGAGCTTGAGCAAACCAGCAAGAAGCCGTGGTGGAAGTTCTGGGGCGGCGAAGAGGCTTCCTGAGGCTCAGTCAATTCGGTCGATGAGGTCCCAAACCGAGACAAAGCCGTCGTCCCGATGCAGAAGCTTCTGAATCGGGCTGGCTTTGTCGATGTGGCCCATGAGGTGTTTGTAGGTGCCGAAACCGGCAAGCTCCTGTAGTCGAGGCTGAAACGCCCGCACCCGTTCCAGCGGAATCCCAAGCTGCTGATTTTCCTGCTGGCGGATGAAGCCAGCGCAGTAGTTCATAGCGATCCCCACGCGCCGCCGGGAACTGCCGTTCGCGCCCCCACCGTGCCAGAGGCTGCCGTTCCAGAGCAGAACGCTGCCCTTGGGCATTTCCGCCGCCACGCTTTCGTAGTGCCGGCCGAACTCAGGCTTCTCCGACAATAGATGGCTGCCCGGCACGATGCGGGTTGCGCCGTTTTCTGCCGTGAAATCGGTGAGGGCCCACATGGAATTGCAGACCACGGGACGATGCGGCCGAGGCAGATCGATGAGCGTGTCGTCCGCATGGATGGGCTGAGCATCTTCGCCAGGGTCAATGGATATGGAGGACAACGACGAAATCAGACAGCCCGGGTCCAACACCCCTTCCACGATGGGCAAGACTTCGGCATGCACGGGTACCCGTTCAAACACGCGATCACGCGCCAGCAGATTGTAGATCCGGATCGTGTGATCGCCTTCGAACAGATTCGCGCCGGGACAGGCATTCAGCTCCCGCTCCAGCCGCAGCAGCGCCTCGTTTAGAGCGTCTACCAGGTCTGTTTCGAGGACCGACTCCCGAATGGTAAAGCCCTGCTCGGCGATTTCCTGGAGGTGGCATTGGACGTTCTTAGCGCTATGTGCCATAGGCCGATTCTAAACCCGTGGCCGCAATATGTCGGCGGGCTATATCGCCTGACGATAAAGGGTGACCGGCTCCCAGCCACCATCGAAGTCCGAGGTGTTTCGAAACCGGCGACGAGGCGTAGAGTCCAGCATTGCGTGCTCACGCACCCGCTGCGGCGCTCCGGTATCAGCCACTTCGTAAGCGGTCACAACATCCGCTTCGAAGTCCATGATGGTGATGCCCGAATACTGCCCTTTGAGCGTCCCCGCATTCAGCAACAGCAGATCGTGGAAATCGATCAGCACCCGATAGTGCAGATGACCATTGACCAGAAAGCGATGTCGGCCCGCGGCAATGAGGTCGTCCAGATCATCGCTGCGCTCTACCCGGCTGCGCGACGTGCCAGGCCAGACCTTGCCCAGGTCGTTGTCTGCAACCCCATGACAAAGCAGAAGACTGCCGCGCGACGTTTCAAAGCTGCGGCTGCGCGGCAGCGACTTCAGGAAGGCCAGGTTGTCGTCTGAGACCTCGTCGATGCTGTGCGCGTCGGCTACGTGACGTACTCGATCTTCCAGCAGCCAGCGATCATGGTTGCCGGACACCGTCGCCACGTTCGCCTGCTGCAATAGGTGGCAGCTCTGGTTGATACACCCGCGACCATCCGCCACGTCTCCCGTGCATACCAGCGCATCCAGCTGCTGGCCGCCGAACCACTCCAGGACCCGGGCCAGCCGCTCATGCTCGCCATGCAGATCGCCGATAACGCCTAGCCGCCTGATCACGCTGTAAAACCACCCGCAACGTTGCTTTTTAACCCGCACCGAAATTAGGCTCGGGGGCGTGAATCCTCCGTGAAACCTAAGAGATCGGTATGACCCTCGATGAACTAAGCAATCTCATGAGCTCAGGCGCCCACGTTAGCATGGAAGTCCACGCGCTGGAGGCGGTCGTATACGTGGCCTACCGGCTCGACGGGGATCGCCGCGAGCCGATATGCGGGCCGGACGGGCAAAGCGTGCAATTCCCCAGCCGTTTCGCGGCCCAGCTGGCGCTGCGGGATGCCGGCGTCACTGAGGCCACATTTGTGCACCGAAGTGCCTACGGCGAGATGATTGGCATGGACACCGAAGATCAGGACACCGAGCTGCGGGAAACCATAAGGCTATCCCAGGTTTGAACCGCAAACGACAATCGAAGGCAAAGCCATGCAACCAGATTCGAATACCCCGTGGACCTCTCGCCGACTCACGCGGCTGCTCGCAACCGCCGGACTCATGCTTGCCGCATCCGCCGCTCTTACCGCGGAGCCTGTTTGCCGACCGTCAAAGCTGAACATCCTGCTCACCAATGACGACGGTTACGACACCCCGGGCATCATCGCGCTGCACCGAGCCCTCAACCTTGCCGGACACCGCGTAAAGCGAGTCGCACCCGCCGAAAACCAGAGCGGCAGCAGCACTTCCCTGGCATTCACCGGTGTCACGGTAGCCAAGGTTGCCGATGAAAATTTCGACGCCGTCTATGCGGTTCGAGCAACGCCTGCCACCACGGTAGTGCTTGGTGCCACAGCCCTTTTCTCGGCAGAGGAACCCGTCGATCTGGTGGTGTCAGGAATCAACCAGGGTGCCAACCTGGGGCCGGCGACCCCGATCTCCGGGACCGTTGGGGCGGTCGTTGCTGCCCTGCAGATGCTGGGCCCTCCCATACCGGGCATCGCCGTCAGCAGCAACCTCGTTAACGACGACCCGCAGTCGGAGGAAAACCTTCAGCTTAGCGCGCGGATCTCAACGTTCACCGCTCGACTGGTCGAGATGCTCCAGACCC
>JAHEEG010000235.1 GCA_024640825.1 Gammaproteobacteria bacterium
AGGCTTTCTGGATGCCATGGTGACCTCGCTCGCCGCCGTGCACGATATCCGGGGCACTGGCGAACTGCGCAATTCCCGGACCGGAAGCGTCTACATCGTGAAGCCCAAGATGCACGGCCCGGAAGAGGTTGCCCTCACCTGTGATCTGTTTTCCAGCGTCGAGCGGGTACTCGGGTTGCCTGCAAACACGTTGAAGGTTGGTATCATGGATGAGGAGCGTCGCACCACCGTGAACCTGCGCGCCTGCATCGAGGTCGCCAAGGACCGCGTGGTTTTCATCAACACCGGGTTCCTCGACCGCACCGGTGACGAGATCCACACCAGCATGGAAGCGGGACCGTTTCTACCCAAAGAGGAGATCAAGGCCGAGCCCTGGATTCAGGCTTACGAGGACGCCAATGTGGATGCTGGCCTTGGGGCCGGCTTCAGCGGGGTCGCGCAGATTGGTAAGGGCATGTGGCCCAAGCCTGATGAAATGAAGGAGATGCTCAGCGTCAAGATCGGGCATCCCCAGTCTGGTGCCAATACCGCCTGGGTTCCGTCCCCGACCGCTGCGACCCTGCATGCCACCCACTACCACCAGGTCAACGTCTTTTCCCGCCAGGACGAGCTGAAGGCGCGGGCAGCAGCAAGCGTGGACGACATCCTGCGCGTCCCCCTGCTCGGTGGGCGCAACCTCTCCGCGGAAGAGGTTCAGGCCGAACTCGACAACAATGCCCAGGGGATCCTCGGCTACGTGGTGCGCTGGATAGATCAGGGCGTCGGCTGTTCCAAGGTGCCGGATATCAACGACGTGGGCCTTATGGAGGACCGGGCGACGCTGCGCATTTCCAGCCAGCACATCGCCAACTGGCTGCACAGCGGCATCTGCTCCGAAGCTCAGGTCATGGAGACCATGAAGCGTATGGCGGCAGTAGTGGATGGGCAGAATGCCGGTGACGCCGCGTATCGGCCCATGGCGCCGAACTTCGATGACAGCGTGGCTTTTCAGGCTGCCTGCGATCTCGTCTTCAAGGGGCGCGAGCAACCCAACGGCTACACCGAGCCTGTGCTGCATGCGCGGCGCCGCGAGGCCAAGGCCAGATCCGGGCGTTGATCTTTCAGACTGACGCTCGATAAGGCACCTCGGGGATCCCTGATTGATCGATGTTGTGCTGCTGAGCCTCGGCCTGGTTCTGCTGGTCAAGAGTGCGGATCTGCTGGTGATGGGCGCCACCGGTCTGGCCGCGCGAATTGGTATGTCAGCGCTGGCCATCGGGCTCACCGTCGTGTCGTTTGGCACCTCGCTTCCAGAGCTGCTGGTTTCTCTAACCTCCGGGTTGCGCGCGAACGCGGATCTGGCCATCGCCAACGTCATTGGCAGCAACATCTTCAACGTTCTGGTGGTGATCGGTATCGCCGCCTGCATTCGTCCGCTGAAAGTCCAGAATTCCACGGTCTTCTCAGAAATTCCCTTTTCCCTCATCGCCGCCCTGCTGGTTGGTTTTCTGGCGAATGCGGCGCTGTTTTCCAGCGTGCCACAGCTCAGCATCAGTCGATTGGACGGAGTCATTCTGCTGTTCTTTTTCGCGCTTTTCGTTCTCTATGTCTTCAAGATTTCCCGGGATGGTCAACGGGATACCGCGGTGGATGCTTCTCCTATGTCGCTGTCCCGCGCCTGGGGTCTGATCGTTGTCGGCGTGGCGGGACTGTACCTCGGTGGACAATGGTGCGTGGACGGTGCGGTGGGCGTGGCCCGAGCCTGGGGCGTGAACGACGCGTTGATCGGGCTGACCATCGTGGCCGCCGGTACCTCCGCGCCGGAGCTGGTTGCCTCCGGTGTTGCCGCCTACCGTGGCCAGTCCGACCTCGCCATCGGCAATGTCGTCGGTTCCAACATCTTCAACATCCTTTGGATCCTCGGTCTGACGGCCACCATCGTCGAGCTGCCGTTCAAGGTCGTGACCAATACGGACATCGTCATGGTGATCGTTGCCAGCACGCTGGTGGTGATCGCGCTGGTCGCAAGCCGGAACTTCACCATTGTGCGCACCCACGGCTTCCTTCTGCTGCTGGCGTATTTCGGCTATCTTGCGTTCGTCATCCATCGGGGCTGATACTCGCCGACCACAACGGAGAGTACACAGATCGTGAATCAAGCGTTGCCTGATGTTCCGGCGCCTTTCGGTACCCTGCTGGGAATCGCCCCGGGTGATGTACCTGCCTATTCCTCGGACTACGACACGGCGGATGACCGAGAGCTGCCGAACCGGAGTGCCTACCGAAACTACCTCGACGACATCTACATGGGCTACAAGTGGCAGTGTGTCGAGTTCGCGCGGCGTTGGATTTATGTCAACCGGGGTCTGATATTCGAAGACGTTGCCATGGCCTATGAGATATTCCAGCTGCGCACGATCAGAGACGTCAAAACTAAGGGCCTGTTGCCGCTGAACGCGTTTCGCAATGGATCCAAACGCCACCCCGAACCCGGCTGCCTGCTTGTCTGGAGCGAGGGTGGGGAGTTCGAACGTACCGGTCACGTTGCCGTGGTGACGGAAGTTCTCGCCGATCGGGTTCGCCTTGCTGAGCAGAACGTCGGCCATCGTATCTGGCCTGACGGCCACAATTTTGCGCGCGAGATCCCGGCGCGGGTCACCGACGACGGCGGTTTCTGGCTTCGCTGTTCCTTCGGAGACGCGTCCATTCTTGGCTGGGTGCTGCAGACGGACGACGCCACCCACGCGGAGGAGCATCCGGACCCTGATAGTCGGCTGTTTGAGGTTCAGGCCGGTCGCGTGCGCGATACGGGTCAGGGTTCGCGGTCCTGGTTGAACGTCGCCAACCCGGATGAGGAAGCCTACGTCGAGATGATGGGTGGGCATAAGCTGGCTTCCAGACCCGAAAACCAGACCCGTTACTTTGTAATATCGGAAATGGCGCATGGGGAGCTGAAGCGGGCTACCAACGAGTTGCATGCATTGTTCATGCACGCGACGGAATTTGTCCTCCACGATGATGCGCTGCTGGAGAAATTCAACATCCCCCGGGTGATCTGGCCGAAGATTCATCAGTCGTGGAACAACCGCCGCAATCAGATGATAACGGGTCGATTCGACTTTGCGCTGACGCCGCGTGGGCTCAAGGTTTATGAGTACAACTGCGACTCTGCTTCACTGCACATGGATGCGGGCAAGGTGCAGGGCCGGTGGGCGGCGCACTTCGGCTGTGATCTGGGAAGTGATCCCGGCGCTCAGCTGCTGCGTGATCTGGTGGAAGCCTGGAAGGACAGCGAGCTGGACGACGTGCTTCACATCCTCATCGATCGTGATCTGGAAGAGCGATATCACGCCCTGTTCATGAAGGAGGCGCTGGACGCCGCTGGCATCGAAAGCAAGATTCTGCAGGGCGTTGGTGGGCTGGCCTGGACCGAAGACGGCGATGTGGTCGACGCCGATGGCGTGCCGATTCGCTGGGTCTGGAAGACCTGGGCCTGGGAAACCGCGCTGGATCAGATCCGCGAAGAGTGCGAAGACGACGAGGAAAAGCTGCGCAACTATCAGCCGGGGGCCTGGCGGGATGCGCCACCGCGGCTGGTTGACGTTCTGCTGCGGCCGGACGTCATGGTGTTCGAACCGCTGTGGACGCTGATTCCGAGCAACAAGGCTATCCTGCCCATTCTATGGCAGCTGTTTGCCAACCAGCGATACCTGCTGAACTCGGCTTATGATCTGACCGACGACATTCGGGCCAATGGCTATGTCCAGAAGCCCATCGTCGGTCGCTGTGGTGCCAACATCAGTCTCTTTGATGCTGACGATCAGATCATCGAAGAAACGCTGGGTCGCTTCGAAAGCCCCAATCAGGTGTATCAGGAGCTCTTTCCGCTGCCCGTGATCGATGGAGAGCGCGTGCAGGTCTGTACATTTTCAGCCGCCGGCACTTATGCGGGCAGCTGCGTGCGTATCGACCCCTCTCTGGTAATTACCACCAACAGCGACGTCGTCGCGCTGCGGGTACTTCCCGACCGGGAGTATGTCGAGCACTACGTTGCCGGGGCTGCGGACCCGCAGGTGCCCTTAGGAAGTTGAATTGCTTACCGTCCCGTCGCCGAGGTCGCGCACCATCCAGCCGGCGACCCGCGCTACGCAGGTCTCGATACCGCGCTGGAAACCGGCCCCGTCGTCCGCCAGCCAGTCCTCCACCGCTTCCCGGGCGGTTTCATACTCGTAGCGGTTTGTCTGACGGGCGG
>JAHEEG010000236.1 GCA_024640825.1 Gammaproteobacteria bacterium
CAGCTGTGGCAAAGCGCTCGACAGCCGATGGGGACGGGCGCCTGGTGGCCTTCATTGTTTCGGCCCAGGGCCGAGCGATCGATCCGGTAGCCCTGCGAAGCCACCTGAGTGAGCGCCTGCCCGCCTACATGATTCCTCAACACTTCGTGGCGCTGGAGCAATTACCGCTGACCCCGAACCGTAAGGTCGACTACAAACGGCTGCCCCAACTTGGTCACGCCGAGCCCCAGCAGGGAGCATCCGCTGTTCCGACCACGGCAGCGGAACAGAAGATCGCGCACGTCTGGTCCGAGCTGCTTGGGGTTCAAGCCCCCACTCTGAGTACGAGCTTTTTTGAGCTCGGTGGGCACTCGCTGCTGGTGGCGAAGCTGGCGAGCCGTCTGAGTCGGGCTTTCGAATGCCGGCTTTCCATCGGCGATTTGCTCGCGGATCCGACCATCGCTGGCCATGCGGCGCTGGTTGAGACGCGCATCGGCTCGGGCCGAAACGTCAAGATTGACCGTGCCGTAGAGCGGCGCAGATTTCCGCTGTCCTCTACGCAGAGACGTCTGTGGTTTCTGCAGCAGCTAGGTCACTCTGCAGGCGTCTACAACGTGGCCGTTGCGTACCGGATGCGGGGCGAGCTGGATCCGTCCCGGCTCGAAGACGCGTTAGTGGCGCTTGCCCGCCGCCATGAGATTCTACGGACTCTATTCCTGTCAGAGGCGGGAGACCCTTATCAGTGGGTGCTGGAAGAACCTCAGGTCGACTGGCGGTTTGATGTCGCTAACGATGCCGAGGCGCTCAACGGCTCTCTGGGTGCGCTGGTTCAGCATGAATTCGAGTTGAGCGCTCGGCCGCCCTGGTTTGCGCACCTTTTCCGGCATCGCGATGAACACCTGCTGTTGTTGAATTTTCACCACACGCTTGTCGACGGCGAGTCGTTGCCGGTGTTGCTTGCAGAGCTCTCTTCGCACTATGTCGGAAACGAAGCCGATGTGAGGGCTGCGCCGGTGCAGTTTGGCGACTTTGCCCGCTGGCAGTCGGAGCAAGTGTCCTCGGACGGATACGATGAGGGGCTTGCATACTGGCGAAGGGAACTCTCCGGGGAGCTGCCGGTGCTGCGCTTCCCGAGTTTCGTCACCCGCCCCCCGGCGCAGTCGTTCATCGGCGAGACGCTGACGCTGGCCCTGGACGAGACGTTGACCCGACAGGTGAGAGGCCTGGCGCGGGCACGCAGCAGCACGGTCTTTAACGTCCTGCTGTCGGCCTTCTGCTCGGTGCTGCTGCGCTACAGTCGGCAGCGGGAGCTGGTGGTAGGCACGCCGGCGGGGACCGTGCGCCACCTGGTCGGAGCCGAGCAGAGCCTGGGTCCTTACATCAATACGCTGGCGCTCCGAGTCAGGCCCGAGGCAGACTGGACCTTTACGCAGATGCTGGAACACGTCAGCGGCAAGGTGCGGGCTGCGCTTGAGCATGCTGAGGTTCCTTTCGAGGAAATCGTTGCCGCGCTTTCGCTGCCTCGGGATTTCAGCCGGACGCCGGTGTTCCAGACAATGTTCGCGTTTCGTCGAATCGACGATGACGGTTGGGCAATCCCGGGTGTCAGTGCGTCCGTAGAGACGCTGACCCAGACCACGGCCCAAACTGATCTGTGCTGCTGGATCGCCGAAGGCACGCGGGAAATCAACGTCGAGCTGGAGTATGCGTCTGCCCTCTTCGAGACGCCCCTGGTTGAGAATTTTCTGAAGCATCTGGGCGACTATCTGGCGCTGGCAGCGGCTGATTGCAACCGTCTGTGGATGCAGATTCCTCTGCTTGGCCAGGCGGAGTTTGACGCGCTGCCGAACATCGAGGGGCCGGTGTCCGGGGAGGCCCACGGGAAGTCCATCGTCGATCTGATCTGGTCCGTGGCGGATCAGCATCCGACGCGGATCGCAGTTTCATCAACCCATGGCAACCTCAGCTATGCTGACCTGCGGGAGCGCAGCCTCCAGATCGCGGCGAACCTTTTGCGTGCTGGCGTGGAGAAGGGTGAAGTCGTTGGCCTGGTTGTCAGCCGCGGCGAAAGGCTGCCGCTGGCAATTCTAGGCCTGCTGCAGGCGGGCGCCGCCTACCTGCCGCTGGACCTCGAATTGCCGGCCGAGCGTCTGCGCCATCTTGAGAGTGACTCCGGTATTCGGTACGTCGTTTCCGACCTGAACCCTGACGCCGTGGCATTCACGCTTACCAGTCAGGTACTGCAGCTTGATTCGCTCGAGTCCGATTCGCGGCCCGACGACGCTGCGCTGTTGGCGAGCTGCATGCCCGGGCACCACGATCTTGCCTATCTGATGTACACGTCCGGATCCACCGGCGTCCCCAAAGGCGTCGAGGTTGGCCATCGTCAGGTGCGCAATCTGCTCAACGCGTTTCGCAGCCTGCTGCCGATCGGATCCGGGGACGTGCTTGCGGCGATAACCACGGCATCTTTCGACATCTCGGTACTGGAGCTGCTTCTGCCGCTGTGCGCCGGTGCTCGAGTGCACGTTGTGCCAGAGCAGTCGGCGGTCGATGGCAAGCGGCTGGCGCTGGAGATTGAGCAGTGCGGCGCGACCTTCATGCAGGCAACGCCTGCAACCTGGCGGATGCTGCTGGACTCTGGATGGGCAGGTTCCAGCCAGCTGCATGTGCTTTGCGGCGGTGAGGCGCTGCCGCTGATGCTTGCCAAAGCGCTGCGGCAGCGGGTTCGTGCCCTGTGGAACGTCTATGGGCCAACTGAGACCACGGTCTGGTCCAGCATTGCACCCGTGAATGAGAACCCGACAGCCGTCGATATTGGCAGCCCGATCGCCAACACTCGCATCTACGTTCTGGATGAGAACCTTGTGCCGGTTCCAGCGGGTGTAGAGGGCGAGATTGTAATTGGTGGGGATGGGGTGGCGTTTGGATATCGGGGGCAGAAAGCGCTGACGGAGCAGCGGTTCCTGGCCGATCCCTTTCATGTCGGGGAGCGTATTTATCGCACCGGCGATCTGGGGCGTTGGCTGCCGAACGGGCGTCTCGAACATTTGGGCCGCCTGGATACTCAGCTCAAAATACGCGGCTACCGCATCGAAGCCGGAGACGTCGAGTACAACCTCGCGATTTCGCCTGATGTGTCGGAAGTTGCCGTGGCGAAACGCGTCGGCCCTCAGGGGGATGAGCGCCTGGTGGCCTTTGTCGTTCCGGTTCAAGGCGGCGACCTCGATTCTATGGCCCTGCGTCGCCATCTGCGAGAACGGCTCCCCGCCTATATGATTCCCCAGCACTTTGTAGCGCTGTCGGAGCTGCCGCTGACCCCGAATCGCAAGGTCGACTACCGACGGCTTCCAGGGCTGGAGCGCGTCGATCTTCGAGCGGCTCAAGCGGTACCGCCGCGAACGGACAGCGAGAAGCTGGTGGCAGGTATCTGGTCCGATTTTCTCGGGATCGGCGACATATCCGTGGCGGACAATTTCATGGAGCTTGGTGGTCACTCATTGCTGACGATGAAAGTCGCTGCGAAGATCGCGCAGGAGACGGGGGTGGAGCTGGGTCCTCAGGATTTTTTCGGGCGCACGCTTGGCGGTATCGCCGCTGCGTTGGATGCGAACATGAATACGGAAATGGCCCGGCAACCGCCCCGGCTGGCGACAAGCCGTCTGCCATGGTTCTTGCGCAAGCTGTTCTCCAGGCGCCGATAGCGGGCTGATGATCTGAGCATGCGAGACTATCCGTTTCACGTCAGCCCCGTCACCGAGGTCGACGGTACAGACAAGGCGCTGCTGAGGCAGATGGTGGCCGATCATCGGCCCTTTGTCGCAAAAGGCCTGGTCGCTTCATGGCCACTGTTTCAGCAGGTTGAACGGGTGCCGTCTGGTCCGGACAGGATCGAGCTGTTCCGTGCGCTGCTGGGTGATGCAGACATTCGATTTACCTACCTGCCAGCGGAGCAGAAAGGCGACATCGGAATAGGCCCCGATCTGACCCCAAACTTCCAGATGGACAGCCGGACCAGTTCGGCGAGCGAGTTCCTCAACCTGGTCGAGCGTCTGATTCGACAGCCGACCGGCGAGTGCGCCTACGCGGCGGCGCTGCCGCTGGGCGAGCTGCCGCTGGTGTCTGCCCAGCTCAGCTCTCTTGATGGCTACGGTGGTGATGAGCCGCGCCAGAACAACCTCTGGATCGGCAGCGGCGATCACGTCGTTGACCTGCATTTCGACCTGATGCGCAACCTGATTTCCATGGT
>JAHEEG010000077.1 GCA_024640825.1 Gammaproteobacteria bacterium
ATTCGAATCCGGCCGGGGCAGGGGTTTATTTCAGCGGTCCTGCTGGGTCATTATGCCTCACCTCTGGGAACTACCCGCCAAAAGACGGCACTTATGGATTCGATCAACTGGGATGCCCTTGGGGCGCTTGGCGACTTTCTCGGGTCTATCGGCGTTTTCATTTCTCTGGCCTATCTGGCCGTACAGACAAGGCTCAGCGCCTCAGAGACCCGCGATGCCAGCATCCATTCAGTCATGGAACTGGCAATCCAGTTCCGCGCCGAATCGTATACCGGCGAGCTGGCGGATATCCGCCTGAAGGCGGCGACCGGAGCTGCTCTCAACCAGATCGAGCTGCTGAAGTTCGAGGGTTACCTGTCAGCCCTTTTCGAGTTGAATGAACTCGTGTTCGTGCAGTACCAGAAGAAGAACCTGGATCCGGAATACTTCGAGGCCTGGGAACGTCGTACCCAGGCCGCGATTGCCGTGCCCCAGGTCCGGCAGTTCTGGGCCAAGACCAGCACCGGCTATCGGGCGAGTTTTGTGGACTACATCAACAAGCTGATGGAAGTCGGAAACTAGACGAAAACGAGCAGCGACTTAGCCTCTTCCTTAGCATCCTCCAGACTCGTAGTCTGCGAAGACAGGAGGTTCTCAAGAAAGCGCTTAGACAGATAATTCTGAATGTGAATCTTAACCCGGGCCCTAACTATGGGCGGACTGATCGGCTTGCTGATGTAATCAACGGCGCCGGCATCGAATCCCCTCTCTTCGTTAACGGTGTCACTCATGCTGGTAACGAATATTACCGGAATGTCGCGGGTGTCCTCGCCGGCCTTGAGTAACTCGCACACTTCTACACCGTCCATCTCCGGCATGATCATGTCCAGCAGCACGATGTCTGGAGACTGAACCCGGGCGACCTCCAAGGCCTGCCTGCCGGTGGTGGCGACGCTCAACGCGTAGTCCTGAGACAGCACATTGGAAAGGATTTTGATGTTGCCCGGCTCGTCGTCGACGATGAGTACCCGACTTCTTTTGGCTGGTGGTGAATTCATGGCCGCACGTTAACTCAACGCCACTCAGTATATCAATTGTCAGATATACTCCGGGCCAAATTTCCCCCTTCACTCACGACAGGGCTTCATTGCGGAATGGAAACGAGAACGACAGAACCCGAGATCGAGTCTCAACTGGTCGCCAGGCTCAGCATGGCGACGCTCCTGATGTTCTCAATGGTAGCGGCACTGTGCTCCTACATCTATTACATGTACCGCAGCCCCACCGTTTTGCTGATTGAAGTCCTGGTCGTCGTCGTAATGCTGCCGTTGTCCATAGCTGCATACCGCGTCGCGCGGCGGGGCCGTACCGAGCGAGCGGTGGCCTGGGTCATCGCCACCTGGTACGTCATTTCCGCTTGCATGATCCTGGCTGGAGCACGGCTGTACGCTGTGTTGCTCGTGACCTCCATCCTGCCGGTCCTCATCGCCATGCCATTCATTTCACAGCAGCTGCTGCAGCGAATCATGCTTATTAGCCTGGCTTTCATCCTGGCCGGCACCGTAGGAGCATTGTTCCCGCCACTGATCAAACCTACCGTGCCGGACCAGACGATTTTCTACGTCACCCTGTTCAGCGCCTCCATGCTGACCGCGATAGCTATGCTGTCGCTGTGGACAGCCGGCGGGCGCCTGCAGTCGGCGGCGACAGGTATGCGTGAGGCAATCACAGCCCTGCAGGAATCGGAGCGGTCCCTCGAATCCAAGGTCGAAGAAAGGACAGCCGAACTCGAGCAGGCGTTCGGCGAGATTTCTGACATCAATAATATTGCCGGCATCGTCAACTCGACGCTTGACGTCAACGAGGTCAAGAGCACGATCTACAACCGCCTGCAGAAGATGTTCGAGTTCGATCAGATGGGCGTGTTCCTACTGAGTCCCGAGGACCAGCGACTGCGCCTCGAGTTGCAGCAGGGGGTGCCTTTCGCTGAAGAACTGCAGCATCACCTGGTTCATACAGGCCTGCCGCTGGACGCAAACGACAGCTTCGTCGCGGCCTCGGTCATCAGACAGGAAACCATCTTCAGCGGTCCTGTGACGCCTGAAGCTGTCGCTCAAGCAGGTGAAGGCGACAAGCGAATTTATCAGTTCAGCCCGATGAAATCCTTCCTGCTGTCCCCGCTGGTCATCGAACACCGACCAATCGGAACGATTTTCTTCGCCGCCACCCTCAAGCCCTTCGAGCTCGACCAGAGCGATATCGACTCCATCAAACGTTACGTCACCCAGCTGGGCACCGCTATTCGCAACGCCCAGCTGTTCCGCGACGCTGAGGAAGCCCGCAGGGAAGCAGAATCGGCGAACGAGACCAAGGGTGCATTCCTGGCCAATATGAGCCATGAAATCCGTACGCCCATGAATGCCATCATCGGTCTAACAGGGCTGTGCCTTGAAACCGAACTGACGCCGAAGCAGCAGGACTATCTGACCAAGGTCGATGGTGCCGCTAACGCGCTGCGCGGCATCATTGACGACATTCTCGACTTTTCCAAGCTGGAAGCGGGCAAGCTCGAATTCGAGAACATACCCTTCTCGCTAAACGATGTACTGGATAATCTGGCGACCATCTGCATGGTGCGCTGTCAGGCTAAAAATCTGGAACTGGTCTTTCAGCGCGATCCCGGCTTGCCCGACACGCTGCACGGCGACCCCAATCGCCTGGGCCAGATACTGATCAACCTGGCCGGCAACGCTATCAAGTTCACCGAAACGGGCCAGATCGTGGTAGAGGTACGGCAATCGGCCCGTACAGACGACAGGGTGACGGTGCATTTCGCTGTGCGCGACAGCGGCATAGGCATGACGCCGGAGCAGCAGCAGCGGCTATTCCAGTCCTTCTCGCAGGCAGACAATACCATCGCCCGCCAGTATGGCGGCACCGGGCTCGGTCTGGCGATCTCGCAGCAGCTGACCCAGATGATGGGTGGCGAGATTCGGGTTGAAAGCAAACCCGGGTTAGGCAGCAATTTCTATTTCGAAGTCGACATGGAAATAGAAGATCAGCCGGCCGTCGTCAATCACGAAGCGCCTACCGGACTTAACGTTCTCGTTGTAGACGACAATGAGGCATCCCGTGACATCCTCCGGGAGTATCTGGTTTCCTTCGGCTACCGGGCCACTCTGGCAGAGAG
Organism: Gammaproteobacteria bacterium; assembly: GCA_024640825.1. GTDB lineage: Bacteria > Pseudomonadota > Gammaproteobacteria > Pseudomonadales > Azotimanducaceae > UBA7803. Next base: position 3,170 of record JAHEEG010000077.1, read on the forward strand.
TGGCGAGGAAGCGCTTGCGATCATGCAGCAAAGCAAACCGTTCGATCTGGTTCTGCTTGACTGGATGATGCCCGGAATGACCGGACTGGATGTCGCATTGGCCATCCGGGACGCTCCGGTACACCCGAAAATCGTTCTGCTGTCATCCTGGAACATGCCCAGCAGCGAGCACGTGGAGATGGTCGACGCCTTCATGGCCAAGCCGATAAAGCCATCGGCACTACTGGACACCATCATGGAAGCTTATGGCAAAACGGTTGTTCGACGCGCCAGAGGCCGGCGCACCGACGCGGCTGATCTGGCACCGATCCGCGGCGCCAGGGTCCTGGTGGTCGATGATTCCGACATAAATCTGCAGATTGCTTGCGAGCTGCTGGAGAAGATACCGCTGGTGCTCGACACCGCCACCACGGGCGAAGAGGCACTGGCAAAAGTGTTCAGCAACCAATATGACTGTGTGCTCATGGACATTCAGATGCCCGTGATGGATGGCTATACGGCAACCGCCAGAATTCGCGAGGACGGCCGCTTCAATCACCTGCCGATACTGGCCATGACTGCCAATGTGATGGCCGAAGACCGTGCCAGAACCCGGGAAGCGGGCATGAATGGTCACGTCGCGAAGCCAATCGATCCGGTAGATCTCTACCACGCACTGGCCAAATCAATTCCGGCGGCCGACTACCTGGCAAACCTGGTTCCCGGCATGACTACAGACCATTCATCAGAAACCGCGGCGGGCCACGAGCCACTGCCGGATACGCTGCCCGGGCTCGACATCAGGCAGGGCTTGAGCCGTCTGGCCGGCAACGAGCGGCTGTGGAGCAAACTGCTGCAGGACCTGCTGCGCGAATATGCCGAAGGCCACACGACCATCCAGCGGCTGCTGGACACGCAGCAAGCGGAAGAGGCGCGAAAGTTTGCTCACAAGCTGCGCGGCATCGCCAACAATCTGGGCGCGGTCGAGATAGGACTGAGCGCGGAAGCCATCGAAAGCCGGGTGCTGTCGAACCTGGAAGTGACGGTTGACCAAGTGGCCAGCCTGGAACAGGCGCTGGCTATGACCGCCGCATCCATGCCGCAGATAATGAGCACCCTGGGCGCGACGACGGCCGCTTCGTCCAACGGTACTCCGGAGGCTAGCCAGCTACTGGCAGACCTGAAACAGGCAGTCGCGGCCAGCGATCCCGGCGCTATCGACTTGTTGGATCAACTGATCACGGGAGCCGGCGAGGGCAGCGAGCTTGCTCGAAGGCTGGCCGAACCTCGGGGCCTGTTGGATAACTTCGACTTTGCCGGCGCAGAGCCCCTGCTGGCCCAACTCGAGGACGCCCTACAAGGCTAAGCATGAACCTATCCAGCTGCTGCCGCGGACTTCTCGCACTCCTGCTGCTTAGCGCCATCGCGCAAGTACACGCGGAAGCGATTGAAATCTACGACCTTGGTCAACCCACCTCGATCGCGGGAATCTGGCAGTTCAAACCCGGGGACGACCCGGGGTGGGCGGACCCACAGCTGGATGACAGCGACTGGCAGGCCGTGAAGGTCCCCGCAACGGCGCCTGAGGGCTACGCAAGCTACGCGGGGATCGCCTGGTATCGCGTGACTGCCAATCTGCATCTGGAGGATGCGCCATTGCGGGACCAGCTCAGCACGGTCGCGGTCACGCTTGGCATGATCCAAAGCGCCTACGAACTCTATGCCGGCGGCAAGTTGCTGGGTGGCGTCGGTAGCCTTCCGCCGCAACCATTCATTCGCTACGACGAGGAGAAAACGTATCAGATTCCGCGAGAGGCCATAGACCAGCAGGGTCGGCTGGTGCTGGCGCTCCGTGTGTGGCGCGGCGAAGGTGCTGTGAATCGGTCGTCATTTGGCCCCAATAGCGGAACGTTTGTCATCGGCAACGTGGGCGATCTCCGCGCCGCCGCAACGCGCAGCGCGCTGTTGCCGAATGGCATACTGGCGGCCATCTATCTGGTCGTGGGTTTGTATCACCTGTTTATCGCACGCCGGAATCCGGCGCTGAAGGAATTCTTCTGGTTTGGCCTGTTGGCGTTAGCCTTGGCGATCTATTCCTTTGAGACCAGTCAGTGGAAATTCGCACTCGAGATTCCTTATCTGGTGCACAAGAAGATCGAATTTGTCGCCTTATACATTAGTCCATTCCTATTCACGAAAACCTTGAGCCATGTCACCAGAATACCGCTGAACCTGGTCGCAAAGGGTTTTCAGTTCTCTTTCCTGGCGTACACGCTGATCGTGATCGCGGTGCCCAACCATGACATCCACTTCCTCACGCTGCGGTCATTTCAGTATCTGGCCGCGGCCTGGTCCGCGAGCGCAGTGCTGTTCATGGCCTGGCACGCGATCAAGGGCAACCGGGCAGCACGGGTTGTCGTTGGCCTAATGCTGGTGCTCGCCGCAGCTATATTCAACGACGTCATCGCCCCGACCGGCCTGCTGGGAGTGAATCTGCTGCACCTGGTGTTCGCTGCGGTTATTGTGCTGATGGCAGTGCTCATGGCAAATCGCTATACCGAGACGCTTCGAAAGCTGGAACAGTCGGTCGAAGAGCGCACCGTGGATCTGCAGACCATGAACCAGGAACTGCAGCAGGCGCTGGCTGCCAAGGGTGAGTTTCTGGCCAACATGAGTCACGAACTGCGCACACCCATGAACGCCATCATCGGCCTTACCCATCTGGGTCTCAAGACAGAACTTACCGAGCAGCAGCGCGACTACCTAACAAAGGTGAACAAGGCTGCCGGCTCCCTGCAGGGTATCATCGCCAGCATTCTCGACTTCGCCAAACTCGAAGCGAGCGAGCTGACGGCAGCGCAGGAGCCGTTTTCGCTGACCGAGCTGCTGGATAGCGTCGAGTCTCTGACGATGATCCCTGCAGGAGAAAAGGGCCTAGCCGTAACTTTCAATCGCGAGCCCGGTATTCCCGAGACGCTGATCGGCGACGCCCAGCGCCTTGGTCAGGTGTTGGCCAATCTCACCAGCAACGCCGTCAAGTTTACCGAACGGGGAACTGTTCAAGTGTCCGTGCGGCCAACCCAGCGGACAGACAGCCTGATCACTCTCTGTTTTACCGTCGCAGATACGGGTATCGGCATGACCGCCGAGCAGCAGCAACACCTGTTCGAAGCATTTTCTCAGGCCGACAACACCAGCACCCGTCAGTATGGCGGCACGGGCCTGGGCCTGGCGATCTCCCAGCAGTTAGCCGGTTTGATGGGTGGCGAAATTGCGGTCGAAAGCCATCAGGGTTCCGGCAGCACATTCAACTTCACCGTCGCATTGGGCATAGCCAGCGTTCCGGTGGCTGCCCCCCAAGCCACGGACCCCATCGAGAATCTCGATCTCACACCAATCCAGGGAGCCAGAGTTCTCGTGGTGGATGACTCCGAGATCAATCTGCAGATCGCCAGAGAGCTTCTGCAGCAGGCAAGGCTTCAGGTAGAAGTAGCGCACAACGGACAGGAGGCTGTCTCAATGATCGGCCGCACCGCCTACGACTGCGTATTGATGGACGTGCAGATGCCTGTGATGGACGGCTACAAGGCAACCGAAACCATCCGCTCGCAGCCCGGCTTCGCGGACCTGCCGATACTGGCCATGACGGCAAATGCTCTGCCACAAGATCGCGAAAGGGCCCGACAGGCCGGCATGAACGACCACATTCCGAAGCCCATCGACCCGAACGAGGTGTTTCAGAAGCTGCTGGCCTGGATAGAACCCGGGGAGCGAGCGCTACCCGCGCCCGAATCTCCCGAAGACGCTGCTTCGACCCCGGCAATGCCGCAGGAGATGCCCGGTCTGCGCGTGTCCGAAGGCATGGCACGTGTCGGCGGCAATGCGCGACTCTATTTGAAGCTGCTCAAGGAGCTCTGCGGCGAATATGCCGATAGTGCAAGCGAAATCCAATCTCTGAGACAACAGGGTGACGCCAACGGGGCCGCCAGGCTAGCGCACAAGCTGCGGGGCATCGCCAATAACCTGGGAGCCGCAGAAGTAGGCGGCTGCGCAGCACAACTCGAAACCGCACTCGGCAGTGATGGCACCTTACCCGGCGCCATGATCAATACTCTGGCGGAGGCCCTGACCAAGCTGATGGGTTCGGTGGAGGAACTGCAAGCCTCGGTGGGAACCGAGCCCGAAGCGGCGCGGGGCGGGGCGAAGGAAAACCGGGAACTCTTTGAAAAGCTGATGCTGGCAGCGACAGAAAACGATCCGGGCGCAGTGGATATGGCCGAGCAGCTTTTCCAGCAGCTGGGTGCGAACGCCGAAGCGTTCCCGGCGCTGGTCGCTGCGCGGAATTGCCTGGACATGTATGACTTCGCCGGATCCGCAGAGCATCTTAAAGCTGCCGAGCTGGAGCTCGACCAGATCGCTTGAAAGTCCATTTGGCTCGCGTGGTTTACCAGGCGATCTCCAGCTGGCTCATAAAGAAGACCGGATTCACCGTCGCCTCCGGCGCCATGACAGCCTGAATTCAGTCTACATCCCGCGCCAGCAACCTGACTCCGAATTCTCCCCAACACCCAACTTTCAGTCGACGATGAAACTCTGGCGCATGCTGACGGGCGGCAAACAGACAAATGGAAACCAGATGCTGGGGAAAGGGTCGGCAACCGGCCGCCAGATAGCGGCGGGCCGGTTGCCAAACCGTGCAGCGCTCAGTTCTTCAGTTTGATCCGCGACTCATTGACTTCTACAGTGCGCTCGCCGATGCCTTTCACATTGGCGAGTTCGTAGATGTCGACAAAATCACCGTTCGTCTCGCGGTAGCGGACAATGGCCTCCGCCCGGGACAGACCCACGCCTTTCAGGGATTCCGAGAGGGTTTCCGCATCAGCGGTGTTGATGTTGACCACGCCAACGTCTTCCGGCGCGGCATGGTTCAGCCCCGCCAGGGACAGCGACAGGCACAGTAGTATCAGCTTGCAGAAGTTGCGCATTAGAGGCTCCCAGTCGATCAGAGGTTTTTCTCACAGATGTTACCGGTGGAACTACGGGCCATAGCTAACGCACGGTCCACCAGCGCCGACCGCTGCTGGGCACTCAGCTGACTGATCAGCCCGACAGCAGGTAGCGCAGATTAGTGAGAGCGCCGGGCTGGTGGCAGGCGAAGGGCGCCGCAGGGGAAGTAAGTGAGGCTCGGCAGGTGTCGTGCGCTAACGGCGCTGCGGCAGCAGAACTGCGACGTCACTTATGGGGCGACGCATTTCTCAACTGGTGGAGTTCCTTTTCGGAGGCAGCCAGCTTGCGGGAAAGCGCGCGCTGGTGCAGGCGAGCGCGCACGGAGACGAGACTGACGGCGACCAGACCGATGGCCAGACCTACGGCAAATGCGAGAAGCAACCACCAGAAAACGCTGATCTGAGGGGTTTCCCAGATCATGAAGCGCAAACCCACCTGGCTCTGGTTCACGGCCAGCGCCGCGAAGAAGAACGCGGCGAGCGCCAGGCAACCCCAAAGAAGACGGCTAAGCCAAGACATACAGCCGATCAGCTCTGATCATCGTGAACAGCCGCCTGCTCCTGTTCCAGGAAGGCGTTGACCCGATCACGAAGCTCTTTGCCGGGCTTGAAGTGCGGCACGTACTTGCCGGCCAGGCCGACCGACTCACCGGTCTTGGGATTACGGCCTATGCGGGGCGCACGATAGTGCAGCGAGAAGCTGCCAAACCCGCGAATCTCGATGCGGTTGCCCGCGGACAGCGTTTCGGACATCTGCTCGATGATGGTTTTAACCGCGAGTTCCACATCTTTAACGGAAAGCTGGGTCTGCTTTGTCGCGATGAGTTCTATGAGTTCGGATTTCGTCATGATCCGTTTTTCCCCAATTCCCCCCGATTCCCCCAAATCCAAGAGCCGTGAGCCCCCGCACTATTCTGCGGGGGTTCGCGAAACTCCTCAGTCGTCGCTGCCCGCGTCCATCTGGGCTTTGATCAGGTCGCCGAGGGTAGCCGCACCGGGCCTGTCGCTTTCCTGCTTGCGATGCTCACGAACCGCGGTTCGCTCTTCCTCGATATCCTTCGATTTGATGGACAGCCCGAGGCCACGATTCTTGCGGTCAACGCTGATGATTTTCACTTCAATCTCATCGCCTACGTTGATCACGTTACGGGCATCTTCTACCCGGTCGACGCTAATCTCGGACGCTTTGAGCACGCCGCGCACCTCATCCGCCAGGACCAGAACGGCTTCTCTGGGCTCGACAGATTCAACCACGCCTTTGACGATGCTGCCGCGATCGTTGACGGCGGTGTAGTCAGAGAACGGATCCTGGTCCATCTGCTTCACACCCAGCGAGATGCGCTCACGCTCAGGGTCCACGGAGAGGATAACGGTTTCGATCTCTTCGCCTTTTGAAAAGTTGCGCACTGCGGTCTCGCCCGGGTCGTTCCAGGAGATGTCCGACAGGTGTACCAGGCCGTCGATACCACCATCCAGACCGATGAAGATCCCAAAGTCCGTGATGGACTTGATCTTCCCTGAAATACGATCGCCTTTGGCATGGGTCGCTGCGAATTCATCCCACGGATTAGCGCGGCACTGCTTGATGCCGAGGCTGATGCGGCGACGTTCCTCGTCGATGTCCAGCACCATGACTTCCACTTCGTCGCCAACGGAAACCACCTTGGAAGGGTGAATGTTCTTATTGGTCCAGTCCATCTCAGAGACGTGCACCAGTCCTTCTACACCCTCTTCGATTTCGGCAAAGCAGCCGTAGTCGGTCAGATTGGTGACGGTCGCTACTACCCGGGCGCCTTCGGGGTAACGCCGAGTAATATCGACCCACGGATCGTCACCCAACTGCTTCATGCCCAGGCTGACCCGATTCTTTTCGCGATCGAACTTGAGGATCTTGACGTTGACCTCGTCGCCGACGTTCACCATCTCGCTGGGATGGCGAATGCGTCGCCAGGCCATGTCGGTGATGTGCAGCAGGCCGTCGACGCCACCCAGGTCGACAAAGGCACCATAGTCCGTGAGGTTCTTGACGATACCTTTGACTTCCTGACCTTCTTGCAGAGACGCCAGCAAAGCCTCTCGTTCAACACTGTTTTCCTGTTCCAGTACCGCGCGCCGGGAAACAACGACGTTATTGCGCTTCTGATCGAGTTTGATGACTTTGAATTCCAGCGGCTTGCCTTCGAGGTGAGCGGTTTCGCGCAGGGGCCGGATATCCACCAGAGAACCCGGCAGAAACGCACGGATTTCGTTGATATCGACGGTGAAGCCACCCTTAACTTTGCCATTGATCTGGCCGATGATAACTTCGCCTTTGTCGAAAGCGCCTTCCAGCATCATCCAGGTTTCGGCACGCTTGGCCTTCTCTCGGGACAGGCGGGTCTCGCCCCAACCGTCGTCCACGACTTCCATGGCAACCTGGACCTGATCGCCGATGCTGACGTCGAACGTACCGTTCTCGTCGAAAAATTGTGCCCGCGGTATCACACCCTCGGACTTCAGTCCGGCGTGGACCACAACCCACTCATTGTTGATGTCCACCACCGTGCCCGTAACGATGGAACCGGGTTCCATCTCAACGGTTCTTAAACTTTCTTCAAAAAGATCCGCAAAACTTTCGCTCATATGTTTTTTCAAACCCGCGCTCTGTGAACACCCGTGAGTGTCGGCGCGAAATCTCCGTGGTTTATTACGGCCGGGGTCCTGAGGGCGCGTTTACGTACTTCGCGCCGGGGCCTGGCAGCCGGCTGGTTAATTTATGTGCTGGGCGTCAGGCCCAATGACCTGGCCTCGTCGAGCACTCGCGACAGCACCGCCTCAATGGACATATTGGTGCTATCTATGAGGATCGCCCCCGGCGCAGGCCGGAGCGGCGCCACAGCACGCCTTCTATCTCGCTCGTCCCGTTCCTGGATACTGGCGAGAAGGGCGGCGAGGCTAACACTTAAGCCTTTGTTTTTCAACTGATTATAGCGGCGCTCAGCGCGCACCTGCACAGTGGCGTCCAGATACACCTTAAGGGGCGCCTCCGGGAACACGACCGTGCCCATATCGCGGCCGTCGGCTACCAGTCCCGGAAACCTGCGTTGCGCTCGTTGAAGTTCCAGAATGGCGTCTCTGACCGGCTGCCGGGCGGCGACCCGGGAAGCAGCTTCGCTGACCTCCTCTTCGCGGATCCGTGCGGTCATATCCACGCCGTCCACCAGCACGGCGTCTTGCGTTATGCGGATGTGCAGCCCGGTAGCCATGGCGGCAAGCCTGCCGTCGTCGTCCAAAGGAATAACCCGCGTCAGCGCGACAGCCCCTACGACGCGATACAGCGCACCGCTGTCCAGCAGGTGCCAGCCCAGCCGCTCGGCAAGCAGGGCAGCAATAGTGCCCTTGCCCGAACCACCCGGACCGTCGATGGTGATGACGGGAATCTCAGCCATCGTCGAACATCCCACGACGGGTCCGCGCCCGGGCTATGAAGGTTTTCAGGCCTTGGGTATCACCGCCTTCGACCATTTCCCTCACCTCGAATAAATCCCGCTGCAGGCGGTCGAGCGCAGGCAGCAGCGCATGTCGATTCGACTCGAAGATAGGCGCCCACATATCAGGGTCGGCGCCGCCTATCCGGCTGAAATCCCGGAAACCGCCGCCAGCGTGCCCGAGGTGCTGGTCGTCCACCTGTTGAAGATAGGCAAACGCGATGAGGTGAGGCAGGTGGCTGGTAACCGCGTAAATTTCATCGTGAACCCGCGGGTCCAGACGACTGACCCTGGCACCCAGCGCCTCCCACCAGCCAGTCACCGCCGTAGAGGCAGCCTGGTCCGTTTCACCCTGAGGCGTCAGGATGACCTCCTGGTTTACGAACAGTTCGCCGTCCGCAGCGGCCGGTCCGCTCTTCTCTTTCCCGGCAATCGGGTGACAGGGGACATAACGGGCTGGCAGGGAACCACAGCTTTCGCGAACGGCGTCAATGACAGGCGCCTTCACACTACCGGCATCAAAAATGATGCCCGAATGGTGATGCAGTTTTGCAATCCAGGGTGCAATGGTCTCGCTCGGACCCGCAACCAGAATCGCGTCGGCGGATTCGGGGACCGTTTCGATGATCGCATCGACAATGCCGAGCGCCAGCACTTCACGGGCACGCTGCGCGTCCGGCTCGATGCCCAGCAGCGAATCGAACAGCCTGCGGCGTCTGGCGCCGATGGCGAACGAACCGCCAATCAGCCCCGGACCAATGACAAGCAGCTGCATCAGCTCAGCACGCGTCCCAGGGCTTCGAGGAACCGGGCATTTTCTTCAGGCAAACCAATGGTGACCCTCAGGTGACCGGGCAGACCGTATTCTGCAATCGGCCGCACGATGACACCCTCACGAAGCAGCGCGTTGTAGACATCCAGCGCAGCAGCCGGCTCGGGCACAGCAAAAGACAGAAAATTCCCGAGCGACGGAATAAAGGCCAGTCCCATTGCGGCGAGTCCCTGCGTCACCTGCGCCATGCCGCTGGCGTTGAGACGCCGACTTTGCTCAACATAGGCGCTGTCCTGCAGCGCCGCCTCCGCGGCAGCCAGAGCCAGCGCGTTGACGTTGAAAGGCTGACGCGCTCGATTGAGCAGCTCCGCTACGTAAGGGGAGCTGACCGCATACCCTACGCGCAAGGCGGCCAGGCCGTAAATCTTCGAAAAGGTTCGGGTCACAATGAGGTTGGGATAGCGTTCGAGCAGCCGGATGCCATCCGGGTAATCGTCAGCCTCGACATATTCGAAGTATGCCTCGTCCAGAACCATCCAGACGTGCTCCGGGAGGGCATCAAGAAAGCGCACAAGCGCATCTTCCCCGACCCAGGTGCCGGTTGGGTTGTTCGGATTGGCGAGAAAAACCATGGCCGTGCGCTCGGAGACGGCAGTGCGCATGGCATCGAGATCGGCGCCGAATTTCAACGCAGGCACCCGAATCAGCGTGCCACCGCAAGCAGTCACCGCCAAGGTGTAGACCACGAATGCATGCTCGGCGATCACCGCTTCGGACTCCGCTGCAATCGCCATGCGCGCGGCCAGCTCCAGACAATCGTTGGACCCGTTGCCCAGAGTGATCTGGCTGCTGTCGACGCCCAGCTCGAGGGCCAGGGCCTGTTTAAGGGCATAGCCGTTTCCGTCCGGGTAGCGAGAGAGCGCTCGGCTCGCATCGCGGACCGCCCGCTGCACCTGCTCGCCCGGACCTCTGGGATTTTCGTTACTGGCGAGCTTGACGATATCGGTCAGTCCCAGCTCGCGGGTGAGCTCGCCGACCGGCTTGCCAGGCTTGTAGGGCGTGAGCGAGGCGACGTTGGGGTTGATGCGGCCGACCATCAGACCACCGCCTGCGGGTAGGACCCCAGGGATCGCACTTCCATGGACACGGCGCGAACTTCATCGAGCACTTTCTGAATCTCCCCTTTGCTCTGGTGGCCGTCGAAATCGATGAAGAAGACGTAGGACCAGGACCCGGATTTGGCCGGTCGCGTTTCGATACGGCTGAGGCTGATGCCATGTCTGTGAAACGGCTCGAGAACCTTATACAGCGCGCCGGGCTCGTTGCGGGTGGACACCAGTATCGACGTCTTGTCCCGGCCGCTCGGACCCACGCGCTGCCTGCCGATGACCAGAAATCGCGTCTTGTTGTCAGGATGGTCTTCGATCCGCGACGCCAGAATACGCAGCGCGTATTTCTCAGCCGCCATCTCCCCGGCAATGGCGGCCACGCCGGGCCGTTGGGACGCCTGCAGCGCCGCCTCGGCATTGCTGCTCACCGGAATTCGCGGAATGCCGGGATAGTGACCATCCAGCCAGCTGCGGCACTGAGCCAGCGACTGAGAATGGGAAATGATTTCCCGGATCGGCTCATCCGTCGCGGACGCATTGACCATGAGCGAGTGGTGAATGGGCAGCTCCACCTCGGCGCAGATGAGCACGGCAAAGTCTACGAAGCAGTCGAGGGTATGGTTGACCATCCCCTCCGTGCTGTTCTCCACCGGCACTACACCGTAGTGCGCAGCTTCCGACTCTACCTCACGAAAAACCTCGTCAATGCTCGCCATGGCTCGAGTACCGGCAAAGTGTCCGAACTGTTTGACGGCCGCCGCTTCCGTATAGGTGCCCGGCGGGCCGAGATAAGCGATGGTCAGCGGCTGCTCGAGGTTCAAACAGCAGGAGATGATCTCCCGGAACAGCTGCGCTACGTCTTTGTCGGTAAGGGGCCCCTGATTTTCCGCCTGCAGGCGCGCGAGAATCTGCGCTTCCCGCTCCGGACGATAGTAGACGGGCGGATCGGCACTGGGTTCCGACTGCTTGATCTCTGCCACCCTCATCGCACAGGCAGCCCTTTCGTTCAGCAGGCGCTGCAGCTCACGATCGATGGAATCGATGCGCTCGCGCACCGATTCCAGGGTCTCCGGCGCCTTGTCAGCCATTGTCCCGCTCGAAGCCCTGCATGTAGTCAACCAGCGCGTCCACCGCGGCTTCCGGAACCGCGTTGTAGATACTCGCTCGCATGCCACCGACACTGCGATGACCCTTGAGATTCGTCAGGCCGCGGTCTTCCGCGCCGCTGAGAAACGCGGCGTCGAGCGAATCGTCCGCCAGCGTAAAAGGGACGTTCATCTTTGAGCGCACACTCTGCTCCACCGGGCACTGATAAAAGTTGCTCTGATCGACAGCATCGTAGAGCTTCGCCGCCTTGCGCTGGTTGGTTGCTGCGATAGCAGCGAGCCCACCCTGCCCCTTCAGCCACTGGAAAACGAGTCCAGCAAGATACCAGGCATAGGTAGGCGGCGTGTTGGACATGGAATCCGCCTCGGCGTGCACGGCGTAGTCCAGCATGCTGGGGGTACCGGGCTTCGCCCGTCCCATGAGATCTTTTCGCACGACCACCACGGTAAGACCGGCCGGGCCGATATTTTTCTGCGCGCCGGCGTAAATGAGCGCGAACCTGGATACATCCAGCGGACGCGAAAGTATGTCCGATGACATATCAGCTACCAGCGGCACGGAGGCATCGGGGAAATCCTGGAACTGCACGCCACCAATGGTTTCATTAGAGCACAGGTGCAGATAAGCGGCATCGGGATTCAGCGACCAGCCATTGACGTCGGGAATATAGGAGAAGTTGCGGTCTTCCGCCGAGGCCACCACGTTGACGCTGCAGAAGCGGCCCGCTTCGGCGATCGCCTTTTTGGACCAGGACCCAGTATTGACGTAGTCGGCGCTGGTGTGGTCAGCAAGCAGGTTCATAGGCACCATGGCAAATTGCATAGTCGCCCCGCCCTGCAGGAACAGCAGCTGGTAATCGTCAGGAATCTCGAGCAGCTCGATCAGATCTGCGGTGGCCCGCTCGGCAATGTCGAGGAACGCCTTGCTG
>JAHEEG010000078.1 GCA_024640825.1 Gammaproteobacteria bacterium
TCGAGTGGACCTCGATCGGTTCGACTACTGGCTTTCGGTCGGAGCCCAACCCTCGACGGTCGTGAAGAAGCTCGTGGCTAGAGCACGTGCCAATGTGCCTGCCGAACCCGCCGCGACGGCCTAAATAGTCGTTAAGCCCCGTCACCGGTGATGACGGCGCCTGGTAACGCGCCGGAACTGGTCGTGGTGGCCCGGATATCCGGCGCTTACGGCGTTTTAGGTTGGGTTCGGGTCGTTTCCTTCACCGAACCATCGGAAAATATCCTCGAGTACGGTCCCTGGTCCATCGCTGAGGGTACGGAGTGGCGTGAGCTGCGTGTTGGTGAAGTCAAACGTCACGGTCAAGGCTTCATCGCAAAACTACGCGATGTCGCCAGCCGGGATCAGGCTCAGGCGCTCTCAGGGCGGCTTATTGCCGTTCCCAGAGATCAGCTGCCTGCGTTGGATGACACGGCCGAATATTACTGGCGCGATCTGGTCGGGCTGGCGGTTTTCGATACCAAGGGGCAGCGCCTGGGGCGGGTGGACCACCTGATTGAAACCGGAGCGCACGACGTGCTTGTGATCAAGCAAGGAGAAACGACGCGGCTCATTCCCTTTCTGGCGCGGTACGTGCCGGAGGTGGATCTGGCCGCCGGGAAGTTGCTGGTGGATTGGCAGGATCCGGCTTAGCCGCCGCCTTGCAGGCGCAGGAGCAGATATCCATGTGGTGCGGCGTCGTAACCCTGTTCCCCGATATGTTCCGCAGTGCTGCGGACGCTGGGGTTCTCGGCCGGGCGATTGCTGGGGGGCTGGTGGACCTGCAGCTGTTCAACCCGCGAGAGTTCGCCGCGGACCGGCATCGAACCGTAGACGACCGGCCTTATGGCGGAGGTCCGGGCATGGTGATGATGGTGGAACCTCTGCTTGCTGCCATCGCCGCTGGTCGCAAGGCCGCGCGACGTTCAGGGGGAGAGCAGATCGATGCTCCGAGAGTGATCTACCTCTCGCCTCAGGGTGATCCGCTCACCCAGGCCAGGGTCGAAACCCTGGCCGACTTGCCGGGGCTGATCCTGGTGGCCGGCAGATATGAAGGGGTGGACGAGCGCGTGCTCGAAAGCGCTATCGATGAAGAAGTCTCTATCGGCGACTACGTGCTCAGCGGCGGTGAGTTGCCAGCCCTGGTGGTTCTGGACGCCGTCTCGCGGCTGTTGCCTGGTGCGCTTGGCAACTCGGCTTCGGCGCTGGAGGAATCACATCTTGATGGATTGCTTGATTACCCTCACTATACGCGCCCTGAAATCGGCCGGTCTGGTAACACGGAATCCGTGGTGCCGCCGGTACTTCTCAGCGGGGATCACGAAGCCATTCGTCTCTGGCGTAGACGGCAGGCGCTGCTGAGGACCTGGCTGCGGCGCCCGGACATGCTTGTTGGCCGGGAGTGGTCGGAAGAAGATCGTAGGTTGATGGAAGAAGTGCTGAACGCTTCTTCCCACTGAAAGGACGGTCGGGCCTATTGCGGAACATCCGTATCAGTCCAGGTTTATGTATCAGTACTAAGTCAGTCAAAGACAAGTCAGGAGCAGGAAGGTGCGCAGGAACAAGGTTATCGAAGCGCTCGAGAACGAGCAGCTCAAGTCGGACATTCCGGAATTTGGTCCCGGTGACACGGTGGTTGTGCAAGTAAAGGTCCGGGAGGGAAACCGGGAACGCCTGCAGGCCTATGAGGGTGTGGTGATCGGCCGGCGCCAGCGGGGCCTGAACTCATCGTTCACAGTGCGCAAGATCTCCCACGGAGTCGGCGTGGAGCGCAGCTTTCAGCTGCACAGCCCGCTGATTGATTCCATCAGCGTTAAGCGGCGTGGCGATGTGAGAAAAGCCAAACTCTACTATCTTCGGGATCGCTCTGGCCGGTCTGCGAGGATCAAGGAGAAGGTGTAGTCCGCTTTCCCAGCCCTTGCTCGGGCCCCTTTCAGGGGGGGGGCGGTTCGCGTTGGGCGCGTGATGTTTCTGTCGTTACGGGGTGGCGTCCGAAATGATCCCGTCAACAAAGTCATCAGCAGATGAGTCTCCCCAGCTGGCGGCATCCAGAGCCGCAATAGATCAGTATCTTGACGAGGTCTGGTTGGAGAGAGGGCTTTCCGAAAATACCCTGTCGGCCTATCGCCGGGATCTGATGCTGCTGGCGCGCGCGCTTCCAGGTCCGTTGCTCGGCGCATCGGGCAGGGACCTTCTGGACGCCATTGCGGAACGATTTGAGGCGGGTTACAAAACCCGATCATCCGCACGCTGGCTGTCCTGTATCAAGGGCTTTTATCGACAACAGGTGCACAAGGGACGATTGGATTCAGATCCCAGCGCGCGTCTGGAGCTACCCAAACTTGGCCGCAGCCTCCCCGGATCCCTGTCGGAGGGCGAGGTCGCGTCCCTGCTGCAGGCGCCGGACACGGACGATTCAATAGGTTTGCGCGACCGAGCCATGCTGGAGTTGCTCTATGCCTCGGGTCTGCGCATATCCGAGCTGGTTGGGCTCTCTGTCGCGGCGCTCAACCAGCGTCAGGGTGTGGTTCGTGTGATAGGCAAAGGCGGCAAGGAACGTCTGGTGCCCGTTGGACATGAAGCTCTGGGATGGATATCTCGGTACCTGGAGCAGGCCAGACCCGCGCTGGTTCAGGGGCGCCCATGTTCGGCCCTTTTTCCCAGCCGGCGGGGACGCAACATGACCCGGCAGACCTTCTGGCACGCCGTCAAACGCTACGCAATCTTGGCCGGAATCCCCCGGGAAATCTCCCCGCACACGCTCCGGCACGCCTTCGCGACGCACCTGCTCAACCACGGTGCGGACCTGAGGGCGGTGCAGATGATGTTGGGCCATGCGGACTTATCTACAACGCAGATCTATACTCATGTTGCTCAGGCGCGTCTGAAAGAGCTCCACAAAGCACATCACCCCAGAGGCTAGAGAGGGGAATTTCAGCGGCCGGCTGAGGTCGAAAGGACAACGTGCAGGCCTGACCTGCCTGAAAAAGCCGGCTGATTGACTCTGATCGAGAAGGGCGGGCGCAGAGGAAGGGGTTAATGACCAGAATATTGATGATGTTTGCTGCCGGATTCCTGGCGATTTCGCTATGGAGCGCTGCGGCGGAAGGAGACCTGGCGCAAGGCGGGTCGGTGGATGGCGCGGACAAGCTGGTGGCGAAGCTCAAAGCGCTTCGGCCTGACATCCCCATCGAGAAAGTTTCCACCTCCCCGGTCCCCGGCATTTACGCGCTGGAACTGCCCGGTGGCACCGTGTTCTACGGCACTGCCGATGGTCGTTACCTGTTCGCCGGAGATCTCTACGAGCTTACTGATGACGATCTCGTCAATCTGGCCGAGGTCGGTCGCACAGAGAAGCGTCGGGACCTGATGGCAGGCGTCAGCAAAACCGAAATGGTTATTTTTCCGGCCGTAGGCGAAACCAAGGGGGTTGTCAGTGTGTTTACCGATGTGGACTGTGGCTACTGCCGCAAGCTGCATCAGGAAGTGCCCAAGCTGAACCAGATGGGCATCGAGGTCCGCTATCTGGCATATCCCAGGGCTGGTGTCGGTTCAAGGTCTTATCAGAAGATCGTTTCGGCCTGGTGTGCGGCAGACCCCAATAAGGCCATTACCCAGCTCAAATCCGGTATGGAGATTCCGGACCTTTCCTGTGAGAACCCGGTTGCCGCCCAGTTCGATCTGGGGAAGCAGGTCGGGGTGACCGGCACGCCGGCGATCGTTCTGGAAGACGGTCGGCTCCTGCCAGGCTACATGCCGGCCGCCGAACTTGCGGAAACGGTAGGCATCTAGCGCCAACCTCCGTAACATTGCGCCTCTTTCATTGCTCCTGAGGAACCGCATTGCCAACTGTCTCATCCCCGTTGAGGGTTGGAATCTGCGGGTTGGGAACTGTGGCCCGAGGCGTTGTCAGGGTTCTCCGCGAGAATTCTGAAATTATTCAATTGCGCGCCGGGCGCCCGATTGTCGTCACCGAAGTTGCGAGTCGACGAGCCCGGCCCGAAGTGGACCTGGCCGGGGCCGGATTCTCTACTGACGTAACCAGCCTGCCGAACCATCCAGAGATCGATGTTCTCGTCGAGCTGATCGGCGGCGAAGATACCGCGCTGTCCCTGATAGAGAGTGCGCTGATGGCTGGCAAGCCGGTGGTTACAGCGAATAAGGCCGTCCTCGCACGCCACGGCGACGAGCTGCAGCAGCTTGCCAGCAAGCAAGGCGTGAGTCTCGGCTGCGAGGCCGCGGTGGCCGGAGGAATACCCGTTATTTCCGCTCTTGAACATGGCCTTGCGGGTAACGAGGTGGAATGGGTCGCGGGCATCATTAACGGTACCTGTAACTACATACTCACCGCGATGGCGCGGTCCGGGCAGTCTTTTGAGACCGCTCTGGCGGACGCGCAGCGGCTGGGCTACGCGGAGGCCGACCCGACCTTTGACATCGAAGGCGTTGACGCCGCACATAAGCTCACGATTCTTTCCTCCCTGGCCTTCGGAATGGACCACCGTTTCTCTGAGATCCACGTTGAAGGCATCAGCGGCGTCACGCTGGAAGACTTGGGGTATGCGGGACAACTGGGCTACCGCATCAAGCACCTTGGAATCGCGCGGCGCAGTGCCGCCGGCGTGGAGATTCGCGTTCATCCAACGCTGGTGCCGGAGACGCACCTGCTTGCTCACGTAGACGGCGTGATGAACGCGGTGCTGATACATGGTAACGCTGCCGGGGATACGCTGTACTACGGTGCTGGCGCTGGCGAGCTGCCTTCCGCCTCCGCCGTAGTCGCGGACCTTATCGACCTGGCGCGGGGTACGGCTCTGCCGCCGGCTGCGAATCGCGCCGTCGACATCCCGGTGATACCCATCCAGCAGAACGTCAGCGCCCACTATCTGCGCATTCCGTCGTCGGACAGGCCCGGTGTATTTGCCCGCGTTGCCACGCTGCTCAGCGAGCATGAGATCAGCATCGAGGCTGCCATCCAACGGGCGCAGGCCATCCATACGGAGTCCGAGGAGCACTGGGTGCCTATCGTCATCGTTACCCAGCCTGTCATCGAGGGTAAGGTCACCGAGGCCGTAGCTGCGGTTCAGGCGCTGCCGGAGGTGGTTGGCGAGATCGTGAGAATCCGGGTCGACGATCTTGACGGGCACTGAGCCGGTCTTCATCGAGCGCGAATCGCGCGCATCTGAGGTTGATTTCGGTAGCGCGGTTCCGCCTGTGCTGCAGCGTGTCTACGCTGCGCGGGGGGTGACGGACGCGGGTGATCTGGACCGCTCGCTGTCCCGGCTTCTACCGCCCGCTGGCCTGGCTGATGCGGGCAAGGCGGCACGTCGCATCGTGAGGGCTATTGCCGCACAGGAAAGCATACTCATCGTTGGTGATTTTGATGCCGATGGAGCCACGTCTGTGGCGCTTGGTGTCTCGCTGCTTCGCCGGTTTGGTGCCGCTGACGTGCAGTTTCTGGTGCCTAATCGATTTGAATTCGGATACGGCCTGTCACCTGAGATCGTCGATCTGGCTGCTAACTTCGATCCAGACCTGCTGATTACCGTAGACAATGGCGTTTCCAGCGTGACGGGCGTTGCTGCGGCCAACGCGCGAGGCATGGATGTCATCATCACTGATCACCACCTGGCTGGTCTCGAGCTTCCCGACGCTTACGCGATCGTCAATCCCAACGTGGTCGGCAGTGAGTTTCCCAGCAAGAATCTGGCAGGGGTGGGCGTCATTTACTACCTGCTCGGACTCGTGCGGGCCGAGCTGCGTCGGGAAGGGTGGTTCGAAAATCGGGCGGAACCCAATCTGGCAGACTGGTTGGATCTGGTGGCGCTTGGCACCGTGGCAGACGTGGTTCCGCTGGATCGCAACAATCGAATTCTCGTCTATCAGGGGCTCCTGCGCATGCGCGCTGGCCGTTGTCGCTCCGGCATCCAAGCACTCGTCGAAGTTGCCGGTCGTGATCTGTCGCGGCTCACGGCTCAGGATCTCGGCTACGCGGTGGGACCGAGACTGAACGCGGCGGGGCGGCTCGACGACATGAGCGTCGGCATCAGGTGCCTGATGGCCGAGGATCTTGCCGCAGCCAGGGGGCAGGCGACGGCCCTGGATGAGCTCAACCGTGCGCGGCGGGAACTGGAGCTTGAAATGGTTCGCGATGCTGAACTGCTGGTGTCTCAGCAGGATCTGGATGTGCAGAATCAGTTTGGCGTTTGCGTTTACGAGCCGGGTTGGCATCAGGGCATTGTCGGCATTGTCGCCGGTCGGCTGCGAGAGAAGATAGACCGACCCGTGATTGCCTTTGCCGATGCGGGCGATCCCGCACCGGACGAGCTCAAAGGCTCGGCCCGATCGCTTCCTGCCTTGCATATCCGGGATACCCTGGACGCGATCGCTGCCCGCCATCCGGGCATGTTAAAGAAGTTCGGCGGCCACGCTATGGCGGCGGGCCTGTCTCTGAAGCGCGTGCACTACGAGAGGTTTGCGCGAGCCTTTGACGCAGAAGTTCGGCGTCAGCTGCCAGACCACGCGTTTCAGCGCACCATAGAGACCGATGGATCTTTGAGCGAAACCGAACTGAGTCTCGACACGGCAAGGCTGCTTGCCGATGCCGGGCCCTGGGGACAGGGCTTCCCTGAACCGCTCTTCTATGACGAGTTCCAGCTGGTCAGCCAGCGGGTGGTGGGCGAACATCATCTGAAATTGGTGGTCAAGCAGGGCCAGCGGGTGTTGGACGCCATCGCCTTCCGTCAGGGGCCTGTCCAGGGGGCGAGCCGGGTCCGGTTGGCGTACCGGCTCAGCGAGAACACCTGGAACGACCGGACCACGCTGCAGCTGGTGGTGGAGCATCTGACCGCGTTGGCATAAACTTGCGCGCTTTTGTGCGGCAAGCTGGTACGGACTGGCCTGTCCTACGGTGGAAAGTTATGGCGGAAATCACCTCCATTCGCGAACGACTCAAAGATCTCCGGGAGCGCGATGAAGCGCTCAGGGGGTACCTTTGACTACGATGGCAAGGCGCAGCGCCTTGAAGAGGTCGAACTGGAGCTTGCCGACCCGAAAGTGTGGGAGGATCAGAGTCGCGCTCGTGATCTAAACAGGGAGCGAGCGAGCTTAGAGCATTTGGTCGAAGTTCTGGCTAAGCTGGGCGACAACCTGGCGGACCTCAGCGAGCTGGCCGAGCTGGCCGCTGCTGACGAGGACAGGGATGCCCTCAAAGACGTAGACACCGAACTGGATACCCTTGAATCCAGCCTGGCAGGGTTGGAGTTCCACCGCATGTTTCAGGGCGAGACGGATGGCGCTAACGCCTATCTGGAGATTCAGGCGGGCTCCGGTGGCACAGAAGCCCAGGACTGGGCGGAGATGCTGCTGCGCATGTATCTGCGCTGGGGTGAGAAGCGGGGCTTCACGACGGAGATCATTGAGCTATCTCCCGCAGAAGTCGCCGGTATCAAGAGCGCCACGGTGCAATTTTCTGGCGATTACGCGTTCGGGTGGCTGAGGACCGAGACCGGCGTCCACCGCCTGGTGCGTAAGTCGCCTTTCGATTCGGGCAATCGTCGACACACCTCGTTTGCCTCCGTATTCGTCTCCCCTGAAATCGAGGACGACATCGATATCGAGATAAACCCGTCGGACGTTCGCGTGGACACTTACCGTGCCAGCGGCGCAGGTGGTCAGCACGTCAATCGAACAGACTCTGCCGTACGCCTGACGCACCTTCCCAGCAACACAGTCGTGCAGTGTCAGAGTGAACGCTCGCAGCACCAGAACCGTGACAAGGCGTGGAAGCAGCTGCGGGCAAAGCTTTATGAACTGGAGATGCTCAAGCGGCGGGCAGAACTGCAGGCGATAGAGGATTCCAAGGCCGATATCGGCTGGGGCAGTCAGATTCGCTCCTATGTTCTGGATCAGTCCCGGGTGAAGGATCTCCGTACCGATGTGGAGCGCACGGACCCCGGCAACGTTCTGGACGGTGACATCGACGGCTTTATTGAGGCCAGCTTGAAGGCTGGTCAGTAACCGGCTTGCTGAGAGCAGGGGAGAACAGGCGCGCATGAGCGAAGACAGCGATATTATTCGAGTTCGCAAAGACAAGCTGGCACGCTGGCGGGCGTCGGGGCGCGCTTACGGCAACGGATTCCGCCGTGACGCGCTATCGGCGCAGCTGCATGAACGCTTCGCCGAGATGGACAAGGCCGCCCTGGAGCAGGCGGATGTTGAGGTGGCGGTAGCTGGTCGGGTGATGCTGCGACGTGTCATGGGCAAGGCCAGCTTCATAACGCTGCAGGATGGCGGTGGCCAGATCCAGTGCTACATCCGGAAGGATGACGTTGGCGAAGCCGCCTACAAGGCATTTGATGAGCTGTGGGATCTGGGCGATATCGTCGGTGTCCAGGGCGTCATGATGCGCACAAACAAAGGCGAGCTTACGGTCCAGGCTCGGCACATAGAGTTGCTGAACAAGACGTTGCGGCCACTGCCGGAGAAGTATCACGGTCTCGCTGATCAGGAAATCAAGTACCGCCAGCGCTATCTCGATCTGATAATGAACCCCGGCTCGCGCGAGATTTTCAAGCTCCGCTCCCAGGTCGTCAGCTGCATACGCGGTTTTTTCGAGGCGAGGGGTTTCATGGAGGTGGAAACCCCCATGATGCAGGTGATTCCCGGCGGTGCCACGGCGCGGCCCTTCATTACCCACCATAATGCGCTCGATCTCGAGCTCTACCTGCGCGTGGCGCCGGAGCTGTTTCTCAAGCGCCTCACGGTGGGCGGCTTCGAGCGGGTGTTCGAGATTAACCGCAACTTCCGCAACGAGGGCTTGTCCACCCGGCACAACCCGGAATTCACCATGCTGGAGTTTTACTGGGCCTATGCGGATTTCGAGGATCTCATCGTCCTGACCCAGGAGCTGCTTTCGAGCCTTGCCAAGGACGTGCTCGGCTCCGGAGTGATCGACTACCAGGGCGAAGTCCTCGATTTCTCGCAGCCTGCCGAGCGCATGACCATGGCAGAGTCGCTGGCGCGCTACGTAGGTCTGTCCGCAGCGGAAGTCGAGGATCCTGAGAAGCTGGCTACGCTTCTAAGGGACATGAAACTGGCGGTGGAACCGAGCTGGGGTCTGGGCAAGCTGCAGATGGAGCTTTTCGAAGCCCGGGTAGAAGATCGGCTCATGCAACCAACCTTCATAACCCATTATCCTGCTGAGGTTTCTCCGCTGTCCCGGCGCAACGATGAAAACCCTGAGCTTGCGGACCGGTTCGAGCTGTTCATCGCAGGACGGGAAATAGCCAACGGGTTCTCCGAACTCAACGATCCGGAGGACCAGGCCGAGCGTTTCACGCATCAGTCTCAGCAAAAGAGCCGTGGCGATCTCGAGGCCATGCATTTCGACCGGGACTACATCACGGCGCTGGAATACGGTTTGCCACCGACGGCCGGAGAAGGCCTGGGTATCGACCGCCTTGTCATGCTGCTGGCCAATGCCCCATCCATACGCGACGTGCTGCTCTTTCCGCTGATGAGGCCGCGGGATGACTGAAACGGCCAGCGAGGATCGCGTCCGGCTTGAAGCCAGCTGGAAGACAGCACTGGCCGAAGAATTCAATGCGGCCTACATGCGCGAACTGCGGGCCTTTCTGAAGCGGGAGAAGCAGGCCCGCAAGGTTATCTATCCGGAAGGGCAAAACATCTTTGCCGCCCTGGACCTTTGCCCCCTCTCCGAGGTTAAGGTTGTGATCATCGGCCAAGATCCCTATCACGGCCCGAACCAGGCACACGGGCTGTGCTTCTCGGTACAGCCTGGCGTTCCCCAGCCGCCTTCGCTGGTCAATGTATTTCAGGAGATCAATGACGATCTCGGAACCCCTGCACGACGTCTGGACGGGAGCCGCGGCTGTCTCGAACCCTGGGCGCGGCAGGGCGTTCTCTTGTTGAACGCGGTGCTCACCGTCGAGCGCTCCAGGGCCGGATCCCATCAGGGCAAGGGCTGGGAGATATTCACCGATCGCATCGTCGCGGTGCTCAACGAGCAGCGGGAACATCTCGTATTTCTGCTGTGGGGCAGCTACGCGCAAAAGAAAGGGGCTATAGTCGACCGGCAGCGGCATTGTGTTCTGACAGCACCTCATCCGTCGCCGCTTTCCGCGCACCGGGGGTTTTTTGGGTGCCGACATTTTTCGGCGGCCAATGCCTATCTCGAGGCCCATGGCCAGACCCCGATAGACTGGTTCAAGGTCGCCTGAAAGGTCGCCTGAAAGGTCGCCTGAAGGGTCGCGTGAAGGGCCAACCAGGTGGGGTCCGCATGGTTGCCCGGTATCGCTTGATGGTCGCTAATGTGTCAGTATTTTTCGTTTACATTGGGAAAGGGAGCCAAACCACATGATCACATCGCCCACTGAGAAACTGCTGGTTGAGCAGCGAGGCCACACGGTGCTGGTGACAATCAACACGCCGCCCGCCAACACCTGGGACGAGGAAAATCTGGGCGGTCTCAAGGCGCTGATTACCCAGTGCAACGCGGACCGAAGTGTCTACGCCGTGGTTATTACCGGTTCAGGAGACAAGTTCTTTTCGGCGGGTGCGGATCTCAAGCTCTTCGCCTCGGGAGACAAAGGCCTCGCTTCCACCATGGCCGTAGGATTCGGCAGCGCGTTCGAAACGCTGGCCAATTTTCGTGGCGTTAGTATCGCTGCGATCAATGGTTATGCCATGGGCGGCGGCCTGGAATGCGCACTTGCCTGCGACATACGTATTGCCGAGACGCAGGCGCAGATGGCATTGCCGGAGGCAACCGTGGGGCTGCTGCCCTGCGGCGGTGGAACTCAGAATCTTGCCTGGATGGTGGGAGAGGGCTGGGCGAAACGAATGATTCTGTGTGGCGAACGTGTGGACGCCGCTACGGCCGAGCGCATCGGGCTGGTTGAGGAAGTCGTGGACACTGGTCAGGCGCTCGGCCGCGCTCTGGAACTCGCGGAAGCCGTAGGCAAGCAGAGCCCACCGGCTGTCGCTGCCTGCAAGGACCTCATCCAGCAGGCGCGTCACGGGGATATTGGCGCCGCCTACGCCACCGAGCGGGAATCTTTCGTCAACCTTTTTGATACCCAGGATCAGAAAGAGGGCGTTAATGCGTTTCTCGAGAAGCGCGGCCCCGAATGGATCAACGGCTGAGAGGTTTGATAGCTATGCAACCTGTCAATGATCCAGCGGCCCCGATGCTGCTGTTTGAACATTCTGTGGTTGGCGGCCGGATACTGGCGGAAGCCCGTTTCAATTCCGAGGCCACGCTCAATTCCCTGAGCCTTGCCATGATCGATATTCTGGCTCCGGCTCTGAATCGCTGGGAAGACGATTCCCGGGTGGTTGCCGTCCTCATCACCGGTGCCGGAGATCGAGCTTTCAGCGCCGGCGGTGACATCCAGGCGCTGTACCGGGCGATGGTGAAGAACCACCAGGCCGGTGCCATGGTGGATGACTATCCCTATCGATTCTTCGAGCAGGAATACCGTTTGGATTACCGCCTGCACACCTATCCGAAGACCGTCGTTTGCGTTGGCCACGGCATAATCATGGGAGGCGGTCTGGGGATTTTCTCCGCATCCCGGTATCGCGTGGTGACCGAGAAGTCTCGCATCGCGCTGCCGGAGGTGACTATCGGTCTATTTCCGGACGCGGGGGGCACCTGGTTGCTGCGGAATCTGCCAGAGCAGGTGGCGGTTTTCATCGGTCTGACAGGCAGCTCTCTGAATGGCGCCGACGCGCTGGCGCTGAGTCTGGGTACGCACAGTGTTCCTTCTGTCGAGCGCGACACCGTTCGCGCTCGTCTGCTCGAAATCGATTGGTGCGGCGATGCCGATAAAGATGATCGTGCAGTAGCTGCGGTGCTGGATTCGCTGGCTGCTGCAGACATGCCTGAATCGCAGATTAGCCAGCTGCCTGAAAGCCTGTCCGCGTCTGGCACGCCAGCGGAAGTCGCCGCTCGGATTGCGGCGCTGGAAGGCCAGAGTAAGTGGATAGACGGTGGCATAGCGGCGATGCGACGCGGCTGTCCCACAACGGTTGGTATTGTCGTAGAGCAGCTGCGGCGTGCTCGAACCATGACCCTGGCGGAGGCGTTTCAGCTGGAGATGGTCGTTGCCACCCATTGCGCAAATCACGCGGATTTTGCGGAAGGCGTCCGCGCGCTTCTGATCGAAAAGGACAATCAGCCGAACTGGCGTTACGCAACGCTGGACGACTTACCGGAAGCCTACGTCAGCGAACACTTTGAGGCGCCCTGGCCACAGAATCCATTGCACGATCTTGAGGAGATGACAGCATGAGCACCATCGGTTTTGTGGGTCTGGGCAACATGGGAGGCCCGATGGCAGGGAACCTCGTCGAGGCTGGGCACGAGGTAAAGGTTTTCGACCTGGTGCCGGACCTCGTGGCTGGGGTGGCGGGGGCGGCTGGTCAGCCATCCGCAGGCGCCTGTGCCGAAGGCGTGGATTTTTTCATCAGCATGCTGCCGGCGGGTCGCCACGTGGAAGGCCTGTACCTGGGGGCAGACGGCGTGTTGGAGCACTGCGGTCCGCAGACGCTGCTGGTTGACTGCAGCACCATCGATCCGGTCACCTCACGCAAGGTAGCTGCCGCCGCCCAAGAGAAGGGGCTTTCCATGCTGGATGCACCGGTATCCGGTGGCACCGCGGGGGCGCAAGGGGGCTCACTGACGTTCATTGTCGGTGGCACCTCGGAAGCGCTTGGAAAGGCTCGCCCGCTTCTCGATGTGATGGGCAGCAACATCTTCCATGCCGGCGATAACGGTGCGGGTCAGGTGGCTAAGATCTGTAACAACATGCTGCTGGCAATCCTCATGGCTGGCACCGCCGAAGCCTTGGCGCTGGGGGTGAACAGCGGCTTGGATCCCTCGGTTCTGTCGGAAATCATGAAGCAGTCTTCCGGCGGCAACTGGGCGCTGAATGTCTACAACCCCTATCCGGGGGTCATGGAGAACGCGCCCGCGTCCCGGGATTATGCAGGCGGCTTTCTGGTGGATCTCATGACCAAGGATCTCGGCCTGGCGATGGAGACGGCAGACGCCTCTCAGAGTTCAGTGCCCCTGGGCGCGCTGGCAAAGAACCTCTATAGAGTACATCAGCAGCTTCACGACGCGGGACGCCTCGACTTCTCCAGCATCCAGTGGCTTTTCAAACCCGACCTGAAACCCTGAGACGGGTTCGCCTGAGGGCAACGCGGGTGGCCTGTCGGGAATAGATTGGGACCGGGCGCCAGAGCAAAGATTGCGGGCCCTTACTCCGCCGCTCCGCGGTTCCCGCCCGGTACATAGGCGGGTTTGCCACTGTGATCATGCGGCGGGTCAGGCTGGGATCTTCGGAAATCACTGCCGCCAGGGTTGAACGGAAATATCGTCGTCTTCAGCCGCATCGCAAACGCACAGTGCCACTTGTTAGGGGGTGGGCGCACCCAGCTGATTTTTGTGGAGTATGGTGCCGATCAAGTAACGCTTCTGAGATCTGTATCCCCTTGCTGAAAACCCTCGGTAGCATCAGTCTGCATCACGGCCAGGCAGCGACCCTGGCGGGCTTCACTATTTATCGAGTTAACGACAATGCCCACACTGCCGCCCGTCTCGTCAGTTATCGTCGCGCCCGGCTCGATGTGGCGGTCTCCCTCCCAGATCAGCGATCGCAGGCGGCGTTTCACCGCGCCCCGGTGCTGTGCCCGGGCGACCACTTCCTGCCCCAGATAGCAGCCTTTGGAGAAGCTTACTGCCCCCGCGGCGTCCAGACCCAGCATCTGCGGCAGAAACATCTCAGAGGTGGCCTCGGTAATCAGCGGCAAGCCGTCTTCGATAAGGCTCGCCTGCCAGGCGGCCTCGTCAATGTGCGTGTGCTGCTCCCAGGCGCGGCGGGCGGTGTCCAGCTGATCGCACAGCAGAATCCGGTTTCGGTCGCCTAACGGGAGCCCGCCGATCTCTGCAGGGGCCTGCAGCGCTCCGATGATGAGCAGATCCGGGGTTTCGTCCACCATCTGCGTCTTTGCGAACATCAGATACGGCCGCATGAAGTCTGTCAGCCGTGGCACAAGGCTGCCGTGGATGAGAAGGCGCACGTCCAGCGCGTCGAGCGCGCAGCACCAGCCGTTCACCACGACGCGGCCTTTGAGATTGCAGATGGCAGTTGGATCCAGACGATCAGGCGACAGGTCTGCCGTGTCGGTTGTCAGGTAGCCCTGCAGGAAGGTTCGCGCGTCAGGCCCGGTGAACCGCAGTGCTGCCCATGTTGTCAGCCAGGCTATCTGTCCTGCTGCCTGCCCGGGTTCTGATGAGGCTTTGTATGGCTCGCCCGTTTGCGCTGCAAGATATCTCTTCCAATCATTGTGCAGCATTGCTTACGAGGTTGTGTCAATTCGTCGCATAATAGCTAATTGTTACCCGTCGTAACCTTACTGTCGAGGTCATGAGCACCAATAAGTGATAGGTACCAATAAGCGATAGGCGCAAATAGGTCATGCGCAAATAGGTCATGCGTAAATAGGTCATGCGTAAAAAAGTCATGCGTATAAAAAGTCATGCGTATAAAAAGTCATGTTTATAAAAAGTCATGTGTATAAATGAGCCATGAGTACCGGAAGCAGTACCGACAACACCGGCGTTGATGGCAGGAGCGCGGCCATCACCAATCGTCAGCTCACCTGGCGCAGCCGCCGCGGCATGCTCGAGCTGGAACTTTTCCTGCTGCCATTCGTGCGCTCAAGGCTGGACGACCTCTCCGCGGCGGACAGAGAGGCGTATGCGCGGCTGCTGGAGCACGATGACTGGGACATCTTTGAGTGGTTGCAGGGCCGCTGGGAACCTCAGGACGAGTCGCTGAACCCCATCCTCGAACAGATACGGCTTGCCAATACGGCTTGAGCTAGCACCTGGTCGACTGCGCAAGATCAAGCACGGTCTACTGCTGGTTGTAGTGGCAGCGGCGAGTTGGGACTGGTTTGGCCTCAGCGGTCTGATACCCGCGCTTATCTGGTGGTGGCATCGCGGTCGGCCCGTACCGATCACCATTACTTTCTTTCTGGATGAGGTGCAATTTGCACAGCTGGGCCCGTTCCGCGTCTTCGTGGGCCTGCCTGGTCTGCGACGTCTGGAAGTGTTCCGTGACGAGTTGCCGCTGGAAGACTACAGTGAGTTGCGACGCCAGCTGAAAGCGCGCCTGCAGGACGGGTCGCCCGAGGACCTCTACTGAAGGCCATTCTGGAAGCCATCTGAGCCCCCGAATCAGCGGGCGACGGGCTTGAGGACATCCAGGCGGTCGGAGAAACCCGGAAATAGAATGGTGTCTTCCGAGCGAGCCAGCGTTTCAGGATGATCCAGATTGTAGTGCAACCCCCGGCTTTCCTGACGGGCAAGTGCGGAACGCACGATGAGCTCCGCCACGTGTATTAGGTTGCGCAGTTCGATCAGGTCGT
>JAHEEG010000079.1 GCA_024640825.1 Gammaproteobacteria bacterium
CGTTGACGGTGTGCTGACCATGGCGGCGGATCCCGAGGATCGCTGGGCCCCGGTTCCGGTACTGGTTACGGACCCGGCGCAACTGGCGGCCACCCGCGGCATGCGTATGGGCTACGCGCCTCTGCTGGCGCTGATCGAGCCGGCTGTCGCCGCCGGTCATCGCCGGCTGGCCGTTGTCGGTATTCCCTGCCAGGTCTACGCCCTGCGCGCGCTGGAGGCCGAGCTGGGCCTGGATTGCCTCTACGTGATCGGCACCCCCTGCTCGGACAACACGTCAACGGCGCGGTTTCATGAGTTTCTGGCGCTTCTGGATGATGAGCCGGAAAGCATCAGCTACCTCGAGTTCCGGGCCGACTATCGGGTCGAGCTTCGGTTCGACGACGGCAGACAGCGCGAAATTCCTTTTCTGAAGCTGCCAATCTCGAAGCTCCCGGCCGATTTCTTTCCGCTGACCTGTCGCACCTGCGTCGACTACTCCAACGCGCTGGCGGACATCACCGTAGGCTATATGGGCGGGTCCGGCGATCAGTGGCTGCTGGTGCGCAATGAGCGGGGCAAGCGGCTTCTGGCGTTGCTGGGTGATGAGATCGAGATCCGACAGCCGGCCAGCGCCGGTAAGCGGCAAGGACCGGTTCGTGGTTTTCTCGCCAACACCCGGCGCGCTGCCGGCGGTCTGCCGCTGCGGGGCATGCCGGATTTTCTGCGGCCGCTGATGGGCTGGTTGATGCCTAAAGTGGGGCCGCGCGGGTTGGAATTCGCTCGCTCTCGCCTCGAGATGAAAGCGGTGGAGACAGTGCTGCATCTGCGGCGAAGCGCGCCGGGGCGGATGAAGCACATGATTCCACCCCACGTCTGGGCTCTGGTCCGCCCGTACGGGTTGATGCCGGAAGCCGGGGAGCAGCTGATTGATGCCGCCGACAACATCGCCGAAGGCACAACGGCCGCGGGCGCAGCTCGGGGAAAGTGACATGGACATGAAGAAGGCGACCAAGTTATTGCACACGCTGGGCGGCATCGGCCTGACCGGCGCGATTGTCACGCACATCATTCTCCTCAGCATCGCCCCCGAGCCGACCTCGCTGGTTGCGTATGCGGCCATTCGCGAAGCGGCAGCGGTGCTGTCCCGCTGGCTGCTGCTGCCGTCGCTGACCCTTGTTCTGATCAGCGGCCTGTGGTCGATGGCCGTGCACCCGCCTTTCCGTGATACCGGCTGGGTCCTGGCCAAACTGCTGCTGGGGCTTTCGATCTTCGAGGGTTCGCTGGTGTCCATTCAGGGGCCCGCCGAGCGAGCGGCCAGGCAGGCGGCTGCCGCGCTGGCTGGTGAGATCGATCCAGCAACGTTGCCAGGTCCCATGGACGACGAGTGGGGCGCCCTCTGGGTGGTGCTTTCCATCGCCCTCGCTAACGTTGTGCTTGGCGTCTGGCGGCCGAGATTCAGCCGCAGGCGCTAGCGCGCATTCCAGCTCGGAAACGGAAACTTCAGCTGCCAGCGGGCGATATCCTTCGGCGCGATCAGGCTCCGGTGCGTGCCCTGCCACTGAATGATATACAGGGGCTTGTCCTTCTGGCGGCCCGTCTCATCCACCCGGTAGCGGCCGAGCAGCGATTCGAACTTCATGGACGCCAGGTTCTCGCGTATGCGGCTGCGGATTGCTTGGGGATCATCTGCAACCTCGCGCAGCCTGCTGAGTCGCGCCGCCGCTTCGATTACCTGCCCGGCGGCGTAGCCGCCCGCCGCGTTGTAGCCGGGATAGGCCCCATAATGTTCACGATAGCGGAAAGCAAAATCGAAAGCTCCGGGAATGCGGCCACTGCGCATCCACTGGGTGGTAGCGATCACGCCGTCTGCATCGGCGCCCAGGGCTTCGCCGAACTGGCGCAAAGACGGAGCGCCGCTTACGGCGAGCATTTTGGGTGCGTAGCCGGTAGCTTTCAGCGCTTTCACGAAGGCAATGGAATCTTCCAGATAGGCGCCCAGCACGATCAGGTCGGGGCGGGTCTGCGAAAGACTTCCGGCCAACTGGTCGAGGGAGCTTGAACCCGCGGGATAAGACTCATCAAAGGCTATCGTCAATCCTTTGCCGGGTGCCGCGGCGCGTGCGCCTTCGGCAACTGCCGCTGGAAATTCGCTGTTCTGGTAGGCGATGGCGACACTGGACAGGCCGTTTTCCCGAGCCATGTCCAGAACGCCGTCCATGTTGACGTCGGCGGTCGTGTATATGCCGAAGATGTTCTTGTAGCCCTGCTCGTAGACGATGGGCGCGCTGGACTCCACAACCATGGGGAAGTCGTGCCTTTCGACCACCGGCGCCACCGCCATCACCAGGGACGATGAGTAGGGTCCGATCAGTAGATCAACCTTGTCCTGGGTAATCAGACGCTCATAGAGCTCGGCGGCACGTTCGGGGTTGGACGCATCGTCGTAGGTGATCAGCTCGATGGGATTGGCTCCACGGTCCAGCAGGTCCCGCGCCCAGAACTTGACGCCGCTGACGAATGCCTGGCTCTGCTCTTTGAGCGCCCCGGTTTCAGAAACGGTCATGCCAAGACGAACGGCGCGAAACTCCTGCGCGGTAGCTGCGGTGGAGATACACAGCAGCAGGGCGACTAACCCACCGCGACACAATGTGATCAGAGCGCTCATTTCTGCACCTCAATTTCCCGCACGGTGCGAATTAATCGCCGCACCAGCTCGTATTCGAAAGGTGAACCGGTGTTGTAGTAGCGGAAGGTGACGCGGTCACGGGTGTCGGCAACCATGAACGGGTAATAGACCCACCGCCTGCCGGGGTGATCGTCGAAATCGAGGGGATCCAGCCACACGTCGAACGCCGAGTCCACACCAAGGCCGAAACCGTCACGTAGACTGCTAGGACCGAAGAAAGGCAGCACCAGATAAGCGCCCGGTTTCACCCCCCAGACACCGAGGGTCTGGCCGAAATCTTCTTCGTCATAGCGAATCCCCAGAGGCGTAGCGATATCGAAAAGCCCCCCTATACCGAGGGTCGTATTGACGGCGATGCGCCCGGTGGTCTGCAGCGCGCGCACGGGTCTACCCTGCAGAACCTGATTCATCAGCGTGCGGATGCCGAAAAGGTTGTCAAAGAAGTTAACAACCCCTTTTCTGACGAAACCCGGCATCACAAAGCGATAGGCGTCCACCAGGGGGAGCAGCACCCAGCGATCGGCGTGGTAGTTGAACCGGTACATGGTGCGGTTCATGCCTTCGAGCGGGTCGTAAACGTCGAGAGGCCAGTCCACATCGGCCGAATCCACCTCCTGAGCGCTGAACACCGTTTCATCGGGAGAATTGCCTTTGACGATCGGCGCTGTGCTGCAGCCGCCGAGGGCAATGGCAGACAGAAAAACGAGGAGTGCGACAAGTCGATGGTTCATTTGAAGTACCCCACGATGCCCGCCATGACCTCGGTGTACTCAAGATTCCCGAGGTGGCCGCCGTTGGGATAGATAGTCGCCCGATCGCCGAATACGGTTGGAAACCAGTCGATCTCGCCGGCGGCGAGAATTACGTCGTCGCGGTTGTGAAACAGGCCCACGTTCCTGGCGCCTTGCAGAAAGTCCTGGATCGAGCGCAGCGAGTGCTGCTCCGCAAAGGAGTCTCGGGTTTCGCCCGGATACTGGGGTTCGTAGAAAGGCCAGAAGAATTCGTGGTAATAGTCGGTGAAGCCCACCCGTATTGACGGCTGAGCATAGAGGCTCATGCTGCTGTTCCGGGTCAGGGTCACGTTCGCCGGTTTGATGAAACCGAAGTTGGTGCGCGTATCGGCGGTAAAGATAAGCGCGGAAGAAGACAACCGGAAAGTGACGCCCATCAGTGCGGCCAGCTCTTCGGTGGTGGGCGGGTTCGCCTTGAAAGCTTCGAATACGATGTCCGGTGAGAACTCTACCCTCGACGACCGCTTGTAGGCGTTCGTAATGGCCTGGACCACGCGGTCGAAGAACAGGTTGAAGTTGTCCAGACCGCCGGGGATGTTCTGCAGCATCCGGTCCAGCTTCGAGATGGACGAGTAAAGCGATAGCGGGGGATTGATCATCAGCACCTTGTCGAAGTTGATCTTCCGTTCCCGCGAGTCCAGCTCGGCCACGAACCCTGCGTTGGCCGCGCCCAGGCTGTAGCCCACCATGTTGAAGCCGGTTATCCGGTCGCGATGGCCGATTTCGCCGAGAATCTGCTGCATCACGCGATAGATGTCTTTCGCATCGTTGCGCTGGTGACCGGGCACGCCGGTGCGGGACGCTGCTACCACGAACTGCGAGTGGGTTGGGGAGGTGATGCCGACGACGTGAAAACCCGCCTGATAGAAGGCTTTCAGCAGCGCCAGATTTTTCCCCGAGTTGTGAAATCCGCCGGTGCCCGAGATGGCGAAGATCAGTGGCGCCGGACCGCGCTGTAGCCGATAGGAGTATTCCAGCCGCGCCGAATACCACATGGCCTCAGGGATCTTCCAGGCGGTGGTCTTCGGCAGATGCCTGATCTTGAGTTTGGCGTCAGCCGGTAGGTCTGCCTTCAGCGGCCCCGGCGTGCCCGCTATGGTGGCCAGATAAGGATCGTTGATGGGGTACTCGTAGGACCAGGACGACGCGGATACGGCCAGCATCGCCAGTAACAGGAGCAAACGCATATTTCCCCTCTCCGGGTGGTTTTCTTTGTGACGTCGCATTAGGTGTATTCCAGGCTGGGCACGAGTTTGGGTCGAACGTGGCCGCGAATCGCGCGCTGAAGTTTAACGTCCGGAGGCAGGTGTTGCTACTGGTGACAAAATTTGACCTTTCTTCCGGGAAGGGTGACATTGCGTTCCGGATGCTTCCGGAGAGATCGAATCCTGGGAGTTGAGTCGCCAAACCGCTGACTCTCGCTATTTTATGGCCTTTGTCCCGCAAACCAGCACGCCGAAAAGTCATGCCGATATCATGCGGCTGCTCAAGGGCGCCGATTCCAGTTTGGTCAGCGCCATGCTGCCGGATCTGCCGCCGAGTTTTTACGTCGTGGGCGCGCCGCGCTGTGGAACCACTGGGTTGAGCCGGGCGTTGGCAGGCAACGCGCGTATCAGCTTCTCAAAGCCCAAGGAAACTCATTTTCTGCTCGAAGACCGTTCGACGCTGTCGATTGACGAAGTCCGTCGGCTGTATCTGGAACGCTTTCACCCGAATCTCACGCTGGATTGCCAGGCCATCGGCGACGGCTCGGTAACCTATCTCTATGACCCGCAGGCCATCCGACGGGCCATGGACTTCGACAGCCGGGCCAGATTCATCGTTGCGGTCAGGAACCCCCTGGACATGTTGAGCTCTTACCACGCGCGCCTGCTGTTCATGCTCGACGAGGATGAGCAGGATTTTGCCCGGGCCTGGCAGCTGCAGGAGAATCGCCGCAGCGGGCGTGATCTGCCGAAAAGATGTCGTGACCCCCAGCTGCTGCAGTACGCGGATGTGGCCAGCCTTGGCAAGCATGTTGAGAGGCTGTTTGCCGTTGCCGGTCGGCAGCGCTGTCAGGTTGTCGTGTTCGACGACTTCACCGCCGATCCCGGCAGCGTCTACCTTCGGCTGCTGACGTTTCTCGGCGTCGATGACGACGGCCGTCGCGAGTTCAAGTCGAAACGCAGCAACGCCGGCTACCGGTCGCGCTGGATGCAGCAGTTTGCCATGAACCCGCCACCCTGGATCTTCAAGCTCATCGAGTCGAGCAACGCGGGCACGTTGAAGCGGTTGAAACGGCTGCGCAAGCGCATCAAGCGGTTCAACAAGGCGCCGGAAGTGCGGGTGCAGCTGTCCGAATCCGTGCAGGCCATGCTGTGCGACCACTACCGCAGCGATGTGGAGAAACTCTCCGGTCTGCTCGACCGTGACCTGACGCACTGGCTGAAACCCTGAGCGTCATCGTCACGCAACGGACGGGGCCGGGGGCGGGTCAGTTCCTGCGCAAAGTCCGGGTTGCGGCCCTGGTTTTCGCCTGTGCCGCAACGGCTGAGTTTCCGGCCAGCGCGTCGCCCACCGGTAGACAGACCCAGCTGCTGGTCAACAACTGCGTGCAATGCCACGCCCGGCCCGAGACCGGCGCGCCCGTCATGGGGGTGCCCGGCGCCTGGCAGGCTTCAGTGGCGCGTGGGGAAGACGCCATGCTGCAGAACGTTGTCTACGGCATTCGCGGGATGCCGCCTTTAGGCTACTGCTCGGCCTGCACGGAAGAAGACTTCCGGGTGCTGATTCGGCTGATGACGGGCCTGCCCGAAGGCGGAGCTCAGGCGCCGTGAAGCGCCGCGAGCTGTTGCGGGGATCCCTGGTTGCGGGCGCCGGCGCGGCCCTTGGTGCGGTGGGTGGCTGCGGACCGACTGGCACCGAGCCTCAGGCGCCGGTCACATTTGAGCCGGGCGGTTCGCTACCTTGGATCAACTGGGCCGGCAATCAGTCGTGCCTGCCGAACTGGCGCCTCGCGCCGGTTTCGGAAGACCAACTGGTGGGCGTAATGAAATCGGCTCGGGGCGTGGTGCGGGCCGTGGGCGGGAGTCATTCGTTCAGCGCCGTGGTTCCCACAGACGATACCCTGGTGGCCACGGACCTGCTGAGCGGCATGATCGGTCACGACCCCGAGCGGCTGCAGGCGACCTTTCTCGCGGGAACCCGACTCAACGCCATGGGCCCCATGCTCGACGCCGTTGGCCAGGCATTGCCGAACATGCCCGATATGGATTACCCGGCCCTGGGCGGATCCATCGCCAATTCGGTTCACGCTACCGGCAGCACCTTTGGCTCCGCGTCTTCTTATGTCACCGCGCTGACGCTGGCGACGCCGTCCGGAGAGCTGATGGAATGCAGCGCGGACAGGAATGCGGAGGTATTTCAGGCGGCTCGGACATCCATCGGGGCGCTGGGAATCGTCTCGCGAATGACGCTGCAGAATCAGCACGCGTTTGACCTGACCGAGGTCAACAGGGTCGAGAACATGAACGACGTCTTCGATGACATTCAGGCCCGACTCCGGAATCACCGTCACTTCGAATGTTTTCCCATGCCCTATTCGTCGCAGTGCATCACGGTGGCAACCGATATTGCCGCACCCGCGGATGCCAACGCCGGCGAAGACGACCCCAACGCAGTAAATACGCTGCGTAACCTTTACGAGGCCACGGCCTGGATTCCCCGGGTCGGCCATGGCCTCTACGGGGCAATTCTCGACTCGGTTCTGTCAGGTGAGAGCACAACCGTACGCACCGGGCCGTCTTACCGGGTATTTCCTCACGTACGTATTGTGCGCTTCCGGGAGATGGAGTACACGGTTCCCGCCGCGGCCGGCCCCGAATGCGCGCGGGAGATCCTGCGGACCATCGAGGCGCGGCGGTTGCCGCTGTATTTTCCGCTCGAGGTCCGATACGTGAAGGCCGACGACATCTGGCTGTCCATGTTCGAAGGCCAGGACGGCTGCAGCATATCGGTGCATCAGTTCGGCGATCTGGACTATCGGGCGCCGTTCGCCGAGATCGAGCCCATCTTCTGGAAGTACGGAGGCCGGCCCCATTGGGGCAAGCTGCACACCCTGGATGCCGATCGGTTGGCAGGCATCTACCCCCGGCACTGGCAGGATTTTCAGGAGGTGAGGCGAACCCTGGACCCCCAGGGCAGGATGTTGAACCCGCACCTGAAGACGCTGTTCGGCGTCTGATTATCGGGCCAGCAGCGCCCGAATCCGCTCCACTACCCGGTGCAGCTCGTCGGCCGGGGTCGGTCCCGAAGCCGGAAACCCCTGCCCCAGGGGGGTAGCCCAGCCGCGTTCGTAAAGGATTCGATGGGTTGCCGTCAGGTCCCGGGCGAAGCCGATGATGCCGACCCGGTGCAGTGCCCGTCCAACCGCCACCAGCAGGCGGTCGCCCGCGCGGTCCGGCCGACCCTGCTGCAGATAGGTGGCCAACAGCCGCTGCAGGTAAGGGCCCGGACCGCCGCGGTAGGGTAGGGGAAATATGGCCAGCGGTTTCCCGAGGCGCGCGATCTCCACCATCATCGAGATGCTGTCGCCGGTCACGATGAACCGGTCGGAGAGGCCCAGCAGTGCCTGGTAGGGGTTATCGGCACTGTCTGGTGACCATCGGTACAGCCGGGCGTTGTCCGGCAGGTTTTTTTCCAGGGTGGTGATCACCTCCGGCGGCGTCCGGCGGCTGGTGCTGACATACAGGAAGCCGCTGCCTGCCGCTTCCGCAGCGGCGGTGAGCAGCTCCCGTGCGGTATCCGCGTCGAATCGGAAAGGCTGGGTCGGGCCGCCGATCAGCAGCGTGGTGAGGGGCCGGGGCAGGTCCGCAAGGCGCTCCCGCCAGATGTCCGTGGCTTTTGCAATGGCCGCCTCGGGGCTGCGCATGAGGGGCAGGCCAAGCTTGAAGATCCGGGGATGGTCGGGCACCTGGTACTGGGGTGGCGCAATGACCAGAGAATAGCGCTGCATCCAGCGCTTCGGGCGTCCCAGCAGAATGATCCTGCTGCGTCCGGCGGCCTGCTTCTGTATCCACAGCGCCACCATGGTAGGCCGGCGGCCGATGGTTAAGATTACGTCCGGCCATGGGGGTTCCAGGGCGTCGGAGCGGCTCAGGTCGAGATGCCGCAGAGATGGGTAGAAGAACGGTTTGCCGAGCACGTATTTCTGCTTGGGCAGCACCCGGCGGATCTCGAAAGGCATGCCTAGGGCCTCGGCGATGATCTCCACTTGGGCGTTGTCCCCGGGCTTGTCGCCGATCACCAGCCAGATGCGCGGTGGGCCTGCTGCTTCGACGGAGACATCATGTTCAGCGGGACCGTGCATCGATTGCTGGGCTTCCTTCATTCGTTCGTTGTTCAAGTCCGGAATCTGCCGAATTGGTCGGCGCGGGTACCCTGATAGGATACCCGCTGGAACTCTGGCGCTCACCGACCTCGCTCCGCAACGCCATTGCCTGGTCCGGGGCCGGAATGGCCATCGCGCTGGCCTGCGATTTGCGTATCGCCGCGCAGGGCGCGTTTCTGAGCACCGCCTTTGCTGAGAAACGGGAATCTCTTTACCGGAAGGTAGACGAGGGCGAGTGCGTTCGGGGCCTGCCATGGAACGGTCCCGGAAGGTCCCGGTCGACGGCCTCAGTAGTGGTACTTGGCGGAAAACTGAATCTGGTTTGCTTGGCCTTCGCTGTTGTTGGCGTTCTTCCGCTGGCCCCAGAGGTATTCGGCGCCGAGATCGACCCGCGCGATAGGGCTGTAGATCAGATTCAGCGATGCCCGAAGTGTCTGCTCATAAGGGTCCCCGTACTGATCGATATAGCTGGGGGTCGACTGAAAGTCGTAGGTATCAACTTTTACCCAGCTGAACGTCAGGTTGGAGCGCAGTTTGCTTCGCCACCAGTGCTGATAGGAAAAGTAGCCGGCGAAAACCTGCCAGGTCTGCAGCTTCCCGCTGGGCGAAAAAATGGCATCCTGGCCGCCTATGGTGCCGAGATCGTTGACATAGCGGCCGATGCCATCACCGTAAGTGAGTTGCCAGAGCAATTTGTCGTTGTCGGCCCAGAAGGGCGCCGGGATATGGCCGCTGGCGGTAACTCCCCAGCCGCTTGTGGACACTTTACTGCCGGAGTTGCCTTCCCTGGCCTTGATCTGACGGTGTATCAGGGCGAGCCTCGCGCCCCATCCCGGTCGCGCGTTCATGCGTTGCAGAAAACCGAAGTTGAAATTGTCTATGCCGATCACCACATCGGGCAGCTCGCTGATGCCTGTGCCTCCGCTCACGTCGGGGGAAGGATCTTCCAGGGAGAGGGTGAAATTGAGAAAATCTCTAATGGTCGGGAAAAATCGCAGCTGCGCCTGACGAACGTTGATTTGGCCATTGATGCCTTCGAAGTCGAGCTCTTCGGGGGCAGTTTCCAGATCCATCAGGGTTGACCAGGTCTTGCCAGCAAGCATCTCGCGGAACTGACCGAAGGCGTGACGCAGTCGGAAAGTGTCCCCATCGCCGGCGAAATCGCCCTCCACAAAAGCACGCAGGTCGCCTACCTCGCTCTGATCGCGCAGTTCCAGATTCACCCGCGACTGCGCGACGGTGAGACTGATGTCCTTTTCGGCGCCTTCAACGACGGTGCCGCTGGGAGGAATGGTTCCGACGATGAAGCGGTCCTTCGTTTGCAGCGGGTCGAGATTGTCGACGATATTCATTTTGACGTAGCCGCCTATTCGCAGTCGGGCATTCGTGTCGGGCAGCGGCCAGGAACCGAGAAAGCTGTCGGCCTTGCTGGCTGCCTTGGGATGCTCGGGCGGGTCCTGGCCCTGGGGGCCGTAATTCGCGTCGTCCGACTTAGAGCCTGATAGTGCGATGGATTGGGCCTTCACCGCCGCAGACTTATCCGTCTGTACCGCCTGAACGGTCAGCGCCGTCCGATCTGTCTGGTCCGGTATATCCTGCTGTTCGCTCGTGCCTTGCAGCAACTTCTGCTGAGCGTCCAGGGTGGCCTGCTGGCGCTTGACCGCCTGCTGCAGCGTATCGATCTGTGCCTGCTGGGCAGCCAGCATTTGACGCAGCTGTTCCAACTCGCCGGTTTCAGCGGCCACGCCGAATACGGGCAATACGGTCAGAAATGTGAAAAGCAGTGGCCCGCGCTGGACTGATGCCGAAATAGATCGCATGGTGGGGTGTCCGCCTATCGTCTCTGCTGTTCCCGGCGGCAATGATAGTGGGGATCGAAGGCCTTTTCCCATCGCGCTGCCCTCTCGCTCACTCTGAAACACGAGCTCTCCTCCTGCGGTTGGCCGTGCGTTGCGGGTGTCGTTGGTGTCAAAATAGGCCGCGTCAAATATCCGATACACCTCTAAAAACAGGAGTACCCGTTGTGAAGATGAAGACTCTGATCCAGTCACTGGCTGCGTTCGGCCTGCTCGTCACGTCGGCCCTCGCTGTCGAAACGGTTGTCGCTGCGTCCAACGAATTACCCAAGACAACAACCGATGGTCTGGTCTTGCAGCCCGACACCAAGCTGCGGGCCGTATACCTGAAACCGGGTGCGTCGCTGGCGGGCTACGACAAGGTTGCGCTGGTGGACTGCTTCGTCTCGTTCAAGAAGAACTGGCAGCGCGAATACAATGAAGACGCGTCATTTGAAAACCGGGTCAGCGACAAGGACATGGACGGCATCAAGAAGCGGCTGGCAAAAGAGTTCAAAGAGGTATTCACGAAAGAGCTGGAGGCGGGCGGATTTCCCGTTGTCGACACAGCCGCGAGTGACGTACTGGTAGTGCGACCAGCCCTCGTCAATCTGGTGGTCACGGCGCCGGATGTCATGAGCCCCGGAATGTCCGAGTCATTTGCGCCATCCGCCGGCGAGATGACCTTGTACATGGAACTGTACGATTCGGTATCCAACGACATCATTGCCCGTGTGATTGACCCTGAAGCGGACAGGGGTCCCGGCGGTGAAATGAATCGGGTTACCAACAAGGAGGCTGCGGATCGAATCCTGAAGCGCTGGGCCGATATTCTTCGGAAACACCTCAGCGCGGTGAAAGCCGCCAACTCAGCGTCTTAGCACCGGAGCCGATTCACCCGGCGGTGGCGGCCGAAGGGTCACCCGCCGTCCTCGTTTCTAATTGAGCGCGGATTTCCGCATGCCGTTCTTCCGTGATCGGATACTTCCAGACGATGGCCGCGCCGACCAGGAAGAACAGAGACGGGAAGGTGGAGAAGAGAAACCGCAGGCCGAACAGCTCTTGTGCGCCGTTGGCAACCTCCGGGGCGGCGTCAAAGCCCACGGCGGCCAGACCGAACATGGCGATGGCAGCGCCCACGGAAGCCGCCGCCTTTTGCGCGAAAGACCATGCGGAGAAGAAAAGAGCGGCCCGGTTCTCCCCGCTCTGCAGGGTGTCCAGGTCGATGACGTCCGCCTTCATGGAATTCGGCAGCGTCTGAGAAAATCCGCCTCCCGCAAAGCCTGTTGCGATGGTTATGGGCAACATCCACCAGAAATCGCCTTCGCCGAGCAGCAGATAGAACGGATGGGCGAACGCCAGGATGAAGAACGCTGCGAGATAGGCCCGGTGTTTACCGATCTGCCGGGATAGCCATACCCAGAAAGGTACCGCTGCAAAGCTCGTCAGGTAGAAGAACGTCAGCATGTAGATAGCCTGATCCTCTGCGCCAAGGACATCGGCGATGAAGAACAGGTACAGGGGCGTAGTGATGTTCAGGCCGATGGAGCCGATCATGAAGGCCAGCACCAGCTGTTTGAAAGGCCCGTTGTGCCACATGAGCTTCAGGCCCTTCAGCACCGGCACCGTAGCGCGCCGGTAGTGCTCCGGCTCCGGCGTCTTCCACAGGGTTAGCCCGACACAGATTGGCATCAGAACCAACATGGTGGTGCCCACCAGTTGCAGCACCACGCTGCTGCCGCCCATGCCGAACAGCAGCAGGGCCGCGCCCGGGATGAGCTGGGCAGATAGGCTGCCCAGCACGCCGGCCATGGCTCTGCCGCCGGTAATGCGCGATCGTTCGTGGTAGTCGTTGGACAGCTCCGCACCCCAGGCGTAGTAGGGGATGAGCATCATGGTGATAGCGATGGAAAGCGCCATGCTCCAGATCAGCATGTGCAGCCAGTCGGCGCCTTCCGGCGGCATGAACAGCATGTAGATCGACAGCATCATGATGGGCGTGGACAGTAGGACCCAGGGTTTGCGCCGGCCGAAGCGGCCGGGGGTATGGTCGCTGAGGTAGCCCATCAGCGGATCGGTGATGACGTCGAACATGCGCACGACGAACATGATGGTGCCCACCACGGCCAGCGATATTCCGAGGTCGCTGGCGTAGAAGCGTGGAATGAAGACGATCACTGGAAACAGTGACATGGCAATGGGCAGATCGGTGAGGCTGTAATAGAACAGCGTCGATCGCTTCAGCTGGCTCAATGTTGGTTCCCCCCCGGAACCCGCTTCCAAGGGACCGATAATGGCAGGCTCTTGGGCGGTTTCCTACTCCTCAGAATGGTCTTTTTAAGGGGCTGATGCGGAGGCCATTAGGCTCTACAATGGGTGCATGTGCGATTCACACGACGTCAGCAACGAAACCGACAGCCCGGATCCCCGCAGCGGCTACCGCCTTGTCGATGACTGGCCCCAGTACCCACCGGACATGCGCTTCGAGATGGGCTCCGGGGTAGCCGTCGATGCCCAGGGCATCATCTATCTGTTTACCCGTGACATCGAGCACTGGGCGGCGCATCCGCTGGCCATGGCGGACAAGATGGGCAAGAGCAGCATTTCGATGTTCAACCGGGACGGCAGGTATCTCGGTAAGTGGGGCCCGTCAGACGAACGCGGCTTCGCCCTTGGCGCACACACGCTGTATATCGAG
Source organism: Gammaproteobacteria bacterium (assembly GCA_024640825.1). GTDB lineage: Bacteria > Pseudomonadota > Gammaproteobacteria > Pseudomonadales > Azotimanducaceae > UBA7803. The sequence goes on from JAHEEG010000079.1 coordinate 13,358, forward strand.
AAAGACGGCATGTTCTGGACCACGGACCGGGACGGCCACGTGGTACGTAAGTACCATCCGGACGGCACCCTGCTGCTGGAGCTGGGCACCTTCGGCGAGTGGGGCGATAGCCAGGACCACTTCAACGGGCCCACCGCGGTGGTGGTTCAACACAACGGCAACATAGTGGTGGCCGACGGTTACTGGAACTCGCGCCTGGTGTGGTTTACGCCCGAAGGCGAGTTCATCAGACAGGTGGGCACCTGGGGCAGCGGCCCGGCCGAGTTCGGTACACCCCACGCGCTGGCCCAGGATGCCGAGGGTCGTCTGCTGGTGGCGGATCTCGCCGGCGGCAACTTTCACCCTTATATGACGGTGCCCGGACAGATCGCCGAGCACCGCACCCAGCCGGCTGACGGCGCTAAGAGCCGCATCCAGATTCTCGATCCGGATGGCAACTATATGGATGAGTGGACGCACATCATGCCGCTCTCCATTGCCGTTTACGGCGAGCATGTCTATGCCAGCGACAAGATGAGCAATCTCGTTGTGCTGGAAGCGAGCACGGGCAAGGTGCTGGATCGCGTCGACAACATCGCCATCTACATACACCAGCTGGCCATGGATGCCCACGGCGATCTGTACACCGCGTCCGTCTATCCGGAACACGCCGGAGAGAAGCGTGGGCGGGAAGGGCCGAGCCACAAGCGCTGGACACGCCACAGCGGATAGCCGGCGCGCTCGATCAATCTGCACGTCGGGGAGGTCAGGATGAAGGTCTGGAAGAAGGCGCTGCTCGGCGTGGTTGTTCTGGCCCTGGCTCTGGCCGGCTACGTGTTCGTGTCAGTGAGGTCGCTGGAGGTGGAACAGCTGTCCGAAGATCTGCACGTGCTACGGGGTTTTGGTGGAAATACCGCAGTGCTTCGCACCGCGGCTGGGGCCGTGGTGGTAGATACCATGACGTTGCCGCTGCAGGGCTCGCGCATTCGCGAGCTTGCCCGGGAGCTTACCGGCATGGAACCGGTGCTGATCATCAACACCCACTATCACGTGGACCACACCCACGGTAATCCCGCCTTTGAGCCCGGCACGCGGGTGATTTCTACGGAGCGCACGCTGTCTCATATGCAGACCCTGGACGCCGACTTCTGGAGCGGCGATGCGGCGAGGCTGCTGCCCAATGAAACCTTTGCCGATCGACAACGCCTGCAGGTGGGGGGTAAGACCCTGGACCTCTTCCACCCCGGTCTTGGGCATACCGATGGCGATCTCGTGGTGGTGTTTGTCGACGAGGCGGTCATTCATACCGGCGATCTGCTGTTCAACGGCCATTATCCCAATATCGATCTGGAAGCCGGAGGTACCATAAAAGCCTGGCCGGCGACCCTGGACGCGGTGGCGGCGCTGGCTTTTAATCTCGTGATTCCCGGTCACGGCCCGACGACGGACCGTGCGGGTATTGCGCAGTTTCAGGATTTCCTGCGGCAGCTTTGGGAGATCGGTGAAGCGGCTGCGGCCAGCGGTGCGTCCCTGGAGGAAACAGAAGCGTCAACGGCGCTCACCGCGGACGCCGGCTACGAGCCTATTCGATTTATTGTTTCCCTGGGCCTCGATCGTGAGTTCGTGCTGCGTCGGGCCTGGGAGGAAGCCACGGGTAACTTCACCCGGAAAAACTGACCGACAGCTTGTCTTGCACCGCCAGGTTGGAGTTGTGGGGGTTGAGGCCTTGGGCCTCACTGTCCTCGATGGCCCGCAGCGCGTTGCTAACCTGGCCGGTCAGGGTCGTGCAGCTAAGGAAACTCTGAGCTTTCGAGCATTAATCAGGGGTTCCCTAAGGGAACGTCATCTTGCGTATACGGTGAGGAACCGTCGCGGCTTGTCTCAAACCGACCTTCGTTATAGGTTGCTCTCAACTTGAGTCGGCGCTTTCGGTTGGTGGATGCAATGAGCACTGTGTAGTTGTCGGCGGTCGGCTTCGAAGGTGCACAGACATCCATTCAAATCGGGCTTTGTTAACGGAGCGTAACCTTTGTCACACCCCCGGCAAACCCTTCCGGCCCGCTATCGAGCCCGGTACCTGGTGCTGTCCGTGATGTT
>JAHEEG010000080.1 GCA_024640825.1 Gammaproteobacteria bacterium
GATCGGCGTGGGACTGGTTTATATGATGACAGGTACGCTGAATTTTGCGGATATGGAAGCGCGGATCGCGGAAGTAGCGGATCAGCGACCGATTCTCGTAGCCGCAGGCTTCATTACCATAGGGCTTGCCCTGAAAGCGGCCGTATTCCCCCTGCATGTCTGGTTGCCAAACGCCTACACTCACGCGCCGCACATCGTGACTGCTTTCCTTGCCGCTTGCTCGACCAAGGTGGCGCTTTATGTCCTGCTGCGCTTTGATTTCTTCGTCTTCCAGGGCAACCTCGAACATCACCTCATACAGTTTGCCGGCTTCATGATACCGCTGGCGCTGCTGGGCATCGTGGTTGGCTCGGCTGTGGCTGTGGTGGAAACGGACCTGAAGCGCATGCTCGCTTACTCCTCGGTCGCGCAAATTGGTTACATTCTGCTCGGCGCCAGTTTTGCCAGCGTCACCGGCCTGATGGCGAGTATCACTCACATATTCAATCATGCGCTGGCCAAGGGTGCGCTGTTTCTGGCGATTGCCGCGATCGGCATGCGGCTGAGCCATCTCACGCTGGATGGTATTTCAGGTATCGCCCGGGGCATGCCGTGGACCATGGCTGGGTTTGCGGTGGCGGGGGCGAGCCTGGTCGGAATTCCCGGCACCGCCGGTTTCGTGTCGAAATGGTTGCTGCTCCAGGCAGCGATGGAGCACGGAGCGTTTGGTTTTGCAGTGGCCGCTGTCGTGGTTGTGAGTTCTCTGGCGGCCGTCGTATATATCTGGCGAATCGTAGAGCGCGCCTGGTTTGGAACCCCTGAGGCTGCAGTATCAGGGGTTGCTGTCCAGGAAGCTCCCTGGCCACTGCTTACCGTTCTATGGGTAGCCGCTGCGGCGAATATCTACTTCGGTCTGGTGCCGGCGGTACCTCTGGACCTCGCTGCGTTTTCGGCAGATGAACTCTTGAGACATCTGCCGTGACCGCCGCGTTTGCCATTGCTGCGGCGATCCTGCTGCCGCTGGTGGGGGCCGCGGGTATCGTGCTGACCGGTCGCTCGCCAAATCTGCGGGAGTCGGTCACGCTGCTCACGGCGGTTGCTCTAGCGGTCTTCGTTGGCTCGCTGCTTCCGGACGTGATGGCCGGTGGCCGCCCGGCGCTGAATGTGGCGACGCTGCTACCTGGGGTCTCGGTCGCGTTCACGGTTGAACCGCTGGGGATGCTGTTCGCCGCGCTAGCGTCCGTCCTGTGGATCGTCAATTCCATTTATTCCTTTGGCTACATGCGCGCCAATGCAGAGAAGCACCAGACGCGATTCTACGTGTGCTTTGCCATCGCGATTGCCGCCACCATGGGTATCGCATTCGCCGGCAACCTGCTCACCCTGTTTCTGTTCTACGAGATGCTGACCCTGTCTACTTACCCGTTGGTATCCCACAAAGGGGATGCCGCGACGGTAGCCTCCGCCCGGGTTTATCTCGGCATTCTCCTGGCAACCTCCATCGGCCTTCTGCTTCCCGCTATTGTCTGGACCTACACGGCGACCGGGACGCTCCAGTTTGAACCCGGCGGCATCATTGAAGGTCATCTTCAGGGGCCGGCGGTCGGGCTGCTGCTTGCGCTGTTCGTCTTCGGTATCGGCAAAGCGGCAGTCATGCCTGTTCACCGCTGGTTGCCCGCCGCCATGGTGGCGCCCACGCCGGTCAGCGCCCTGCTGCACGCGGTGGCCGTGGTCAAGGCAGGCGTGTTCACGGTGACCAAGGTCATTCTTTACGTGTTCGGTATCGACCTGCTGGTGGTTGAGCCGTCGAGCAGCTGGCTGCTGTACATGGCGGGGTTTACAATCCTCGCTGCAAGCGTTGTGGCTCTGCGCCAGCAGAACCTGAAACGCATGCTGGCCTACTCGACAATTGGTCAGCTTTCCTATGTGGTCCTGGCGGCAGCGGTGCTCACGCCGCTGTCCGAGATCGGGGCAGCGGTGCACATCGTTGCCCATGCCTTCGGCAAGATCACCCTGTTCTTTGCTGCCGGTGCCATCTATACAGCGTCGAAGAAAACCGAACTCAGCCAGCTGGCCGGTATCGGCGCGCGTATGCCCTGGACGATGGCGGCGTTTACCATCGGCGCGTTGTCAATGATCGGGGTACCACCTACTGGCGGTTTTGTGTCGAAGTGGTTCATCCTGGCCGGTGCCTTTCAGACCGACAACTACGTCGCGCTGTTCACCATCATTCTCAGCACCGCACTCAATGCCGCCTATTTTCTGCCGGTGGTTTTTGCCGCCTGGTTCGGGCGCGAAGCGCCGGGTCAGAAACCACACGGTGAGGCGCCTTTCCCCATAGTTCTGGCGCTGTCTCTCACAGCGCTGGCGACCCTGGGTTTCTTTTTCTTCAATCAGCCGGTGCTCGATCTGGAACGCCAGCTTGTGGAGTCACTGCCATGAAAGTGTCGGAAGAGAATTCTCCGCAACCGAAACAGCCCCGAGACGACCACTGGCTCGTACGTCCGGCAACCATTCGCATGCTCTGGATCGCCTTCATCGTCGTGCTCGCGGTGACGGTTCTGGCACAACTCGTCATAAGCATCAAAGGCTATTTCGGCGTCGACGGCTGGTTGGGCTTCGCGGCGGTGTTTGGTTTTCTGTCGTGCGTTGCCATGGTGCTGGTCGCCAAGGGGCTGGGGCTGCTCATCAAGCGGGCGGAGAGCTACTACGATGACTGAGCTGATCGTTCCACCGGCGCTGATTCTGCTTGCGGGTGCGATCTTAACCGGCGTTACTCGAGGAATCGCCCGTGCCGGGGTGCTTCTGCTGGCGCCGCTGATCGCCCTTTGGGCCGTCTGGCAGGTGCCCGATGGCGTTGCTGTGACGGCATCGTTCCTCGGCTATGACTTAGAGCCTTTGGAGGGCAGCCCTCTGCGGCGACTGTTCGCCACGATCTTCTGCGTGATGGCGTTCACCGGCAGCCTGTTCGCCTTCCGTCAGGCAAAATGGTACGAGCTGGCTGCTGCCCAGGCCTACGCCGCCGGTGCGGTCGGCGTCGCCTTTGCAGGCGATCTGATTACGCTGTTCCTGTACTGGGAGCTGATGGCAATCTTCTCAACGGTGGTTGTCTGGTGTGGTGGCACGCCGGCTGCCCGTGCCGCCGGAATTCGTTATGCGATTCTGCACCTTCTGGGCGGTGTCATCCTCAAGGTGGGTATCGAAGGGGTGGTGGTGCACACGGGCTCTGTGCAGATCGAGGCCATGCTGGCAAACAGCTTCGACAGCTGGATGATACTTATTGGCATATTGATCAACGCGGCTGCACCGCCGTTCTCGGCCTGGCTGGCCGATGCGTATCCCGCATCGAGCCCCACTGGCTCGGTATTTCTTTCCGCATTTACGACGAAGTCAGCGGTACTGGCCTTGATTCTCCTGTTTCCGGGAGAGCCCGTGCTGATCTGGATCGGTCTGTACATGGTCTTTTATGGCATCGTGTACGCGCTGCTCGAGAATGATGCGCGGCGGATACTCGCCTATTCGGTCGTCAACCAGGTGGGCTTCATGGTCTGCGCCGTAGGCATCGGTACAGAACTTGCGCTGAATGGCGCTGCCGCTCACGCGTTTGCACACATCATCTATAAAGCGCTGCTGTTCATGAGCGCCGGCGTCGTGATATACCGGACCGGCATGACCCGCTGTTCGGATCTCGGCGGACTGTTTCGGACCATGCCCCTGACTACCATCTGTGGAATCATCGGAGCGCTTGCCATTTCCAGCTTTCCGTTGACCTCGGGGTTTACCACGAAAACGCTTATTTCCGTAGCCGCTCAGCAGCAGGAGCTGGCGCTGGTTTACTTCCTGTTGGCCGCCGCGTCTGCGGGCGTCTTTCTCCACGCAGGCATAAAATTTCCCTGGTTTGTATTTTTCCAGAAAGACTCCGGATTGCGGCCGAAGGAAGCGCCGTGGAATATGGGTGCCGCCATGGTGCTGTTCGCAGCCGCCTGCATCGCCATTGGCGTTTTTCCCGAACTGCTCTGGACGTTGCTTCCGTATCCGGTCGAGTACGATGCCTACGCCACCGACAAAGTCCTCTTCTACCTGCAGCTGTTGCTGTTTTCGGGGCTAGCGTTTTTCCTGCTGTTGCCGCTGATGCGCCGCACGCTGACAATCTCGCTGGATACGGACTGGATCTGGCGGATACTGTTGCGTCGGGTCGGCGAGAGCGTCCTCATGCGGCTCAGGCTCTGGGGTCGACGCGGCCAAGGGCTGTTGAACGCTCTCGTCGATCGCGCCGGACCGCGCCTGATGCGACAGCTCAGCAGCGTCGGCGCGCTCGGCGGTACCTGGCAGATCGGAACGACGGCGCTTTGGATCGCGGTGCTGCTGACCGCCTATCTGCTCATCTACTATCTCTGAACTTGATGGCTGCAGCGAGCGCGCTCGCTCTTTGCTGATGCACGACTGCAGCCCCGGCTATTGCGCTGTGTGTTCTGTATCCTCGACACCGTCACCTGTCGACCAAAGTCCCGCTCTTCGCCGACTTTTTCGTGTACAAGGTCGGCGGGCGGTTCTGTGGTCGCCCGTATTGGTCTCTCATTGTTTGACGCGATGAAGCTATTTTCCGATACGTCTAAAGTTATTGTGTCAGTCGATTTCCTTCTTAGTCTGTCCCGGATGACTCGCGTATCATGGGAGGCTCTGGCGATTTACTAAGTCTAGGGAGAGAACGTGATCAAGCCTTTTGTAGTCCTTGCTCTGATGAGCTTCACAGTGCTCTGCGTCGCCGAACCTGCTCCGGAAACCCCCGCGGCCCCACCACAATCGCCGTTCGGTGATCTCTCGGCCATGCTCGAGAATTTACCCGCAGACGACATTGGCCTGCTGGCCCGGGTTCACTTCGCTACCCACACCAGAGATTTCGACAGATCTCGAACGTTCTATCGAAACCTGGGCTACACGGAAGGCATGAGTGGGTTTCCGCTGACCAACACCCATCAGATGGCCCGAGCGCTGGGTATGTACGACATCTGCCAGTACGAACTCGTCAAAGGCGAGGTCATTACGCTACCCGGCAGCCTGAATACGGCCAGCATCGACCTGCTGCAGTTCAAGACCCCTTACAACGATGACCCGCCGTATGATCTGCCCAATCATCTCGGCATGGCCTACGCCGCGCTGCTGACCACGAATCTTGCTGGCGACGTGGCCTATATGAAGAGTTTGGGTGTGGAATTTCTTTCCGAACCCTATGGAATCCCAGGAGATCAGTTCGTTTTCTTCCGCGATCCGGATGGCGTGCTCTTCAAGCTCATGGAAACCGCGCCCCCGCATGGCGATCCGGAAGCCAACATGCACCTCATCGCGATGCCCTATATCGGCATCAACGTCAGCGATCTCGAGGCGTCACTGGATTTTTATCGTGCGCTTGGCTACACGGTCACCAAGCCTGTGCCGGAGGCGGGGACGTTGGAAGAGGCGCGGGCCTACGGGCTCGATGAGCCTTTTCGAATCAAAGGGGCCGACATCGCGCTGGCGCGGGGTGACCGGCACGTGCTGCGGCTGGTGCAGTGGATCAAGCCTTACAATGATGACCCTGCTTACCCACCGCCCATCAATCACAAAGGCATAAATCGCATCGCGCTGGTGGTCCCCGACCTGGACCGCGCGGTTGAGATAGTTAAAGCCCGGGGCGTGAAGTTCCTCTCCGAAGTCGCCCCGTGCTGTTCCGGCACCGGCGAGGACGAGTTCGGCATCGTGCACATTCTGGACCCCGACGGTGTCTTTCTGGAACTGGTCGGTCCCATCGCCAAGCGGAAGCCGCAGCCTCAGCCCGAGGGCTGTCCGCCGCTCGAGATCAAGCTGCCCCCCGGCTAAAAGGGTAGAAGGTTAACGAACGGTACCCCTCGGGCCTTTCAACAGGTAGGCATCGGAGGGGGGCAGTGTTTTAGTCGTCAGCTCACCAGAAATGAATTTGTCGATCGTCTGGTGAAAGTGTCGCAGCCGGAGTTCCTGCTCGCACAGATTCATGCCTTTGAAGGAGTCGGATTTCACGCCTGCCTGCATGGTCTCCATGTTTGATCCGTCCTGGGCCAGAACGTTGGCCAGAATCGGGTCGAAAGTGCCGTCGAATGCTTCCCCGTAGTTGACGCGTTCGCGGTGGCGGTGAATCTTGTGAGGTGGCCTCTCTCGCTTGGGCGAGCCCGGCGCTCGCTGCTGCATGATCAGAAAATCGTAGTAGCACTTGTTCGGGTCCGTCGCGTGGGGACGATAGCGGAACACCACCCCAGACCCGGGGGTCTGGGTGAATGTGGTGTTCGGGAAAAAGGTGTAGTGATACTGATGCACCAGCTGCTCATCGTTCATCCGCTTTAAGGGCAGGTAGCTGTCGTCCTCCTGCTCCCGGCGCTGGCGCACGATTTCCAGGTGGATGTCCTTGGCGGAGCCTGAATAGCCCGCTGCGTGTGAGCCGAGACCTTTCAATGCGAAATGATCACGCAGCGGTGTGATGGTATCCCGGTCGTCCACCACTTCGCTCACCGTGCTGTTGAAGTTCAGCATGCGGGAATGGATGCCCAGCAGCTCAATGGGGATATCGTGGCCCTCGCCGAACTCGATCATGTCGGGGTGCAGCGACGCGAAGTGATAGCTCTCGTTGAAAGCGTCCACCGCGTGCTTCCAGTTGCCGTTCCACTCGAAGGTCTGATAGTCGATCATGTCGAACTTCTCGAACTCGTATGTTTCGAGATGTTCGGCGGGCTCGCCCAGGTAGTCCTTCAGTGGAATGGTGTCGAGATCCATGTTGAACCACAGCCAGCCGGCCCAGGTTTCCACTCGCACGGGCGGGAGGGCCAGCTCGTCGTAGGGCACCCCGTTGTCCCACTGGCGGAAGAACTGCGGGTCGGCGACGGTTTTCACGGACCCATCGTTGTTCCACTGCCAGCCGTGGAAAGGGCAGGTAAATGCGTCAGCTTCCCCGTCCTCGGCCTGGACGAGCCGATTGCCCCGGTGCTGGCAGACGTTGTAAAAACCCCGTATCACCCCATCGTTGCCTTTCACGAACAGGAAGGACTCCTTGCCTAGCTCGTGGACGAAAAAAGCGCCCGGTTCGGAAAGATCGTCCACCCGCGTCACGATCTGCCAGGTCTTGGTCCAGATGGTGTCCCATTCCGCCTGCATGAACGCCGGAGAGTAGAAACGCTGGCCATCCACGGGCTCGGTTCCCAGGTCCACGTTGCCAACGCGCGGCATGAAGGGTCTCGCTTGGAAGTCGCCCTCGCGGGGATTTTCGCGGGCGAGAAATTCCTGCTCGATCTTGGCCATAGTGAGTCTCCTTTGGGTCAGTGGGTTGCTACTTTCACCAGTTGTGTTCCGAAGTTCGCCCCGGTCAATACGCGAATCAGGGCTTCGGGCGCGCGCTCTATGCCTTCGAGGACATCCTCTGCATATTTCAGTTCGCCGGATGCCACCAGGTTCGCCAGCCGGGAATGGGCTTCTTCAAAACGATTCGAGAAGTTGAAGACGTAAAAGCCGGTCATCTCCGCCTGCTTGTAGACCAGGTTGAAGTAGTTTTTGGGGCCATACCAGTCCAGGTCATGATTGTATTGAGAGGTGCCGCCGCAAAGCACCACTCGAGCACCCTGGGCGATCAGGCCTAGGCAGGCGTCGAGAATCTCGCCGCCAACGTTGTCGAAATAGATGTCGATGCCGCGGGGACAGGCTTGTTGCAGGCGTTCCGGTACGTTATCGGCCTTGTAATTTATTGCTTCGGCGCAACCCAGTTCTTTGGTCAGCCACTGGCACTTCTCCGCGCTGCCGGCTATGCCGACGACTCGACAACCCTGCAATCGACCCAGCTGACAGACCAGCGAGCCGACGTTACCCGCGGCAGCGGAGACCACGAGGGTATCGCCGATGCGCGGCCGGGCATATTCACACATGCCGAAATAGGCCGTTGCCCCGCCGGCCCCGAGCACGTGCAGCAGGCTGCTTTCCGGGAGATCCAGCCGCGGGCGAACCTTGCGCATGCCGGTGCCTTTGGAGATCGTGAACTGCTGCCAGCCCAGCTCGCCGATCACCAGATCACCGACGGCATAGTCCGGATTTCGGGACTCGACCACGCGTCCGAGGCCCGTGCTGCGCATTTTTGCGCCGATGGGAATGGGCCGGCGGGAGATGCCGCCGGAGGTGAGGGCCATTCGCAGGGGCGGGGTGACGACCAGCCAGCGGACCTCGGCGAGAAACTCCCCGTCCGCCGGAGAGGCCGTTTCCTCAGTTTCCATGGTGAAATTGCCTGGCTGAACCTCGGCCTCGGGCCGCGAAGCTACCGTCCAGTGGTCGTTTTGACTCATGAGTTGCCGCCCTCCCCCGATAGCAACAGCGAAACATCTGCCACGTATTCTTTTAGCAAAGGCTAGGTGGAGTCAACCTGGGGCTCAGGTGGCGTTGCAGGTTCATAGCGCTGGCCATCGATGGGCGACTACAACCCGGCAATTCGATCTGCTACTTTGGGACCACAATCAGTTTAAGCCAGCAGGTTTGGCCGACCCGCAACAGGCAACGGAGTTCGATGAGACATGGCAGCTGAAAGCAAGGGCCTCCCCGGCCTTCGAGGCACGGACCACATTGGCATCACCGCACCGGATTTCGACACGGCCGCCGACTTTCTTCAGAACGTCCTGGGCCTGGAGCCGTTCTATGAGATGGGTCCTTTCGGCTCGGAAGACACTGACATGATGCAGGATATGCTCAACGTGCATCCGCGTGCGGTGATCCGTCGGGTCAGGCAGTTCCGCTGCGGTCATGGCCCGAACATCGAGCTGTTCGAGTACGAATCGCCCGACCAGCGGCGGCAGATGCCCAGGAACAGCGACTGGGGCGGGCATCACATCACCCTGTATGTGGATGACATGGATGCCGCGCTCCAGCACCTGCGGAGTCATGGGGTCCGTCTGATGCCCGGTGGCGGCGGCCCGCCCATCGAGGAAGGGCCTGAGGCCGGATTGCGCTCCTGCTACTTCCTCACGCCATGGGATCTGCAGATGGAGCTTATTTCCTACCCTGACGGCAAGGGATACGAACAGATGACACAACGCCGTCTCTGGGACCCGCGCAACCCAGGCGCCTAGCCGTGCTCAGAGACTGGCGTTGCCAGGCTGCGTCTACAGAGTCGCTGCTTCGGAACCCAAGGGCGCCCAGGCCAGCAGCGATGCGTCACCCTCAAAGGTGCTTTTCACCAGCGCCACACCGCTCGCGTCTGCCAGCGCCTTGTACTGCATCCACGATTGGACCGCCGCGATGGGCGTGTCCGGACCTTCGTCGAACTGCAACGGGCCATAGACGTTGGCCGTGTAGATGAGGTCCTCGTCACTGACCCGCTGGGTTGCTTCGTGGCGAGCGCCGGCGGGCTCGTAAAACCACACGCCCGGGCCATAGCCTTCGGGCGGTCCGGCGCGGTAGCCGATGCGCCCGCTCAGCACCAGAAAGTCCGCTGCGCCCAGGTGATAGTGCGGGCCGGCGACGCCGTTGTGGCGCACGATCAGAGAGGTGATGCCGGTTTCTTCGCTCACCCGCAGGACCTTCAGGCCCATGTCGGGAAGCTCGGGGTTCACCAGCCAGGGCACGGCGCGGGTGTCGATGAAATGGGGGTGTACTGACCTGCCTACGTCTTTTGCAATGCCCTCAGCCTCAGTTACCAGCGCCTTCGAATCGGTACCGGCAATGGCCAGCGGTTCTGCCGGGCCCTGATACGCTGGTGGGCGCGGTTGCATGCACTCTGCCAGGGTATTGGGCACCAGGGTGACGCCGCGGTTGCGCGCGGCGGCGCTGACGTCCAGAGCGGTGAGAATGCTGGTGACCGACTGCGAATCGTCGCCGACAAAGGCGATGGGACCGTAGAAATTGCCGAGAAACTCGGTGTCTTGGTCCGCAACGATACGTTGGATTCTCGCGTTGGCGGGCGCATAGCCCCAGGTTCCGGGCTCCAGCGTGCCCGCCATGGGGCCGTCCGGATAGGTCATGCTGCCTGACAGCACCAGCATGTCCATAGCGCCGAGATACACGAGCCCGGACAGCTCTGTGCCTTTCTGCAATCTGACGATCACGGAAAACATGCCGCTCTCGGTGCTGGCACGCAGCGGTTTGATGGACATGCCGGGCGCCTGAGGAAGGTCTATCCACGGAATGAAATTGGTATCCACGCCGCCTTCGATGCCGGTGGGGTTGAATTCCGGGTTGTAGCCTGTGTTCATCGATCTTTCTCCCCTGTGTGTGCGTGAGTCTGTTTTGTTAGATGAGTTGCGAGATTCGTTGCGAGACCAGCGTCGGTGACGACCGACGACCCCTCGGATTGAGCCCGATTACCATGGATGGATGTCTCCCGTCCATTTCAGGAACTTGCCGGAGTCCGCGAGTGTCATTCCGGCAATCACGTCGCGCACGCCCGTCGCGCTTTCTTCCGGTTCGATATCGGCCACGTCGCCGGCCATTTCCGTCTTCACCCAGCCCGGGTGCATGGGCACCACAATCACGCCCTGATCCTTGAGTTCCGTGGCCAGCGCCGTCATCAGGCGGTTGACCGCCGCTTTGGCGCTGGCGTAGGAGTAGCCGATCACGTGATCATAGACGTGGGCGGCCACCTGGCTGGACATGGTGACGATCTTGCGTTGCTCGCCGGCGAGCACGTTGGGCAGAAATTCCTGAATCACCCGAAATGGCCCCATGGCCATGACGTTGAATTCGTGGGCCCAGTTCTCATAGTCCATGTTCTGAAAGGTCTGGGTCTCGAGGCCGCCCCAGACGCCAGCGTTGTTGATCAGCACGTCGATGGGGGCGCCGTCGAGCTCCGCCGCGCATGCTTTCACGGAAGCTGCATTGCCCACGTCCATCCGGTGAACCGTCAGACGTCCGCTGGAAGCCGCTGCCAGGGCGTCGAGCTGCTGCGCTTTGCCCGGGTCTCGAGTAGTAGCGTAGACACGGTCGCCGGCCTCGGCGTACTGCCGGGCCAGCTGATAGCCGATGCCCCGAGCCGCGCCGGTAATGAGTATGCTCGTCATGTTCCCCGCCTGCGCCCTTAATCGGTGGATCCCAGATATTTGCTGAGCGTCTGGTGGAAGTGGCGAATCCTGACTTCCTGGTAATTACCCAGCGTGGCGCCCGGCTTGGCCGCCGCCAGCGCGCCTTCGTGGGCTGCCTGCATATTACCCGTATCCTGATCGAATACCTCGCCGACGTAGGGGTCCATTCCTGGAACGATGGTGTACGACTCCTCGGCTTTCAGCCAGACCGGTAGTGCCGGTTCCACCCGGGTGCCATCCGTCGGCCGCGGCTTCAGCAGTATCAGATCGAACAGAGCTCGATCTTCGTGCATGCCGAGAGGCCGGAAGCGGTACACGATGGGGAAGGACACCCCGGAGAAGAACTGCTGGTTGGGGAAGACGAAGTAAGCGATAGAGTCGACGATCTCCGAATCGCTGACCTGGGACAGATCAGGCCCCTTTTTACCGACGCTGTCTCTGAAATGCTGGGCCATGACCTGTCTGGCGTTGCCGCCTTCCGGAACCACCAGACCCTCGGCCACATCGTCCCGGTCGCCTATCAGAAACAGATCCAGGATCTCCTGCTCTGTCATGGCTTCTTTCAGGAACGTGCTGGGCGAGCCCGCAACATTGATCAGGCGGCTGACATGGTCGCCGTAAAAATCGTACTGAGTATTCGCATCACCGTTGGTTCGCATGAGTTGGCTGTGCGTTTCCATCACATGGTAGGCCTCCAGGAAAGCCTCGGACGCGATCTTCCAGTTGCAGTTCAGCTCCTTCTGAATGTGCTGGGCGACATAGCGCTCTTCGAACACGCGACTGTCGATATGCTTCGGCAGCGGGTCCAGATACTCGAGCAGTGGCGGCGCGTCCGGATCTAGGTTGATGAAAACAAAGCCGCCCCACAGGCCCAGGCGCACTGGTGTCAGGCTCATGGCTTCGGCCCGTACGTGGGGAAAATCCCACTCGCAAGGAAACGATTTCAGGGTCCCGTCCAGATTCCAGTCCCAGCCGTGGTAGGGACAGCGAATGGAAAAGCTGGCCCCGCTGCTGAACGACGGTTTCAGCTTCGTGCCGCGATGCATGCAGGAGTTGCGATACGCCTTGATCTCGCCGCTTTCCGTCCGCGTGACGATCACCGAGTAGGGGCCGACGTCGTAGACGTAATAGTCGCCCGATTCAGGGATGTGCTCCTCCCGGCAGGCCCATTGCCACGTGCGGGGCCACAGTCTTTCCACTTCCTGATCGAAAAACGCCTGGGACGTATAGCGTTCATAGGGAATGTCCTCATCCCCCAGAAACGAATAGTTCTGCGACGTCAGATACGCAGGCACCGGCCGGCTGTCCCTCGCCAGCAGGTCCTGAACGCTGATTCCCGGACATCGAGCTTCACCGGATTTAGGGTTCGCGGTAGCTGACATGACTTCGACTGCTCCCTGCCTTCTGGACTCCATTTCCCCGCTCAATTGTACGACTATCCGCGGCTGCTGGCGCCGAGCTCGATCAACGTGTCGAATCCGGCCAGCAGGCCCGCCGTGTCGCCGCTTGAATAGCTCACGTTAACGAACGCAACCAGGTCCACCACGTTTTCGAACCGGGCCAGCGCGGCTCGGCAGTCATCCAGGGTTCCGCAGACGGTCACCGCGTCGAGAATATCATCGGTGAACGCCTCCAGCGCGTATTCCATGCGGCCTTCCGGCACGTGTCTTGTCGCAGCGTCCGCCGCCTTGGAGAAGCCCTGCTCGCGCAGAACGTAGTCGTAGTAAGGGTGTGGCAAGGGCGAGTAGAGGTGGCAGATGGCTTCCCTGGCTGCCTGACGCGCCACCTCACGATTCTCGTTTATGGAGACGAAGGGCGCGGTGTTTGCGGTCAGGGATGATGGATCGCGGCCGGCACCTTCGGCTGCAGCGTGGAACCTGGGCAGCACCTGGTCGGCAATGTACTCCGGCGACACCAGCGCTCCCATCGCAATGCCGTCGGCGACCCGCCCGGCAACCTCGATCATCTTTGGAAAAATAGCCGCCAGCGTCACGGGAATGGTCCTGCGCAGCGGCTGCACGGCGGGCGACCAGTGCATACTATGCAGCTCACCTTCCCAAGCCAGCGTCTCTCCAAGGCGCGTGGACACGGCCTTGCGCAGCAGGGTGACGTACTCTTCCATCTTCTGCAGCGGTCGTTGTTGCGCGATGCCTTGCCATTCCTCGTTGATGTGCTTGTTGCCCGTGCCGACCCCGACCACCAGCCGGCCGCCGCTGAGCTCGTCCAGGTCAACGGCGCTCATGGCCGTTAGCCACGGCGAACGTCCGTAGGCGTTCAGTATGCAGGGTCCAAGCTCCACCTTTTCGGTCGCCATAGCGAGCGCTGCCAGACCAACGAACCCGCTGCGCCAGGCCTCGGTCAGATAGATGGCGTCGATGCCGGCAGCTTCTGCCTTGCGGGCGATGTCCAGCATCTGCCGTATGCTGGTTCCGCCGCCTGAAAATATCAGCCCGCGCCGCATGGGATGTCTCATGAGGTCCCCACTCAACTCCTGTTTCTGCCGGCCCGATGCTAGCACGACAGATCTATCTGCGACCTCTTGCTGCAGACTGCCTGACCCCGGCTACCCGGTCCCTCAGCTTTCGGGCACCGGATCGAGGGCGATGCGGATTGGCCCCTGGGTGTCCAGGTGTACGTCCCGCTGCGGGAAGGCGATCACGATACCGGCTTCCTCGAAACGGCGATTGATCTCCTGGCGTAACTCGGTCATCACCTGCAGACGTCCTTCCAGGGTATCAATGAATGAGCGCGCAGACAGTTCGAGCGCGTTGTCGCCGAAGTTTTCGAAAACGATCAGCGGGGCTGGCTCCCGCACGGTTTTCGGATGGTTCAGAGCTACGTCTCTGAGGATTTCCAGCGCCTTCTCCACGTCGCTGCCGTAGGCGATGCCGACGTTCACGGTTACCCTGGTGTTGGAATCTGAAAGCGTCCAATTCAGCAGGCGCCCGGTAATGAATTCCTTGTTGGGTACCAGCAGTTCCTTGCCGTCCCAGTCCCGGATGGTGGTGGCGCGAATGCGGATTTTTGTGACAGTACCGTCTTTGTCGCCGATGGTGACGATGTCGCCCACGCGGATGGGTCGTTCGAAGAGAATGATCAGCCCGCTGATGAAGTTGGCGACGATTTCCTGCAGGCCGAAGCCGATGCCCACCCCCAGCGCCGCGACCAGCCACTGCAACTGGCCCCACCGCAGGCCCAGGGCGGAGAGTGCAGCGATGACGCCAGCACCGATGATCAGATAGTTGAGCAGGGTGCTGGCCGTGTAGCGGGCGCCGGGTGAGACGCTGGTGCGGCTGCGTAGAATCATCTCTATGGCCGCGGGGAGCTTCTTCGCCGCGAACAGGGTTAACCCCGCGAGCACCGCGACGATGAGCAGGGTTGCCAGGGATATCTGGTTGGTGATGGTTTTGCCCTCGGCCGTCGAGGTGGAGGTCCACAGAACCACCCGGCTCAAGGCTTCGAAAGCCGGCAACAGGGGTGACCAGATGTAAAGCAACGCCGCGCCCGCAGCAGCCATGGTCGACGCGGTGACCAGTTGCCGGGTCTCCGCGCTGATATCTCCCAGGTCCGGCACCTGTTCCTCGGCGCTGGCGCCGTCTTCCGAGGTTGCGGTCGCGGGTCGCTTCGCCAGCAGCTCGTTCAGGCGCAGATGCCGTTGGGTGACCCGCAGCCAGCGCACCAGCAGCGCGTGGATCAGCAGCAGGCTGACGCCGATCCACACAGTCTCGACCATGGCCTGCACGACGACGGTAACCGTGAACACCTGGCCGTAGACAGTCTGGACGGTAAGGATCACCAGAGCTGCCGTCAGCAGCACTCGCAGCCGATTCAGCGTATCGCTGAACCAGACACCTCCGGCTAGACGCAGCTCCCGTATCATGTGCCTGCTGAAGCGATAGATCAGCATACCCAGAGCGAGAAGTATCAGGATGCGTGCTGCTGCCTCATCTCCGGTGGTAGGCGATAACCGGTTGGCAACAGAGGCGGCAGCGGCAATCGGTATCCACCAGAGCGTCATGAACGTGAGCTCGTGATGCAGCCTGTCCATGGTAGCGACGCGCCAGTTGAAATGGGTGCGTCCGATCCCTGAAGGTTCAGAAACGATACGCATCAGATCAATGAAAAACAAAAACAGGGCGAGGCTGCTGAACAGTTGTCCCATATAGGCGCTTGCGGGAGAGGCCACAGGATCGAAACTTTCTGCCAGGCCAAGGAAAAGTAGCGGCAACGGTGCAGCGCGCAGTCCGGCGGCGCCCGTGGCGAGCAGGGTAAAGCGGATCGAGTCGTCCCTGGGCCGCAGGATGCGTCCGGCCAGGTCCTCCTGCAGAGCAACCAGTCGCCGTCGATACAGGAGCAGCACGAG
>JAHEEG010000081.1 GCA_024640825.1 Gammaproteobacteria bacterium
AGACGGAGTACGCCGTCTGCAGCCCGGATGTCGGCCTGCAGGTTCTTCAGCTTCAGCTTGAGCGCGGTGAGCGCCCGCACTTTGAGCGTTCCGGCGAGATCCAGCTCGCGGATCTGCGCCACGGGAATCTCTGCCTCGCTTTCGGGTTCCTCAGCAGCTGCGTCTTCCGGCGGCAGGTAGGCGTCTAGATCCAGGCGATCCAGTGACAGCTCTACGCGGGCGGCCGGGCGGTCGAAGTCGTCGATTCTCAAACTGCCGGTGGCGTTGGTCTGGTCGAGCAGAAGGTTCAGGGACTCCAGCGCGATGGAACGGCTGCCCAGCCGCCACTGGGTGGTTCCTGACAAATTTGACAGCACGGAATCCTTTGCGGTCTGTGGCGGCTCGCCCAGAGCGGTCAGCAGCTGGCGCGGAGACAGGCGGTTAAGCTCGGCGGTACCGGACAGCTGGGGGTTTGCTGCAGCGATATTGCCCGAACCGGTGACACGGAAACTTCCCCCCGCTGCGTTGCCGTTCAGGTTCAGGGACAGTCGGTTAGTCATGTTTTCCAGACCGAGATCCAGATTGGTGACATCGACGCCTGATGCTCGCAGCTGCCCGATCTGCAACCGGCCTTTCAGCGGGACGTCGTTGAGCGCATCCAATGGGATGGTTGTCGGGTCTTCGTCCGCTCCGGCAGTCGAGACTGCCGCACCCCGCGGGCTCGCCGGTTCAGCAAGATAGCGATCGACGTCTATCCCGTTCAGCTGCAGATCGAAGTTAAGCGCCGGGGTTTCGAAATTGTCGACCCCTAGGGCGCCGGTCAGCAGCGTGTCGTCGAACATCAGCGAGAGATCGCTCATAGCGATGCTCTGGTAGCCGGCCCGCCAGACGCCGGTGCCGGACAGCGTCTCGAGCACGCCGGAATCAACGGGCTGGTAAGCGTGTCCCAACGCGGCCAGCAGCTTACCGGGAGAGGTGTCCAGTATCTCGAAGTCACCGCTCAGCTGGGAATTCTGCGCACCGAGACTGCCATTCCCCTGTAATCGCACCCGTGCGTCCGGTATCTCCAATTCGAGACTCAGCGCTTCCAGCGTTACGGTTGCCGGTGCGTCCGGGTCGGTGCCGGAATCCAGCGCCGCGCTCCCGGCCGAAACGGATACCGACAGCCGCTGGGTGGGAATGCCGGGTCCTGAGGCTTCCAGATTCAGTTTTGAGCCGTCCAGCAGCACCAGATTACCGGTCAGCTGGACCGAGGTCGTCAGCTTCAGCTGGGCGCTGGTTCCGTCCGATTCGTCCGTCAGGTCGACGGCCGCGTCCACCGGGATTGCCCGGTCTTTCCCGACAGCGCCGGTTTCGATGCGCAGGTTTCTTGCGGTAAACGTCGTGCCAGCGCCCAGATCCCGATAGCGCATCCTGCCGTCGCGTATCTGTATGCCGGCGACGTTGAGCGCGTCCAGGCTGGATGCTTCTTCAGTTGTTGGCGCTTCGGCCTGGGTGGTCTCGAACGCCCAGTTGACGCGGCCATCGGCCAGCTGCACCAGGGACATATCCAGTCCATCCAGAGTTACCGTGCCGATTTCTACCTCGCGACGCGTGATCAGGGGCCACACTTTCAAGCTCAAGGCGGCACGCTGAAAGCTTGCGAAAGGGTCGTCCGGAAAACCTTCTGGATTGCTCAAGGAGGAGGGCCCAACCGTCACGCTGCAGCATGGAAACCAGCTGAGGTCCAGGTCGCCCGGAAGCTCGAAGTTGCGCCCCGTGTTGTCCTTGACAACCTGTATGAGCAGCGGGCGGTAGTCGTTCGGCTCGAAGATCAGGGCCACGGTGATCGCCACCCCGACCAGCGCGATGACGAGTACCGCTGCGATTCCGGCAAATACTTTCCACAGATTGTTCATGGATTCATTGACCTTTCCAGCTAACGAACGAAAGCATTAAAGCAGTCTGCACTTATTTATACTGATGTGCTCATTACTATGATTGCGTTGCTAACTCATGAAACCGGGTTGTTCAGCACTGCTTGGCACGCTTTTCGCCCTTCTGGCCTTTGACTGCGCTGCTTCCGACAGGTTCGGCTTCTTGCCGGACAAAGGGGATGCCAACCTGACCTTCTATCTGGACAACGATCTGTTCGCAAACACCGACCAGAACTACACCAATGGCATAAGGCTGTCCTGGATTTCAGGCGCGCGGGACCCGAATGAATTCGGCAGGGTGCAGCGTTTTCTCAAGCGTCTTAACGGAGACTCGGAGAGCCGTGCCCTGTTCCGCAAGCTGTCGGGATTTTCAGGCCACGAGACGTTGGAATACAACTACGGATTCTCCCTGACCCAGCTGATGTTTACCCCGG
Organism: Gammaproteobacteria bacterium; assembly: GCA_024640825.1. Classification (GTDB taxonomy): domain Bacteria; phylum Pseudomonadota; class Gammaproteobacteria; order Pseudomonadales; family Azotimanducaceae; genus UBA7803. The sequence continues at coordinate 2,330 of JAHEEG010000081.1, forward strand.
AAGATCTGCAGGCGCTGGCAGCACCGCCCGGCCAGCGTCCCTACGCCGGCTGGCTGGGTGTCGACCTCTCGCTGCAGACCAAGGACAACCGGGCTTTGAATGCGCTGGGCCTCGCGATCGGCACCACGGGTCCGCATTCTTATGCCCAGGAGGCCCAGGATTTTGTCCACGATATCCGCGGGCTCGACGAGTTTCAGGGCTGGGACAGCCAGATTCCGAACGAGGCGACGCTGAATCTGTACTCGACGCAGCGGCGCCGCCTCACGCTGAACGATCCTGGCTGGGGCGTGTTCGGCATAGATGGTTTTACCGAATGGCGGCTGGCGCTTGGCACCTTCCACACCGGGGCCAACATCGGGACCCTCATCAGATTCGGTTGGAATCTGCCCCTGAATTTTGCGGATGCCCGGCTTTCCGTGACCGCCTATTCCCACCAGCCCTTCACCTCCAGCCGCACCGAGCGTTCGAGCTGGTCGTTGTACGGTGTTGTTGGCGCCCTCGGCTCGGTGGTGGCTCACAACATAACGCTGGATGGGCCCGTGTTCCGCAACTTCGACACTGGCACCAGCAGCGAACCCCTGGTCGGCGAGCTTTACGCTGGGTTTGGCGCCCGCTACCGACGCTGGAACTTCAGCTACGTGCACACCTATCGGTCGAAGGAGTTCAAGGGGCAGGACGATGCGCCTTCATTCGGCTCGTTGACGCTGAGTTACAGTCTCTGAGCGCCCCAGGTACAGGTCAGGGTCCAATTTTTTCTGAGTTCTCAGGGTCAGATTCCGCGAATTCGGCGCGCGCATTGTCCAGGGCCTGGCCGATCTCGCCGTAGGCGTTCGCCAGGCCGTCCCGGATCTCGTCCCAGGCACCTGCAGAACTCCTGCTCAGCCGCTCCGTCATCTCGGATATCTGCGTCCTGCGTGCCTTCAGCTCGCGCATCAGCTTCGCCTGTTGCTTGCGGACATCGCTGGTGAGCTCCTGGGACTCGATTTCGGCGTTCTTTGCGAGCTCTTCGATCTTCGCGTCGATCTCCTTGAGCTCTTTTTGTGCCGTTCTGACTGCTTCGTCCCGCTGATCAAAGGTATAGGCGGCGATCTCATCGGTCAGCTCGGTAAAAGATGCTTTCAGATCCTTCAGCGTGACGTTCTGCTTCGCCGATTCTGAATCCGATTCCCTGTCGCACCCCTGGGCGGACAGCAGAACTCCTGTTGCGATGAGGACGAGGGCCCGGTTCTTAGGCATGGATCGCTCCTGTTTCATAATCTTGATTTGGGTCTTTGTCTGCCTGTGTCAGCTTACTGCAAGCGATGGCAGTGTGCTCGGCGGCGGACCGGCGTCGGACGCTACATTGGGATAAACTGGGGGCTCAGGTCACCATTCAGGTAACAGCGCTATGAAGTCCAGAATCTGTGAAATGCTGGGGTGCGAATTCCCGCTCTTTGCTTTCAGCCATTGCCGTGACGTCGTCGCTGCCGTCAGCAAGGCCGGCGGTTTCGGCGTGCTGGGCGCTGTCGGCCACACGCCCGAGTCGCTGGAGATCGAGCTGACCTGGATAGACGAGCAGGTGGGAGATAAGCCCTACGGCGTAGACCTGATTGTGCCAACCAGTCTTGCGGATCGCGAGGGTGCTTTGACGCCTGAAGAGCTGGAGGCCCGGGTGCCGCAGGCGCATCGTCGGCACGTGGAGTACATTCTGGCGGAGCATGGCATCGATACTGCAGGCTTGTGGGACCACAGGGTGCCGGCGGGCTTCGGCGACAATCTGCGCGAGAGCGGCGCCAGCGCGCAGCTGGACGTGGCGCTGCAGCATCCGATCCGGGCGGTAGTAAACGCCCTTGGCGCGCCGCCGGCGTTCATGGTGGAAAAAGCCCGGGCCAAGGGCATCGCCGTCGGTGCGCTCACCGGCTCACGGGAGCACGCCCTGAAGAACGTCGAGGCCGGCGTGGATTTCCTGGTTGTGTCCGGCACCGAAGCCGGCGGTCACTGCGGCGAGATTTCCACCCTCGTGGTGGTGCCGGAGGTCATCGAGACTCTCAGGCAGAACGGCCATGATGTCCCCGTGCTGGCCGCCGGCGGTATCGTCACCGGCCGGCAGATGGCCGCGTGCATGATGATGGGCGCCGCCGGTGCCTGGACAGGCTCCGTCTGGTTGACCACGGCGGAGGCGGAAACTCTGCCGTCCATCAAGGAAAAGATGCTCTCCGCCAATTCCCGGCAGACCGTCCGCTCGAAGAGCCGAACGGGTAAATATACGCGCCAGCTGCGCTCGCCATGGACTGACGCCTGGCAGGGTTCAGAGGCACCCGAACCTCTCCCCATGCCCCTGCAGGGCCTGGTCAGCGGCCCCGCGCTGAACCGCATCGACAAGCTCGCCGAAGCCGGCCATCAGGGTGCGAAGCAGCTGGCAACCTACTGGGTCGGGCAGGGTGTCGGGTTGATGAACGATTCCCTGTCGACCCGCGCCGTCGTGCAGAACTTCATGGAAGACTTTGCCGCCGCCTACGAGCAGATGCAGGCAGTGATGGAGGGCTGAGGTGGTGCCGTTCTGTACCCCATCAGCCAACGACCTGTTCCCTGCAGGCCCTGAACGATTGCGGAGGTTTCCGGCATCTCGACTGGACCTGCCAGCTTCGGCATCGGTCCACCTCGCTGGTACCTAGTGCCTCTGAATGTTCTGCGAGACTGCCAGGTCGACCCGCCTGGATTTTGAACGGGCCGCCCCCTGCCATTCCAGCATGACCTCAATGAAATCTACCTGAGAGTGGGCTCTGGAAATCAGATATCCCTGAATGTAATCGCAGTCGGTATCCACCACGTGCTGCAGCTGCACGTCCGACTCGACGCCTTCGGCAACCACCTCGAGGCCGAGCGCGCTGGCCATGCTGATCACGTGGCGCACGAGGATTCTCGCCTCATTGGAAGATTCGAGCTCGGTTATGAAGGCGCGATCGATCTTGAGGATGTCCAGAGGCAGTTCCCTCAGCATGTTCAGAGACGAGTAGCCGGTCCCGAAATCGTCAAGAGCGATTTTGACTCCCGCGCTACGCAGTATCTCGAGTTCCTGAATTACCTGTAGCGTGTCACGCGCAAAAACCGATTCGGTTACCTCCACCTCGATGCACTCATGCGGCAGGCGTCGTTGGTCCAGCCGAGCCAACAGAGTGAGAGCAAATCCATCGGTCATCAGTTGTTTCGGAGAAGCATTCAATGCGACGCTCCGCAGATCCAAACCGCTTTTCTTCGACGCCTCAAAAAGGTCGGCAATCTTCTCAACCAGCACGGCAGTGAAGTCATGAATCAGATTTGTCTCCTCGGCGATCGGTACAAAGACCTCCGGTGAGACCGCGCCAAGCTCTTTGTCACTCCAGCGCATCAGTGCCTCGGCACTGGCCACCGTCCAGGTCTTCAGGTTGAGCTTCGGTTGAAAATAGACCTCCAGATCACCCTGCTTGATGGCGCTGCGCAGTCGGCTTTCAACGACCACGCGATAGCGGTTCGCTTCATTGAGCGTATCGTCGAAGAACGCGAACTGCGAGCCACCGCTTTCCTTGGCACGATACATGGCCGAGTCGGCCTTCATCACTATCTCTTCCGATTTTTGTCCATCGTCGGGATACAGGGCAATTCCGATCGATGCTCCGATAGAATGCTCCATGCGATCCACGACGAGGGGCATGGTAACCGAGCCGATGATTCGCTCGCATAACTTCGAAATCGCGTTGTTGTCTCCGCAGTCGGGGGCGATGATTGCGAACTCGTCTCCACCAAGTCTGGCTATGATGTCCTCTGACCGCATGACTTCGCGCAATCGTTCGCTGATGATTACCAGCAATCGATCACCGGCATCATGCCCCTCGGTATCGTTTACCTTTTTGAAGCCGTCCAGATCGATGAACATTAGCGCACCCTTTTCACCGCGCGAGGCGCGAGCAAGGTGCTCACGCAGTCGACCTTCGAAAGCGTGGCGATTTATCAGTCCGGTTAGCGCATCGAAATGTGCCTGTTGGTAGAGGTTTTCAGAGCGCCGGATGTTTGTGATAGCAACAGAAAGGCGATCTACAAGGTCTGTCAGGCGTTTTGATTCGCTGGCCTTCAGGGAACGGCTGCCGGTTACAACCATAATGCCGGTGATCTTCCCTTCTCCGGAGACAGGTAGACATTCGAGGATCTCACCATCCGAAATTCTGCCAGCCATTCGGCGATAGCCGTCGATGTCCTGCAGGCTATCGTCCGTCATCTCCGGCAGCATCACCATATCCTCGACCATACGCTGTCCGTTCATGCGATAGGTAGAGATCCTGGTGGCCCCAACATCTTTTCGCAGACAAAGGGTAACGTCCACGGCATCCATTTTTGAAGAGATGAGAACCTTGCGAAGAATAGTATCCAGGTCGACACCGGAAAGTATGAGATGGTCAATGTGCGCCAGCGACTGGCTTGTCATCAGCGATTCCTGGAGCTGGTCGGTAAGCTCATTGAAAGCCTGCGTAAAGGTCTGAAACTCGTCACCGGTTTCCATTTCGATCCGACGGGAGTAGTCGCCGCTGGTAAGTCTTCGCGTAGCGTCTTCAACTCGACTCAGGGCACCCACCTTTCGCCACAGCATCCGCACGCTCAGCAGAACGATTAGGAGAAGCACGGATGCCGCGAGGAGCGTCATCAGCGGTTCAAAACCGGAGATTGAGGCTGGCAACGATCCCGGCTCTCCCGCTAGCAGCGCCAGGTAGGCCAGCGTCGCGAATGCCAGCAACGACAGCGTTACGTGCACACCGAGTCGATACTTGATGTTTCTGCGGCGCTTTAGGGCCATGCTCGACAGTTGTCCTTCACTGGCTCAGGAGCTTTCCCGATACCGGGAGATTATCTCGGGGGGCGAGGTGCTCTCGCTGTTAACCGACTCACGAAACCACGAATTCCTGTCAGAGGTCTTCAGAAACGCCAAGCGTGACCCCTCGAGCCCGCAACAGTGGCCTTATCTCATGGTCGGATCGCGCTGCATGGTGCCCACTCGCGCTTTGCGCGGTACTTACCGTAGGCAGATCCGTCAGCGCTCCGAACATGGCTCTGAAGTCTCTGTATGTGCCTAATGCTTCCGGCTTTCCCCGGTGCCGCCACAGGCTAGAATGCGCTCCAGGGCTTCCCGTTGGCTCACGGTGAGGCCTCTTACGAAGTGTATGAACGCGAGGTTTTCGCTGTCGCCACCCTTGGCTGCGATCCAGTCAGCGAGCAGTTCTCGTTTTTCCGCTGAGAGAGGATCCGTGTCGTCCCGAGTCCCTAAAGCGGTTTCATAGGCTGCCCTCATGCCTGCCTCCGTTACTTTCTCAATTCGGCCACAATTAATGATAGTCCATGAAGAATCCTCACTCAGGTCTGCTGGCGATCTTATGCACCTGACATCCGGTCAGAGACGCCAGCGCGCTTGCAAAGCCGATGCCGATGCGGTAACGGGTGGCGGGACTCCAGAGGTAGAAGTTGCGCTAAACTAACGATCCACGAGCCGAATCTCAGGGTAAGCGCCGCTGAGTTTGCAGGATTATGAAAAGCCTCAGAAACCTTCTGATACTGGCCGCCTGGCTCGTCGCTGTCAGCGCGCCAGCCGACCCGACAACGGCTCCGCGACCGCCTGCCGACCGCCTGCAGCTCGCGTCTGTGCACGCGTTGGTGCTGGATCTTGATTCCGGCGAGACGCTCTATGCCAAACGCGTGCAAACGCCGGTGCCTATTGCCTCGGTGACCAAGCTCATGACAGCCATGGTCGTGCTCGATGGCGGGCAGCCTCTGGAGGAATGGGTGACTATCGTAGGTTGGGATCGCGACATCGAGAAAAACGCCTATTCCCGTCTGCGCAGAGGGTCGGAGGCGCAGCGGGGCGAGTTGCTGCGTATCGCGCTCATGTCGTCGGAGAACCTGGCCACCCACGTGCTGGCCTCCCATTACCCCGGCGGAGTCGAGGCCTTTGTGGCCGCTATGAATGCCAAGGCCGAAGCCCTGAGCATGACTCGGACCTGGTTCGTCGACCCGGCAGGGCTATCGCCCATGAATCGATCTACGGCGGGAGATCTGGGCAAGATGGTCCGTGCGGCCTTCGACTATGAGCGGATCCGTGAGTATTCCACTGGATATCAGCACGTCGTGCAGTTCCGTAAGCCGCGTTACACCCTGGGCTACGGCAACACCAACCCGCTGGTCGCCAGCAGCCGGTGGGATCTGGCTCTGAGCAAGACCGGCTACCTGAATGAGGCGGGTCGTTGTCTGGCCATGATTACCAAGATCGACAAGGATCCCGTGGCAATTGTCCTGCTCAATTCGTTCGGCAAGCGGACTCCGCTGGGCGATGCCGGCCGCGTAAGGCGCTGGCTCACCACCGGTGACGGCGGCAAGGTTGCCGCCCCGGCGTTGGAATACGAGCGTCGTATGGGCCGCGCGGTGGAGGATCTGACCCTCTGAGACCGATTCTCGAAACGCCCGGATGCCGCGCTTTGCGATGCTAAGGACACGGGCCGAAACACCCTGGTGGGCATCGCTCCGGAGACGCCCCACCGCGTGAGTTCCTCGGGAGGCTTGCTCGGGTTAACAGCTCGGACGCAGTTGATCCAATCGGGGTATTGGAGATCGAGATGTCGTGGAGCTAGCGTAACCGAATCGAACGGCGGCTTCAGTCAGTGGCCCGGCGACTCAATGGGGAGCAGATATCCAAGCGTAAGGCATTTCGGGCCGGAGCCCCGATAGCTGACCGCTCTGGTGCCACAGTCGCGACCATTTGAACCGAGTCTCGGTTTAGCACGCTCGATCCAATTATCAGTATAATGCGCCCGAAAATTTTGAGTTGGTTTCCAGAAACCAGTACTAAGAATCATTGTAGTCAGGAATGAAATGACAGGCCGAAAACTGAAGATCGTTTATACCCTCACCGACGAAGCACCGGCACTTGCTACCTATTCACTGCTGCCGTTCATCAAAAAATACACCGAAGCCGCGGATGTCGAGGTCGAGCTTAGCGACATCTCGCTTGCGGCCCGCATTCTGGCAGCGTTTCCGGAAAACCTGACCGAAGACCAGCGCGTTCCGGACGCGCTGGCAGAATTGGGAGAGCTGACCAAAGACGAAGGCGCCAATATCATCAAGTTGCCGAATATCAGTGCTTCCGTTCCCCAGCTCATTGAGGCGATTGCTGAGCTGCAATCCCAGGGATATGACATTCCGAAATACCCCGAAGAGCCATCGAACGACGATGAGAAAGCGATCCACAGCCGTTACGCCCACGTCCTCGGCAGTTCCGTCAATCCGGTGCTGCGCGAAGGGAATTCCGATCGCCGTGCGCCAGAGTCGGTTAAGCAATTCGCCCGCAAACACCCTCACCCCATGGACAAATGGAGTCAGGCTTCGAGCACTCACGTCGCGCACATGCGCCACGGGGATTTCTATCATAGCGAGAAGTCCGTAACGATCGTCAAGGGCGGTGATCTAAGGATTGAACTTCTGCAGGACGATGGGTCAGTGACCGTTCTGCGCGACGCAGTTCCAGTAGCTGATGGCGAGGTCGTCGACGGAATGTTCATGAGCATCGCGGCCTTGCGTGCGTTTCTGGAAGAAGAATACGAAGGCGCTCTGCGAGCGGACCTGCTCGCTTCGCTGCACCTGAAGGCGACGATGATGAAGGTGTCCGACCCCATCATTTTCGGTCATGCGGTTGAGGTTTACTACCAGGAGGCCTTCGACAAGCACCGTGAAACCTTCGAGAAACTCGGAGTGAACCCCAACCTTGGCCTCGCCAGCGTGCTGGACAAGGTCCGCGAGCTGACGTTCTCCCTCCGCAATGAAATCGAAGCCGATCTGCGTCGGTGCCACGAGCGCCGCCCCGGTCTTGCAATGGTGGACTCCGATAAGGGAATCACCAATCTGCATGTACCCAGTGACATTATCGTCGATGCCTCCATGCCGGCCATGATCCGGGTTGGCGGCAAGATGTGGAGTGCCGACGGCAACCTGCGGGATACCAAGGCGATCATTCCTGACTCCTGTTACGCAACGATCTATCTTGAAGTGATCAATTTCTGCAAACACCATGATGCTTTCGATCCAACCACGATGGGTACAGTGCAGAACGTCGGGCTGATGGCGCAGAAAGCTGAGGAGTACGGATCACACGACAAGACCTTCGAGCTACCGGCTGGCGGGACCGTCCGAGTGACCGATGAAGCGGGCAATGTGCTGATCGAGCATGCAGGGGTAGAAAAAGGCGACATCTGGCGCATGTGTCAAACCAAGGACGCGGCGATACGTGACTGGGTAAAGCTGGCCGTCAACCGTTGCCGTGTGTCTGGTATACCCGTTGTCTTCTGGTTGGACAAAAACAGAGGCGATCGTGCCCAACGGGGCCATGATGCGCAGATGATCAGCAAAGTCGAAAAATACCTGACCGAACACGATACGGAAGGTCTCGACATCCGGATCATGAGCCTTGATCTCGCCATCCGACACACGCTCGAGCGGGTTCGTCATGGCGAAGACACGATTTCGGCAACAGGCAACGTCTTGCGGGATTACCTGACAGATCTTTTCCCGATCATGGAACTGGGTACGAGTGCGAAGATGTACTCCATCGTGCCTCTCATGGCCGGTGGTGGTCTCTACGAAACGGGTGCTGGTGGGTCAGCGCCGAAGCACGTCCAGCAGTTCGAGGCAGAGAATCATCTGCGTTGGGACTCCCTCGGAGAGTTCCTTGCACTGACGGTTTCTCTTGAGGACATCGCAGTTAAAGCGGGCAACAAGCGGGCGAAAGTTCTGGCCACAGCCCTTGACGCTGCAACAGGTAAGCTGCTCGAGAACAACAAGTCACCCTCGCGCAAGACAGGAGAACCTGATAATCGCGCGAGTCACTACTACCTGGGCATGTACTGGGCAGAGGCACTGGCCGCCCAGAATGACGATCCGGCGCTCAAGGAACAGTTCTCGCTAATCGCCAAGGCATTGGCAGAGAACGAAGAGAAAATCCTGAGGGAACTCGTCGAAATCCAGGGCGAGCCAGTTGATATCGGGGGTTACTATCACCCTGATTTCGTCAAAGCGGACGCCGCTATGCGGCCGAGCAAAACCTTGAACGAAATTCTGGCGGGGTAAGCCCCGTCAGACAAGGAATCTCGACATGCGGTGGCTGCGACCCTAACAAGCCCGCCGTTCTGCAACCTTTCACCGTTAGAAAAAAGGTTAAAGGGTAACGAACGGCACCAATGGCTCACACGCTGCCATAGATTACGCTGCAGGCCTGCACCTCAGGTCAGGCCGCCTTGTGCTTAAACTCCACTTCCGGGAAGCCGGCATCAGCAGATTCGCGCATTTTGTCGTAGTAGACGTTTGCGCCGCCGTAATAGATCAGCACCCGCGGCTTCTTATTCTCGATATTGGCGCCCATCATCCAGGAATGCACCTTGTCGCCTTGCGCCATCAACGTCTGTTCGTGAATTTCCGCTGTGTGGGCAACCCAGGCCTCTTCCTCGTTGCGTTTGGGTTCGCAGATGTCGTAGCCCTCGCTTTCCATTTTTTTGATGCAGTCGACGATGTAAATGATGTTCTGCTCGATGGATGTGGGGAGGTTCGCAAATGGCGCCTGGGGTCCGGTGATCATGAACAGGTTGGGGAAATCGGCAACGAACACCCCCATGATCGAGCTGGATACGTCCTCCCATTTGTCCTTCAACAACAGCCCTTTGCGCCCACGAATCTGTAGCGCTTCCTGGGCGCCGGTATACGCTTGGAACCCGGTTGCCAGCACGATGATGTCGAACTCGTAATCATTCTTCGTGGTGCGGATTCCGGTTTCGGTGATCTCGACGATGGGTTCCCGATCCTTGATATCGACCAGCTTGACGTTGTCGCGATTGAACGCCTCATAGAAGCCGTGATCCAGTGGCGGTCGTTTGGCAAAGAAGGGGTATCCTTTGGGCGTGAGCATTTCCGCGACCTCAGGGTCCTTCACTTTCTCCTTCATCTTGCTGATGACGAAGTCACCAGCCACCCTGTTGGATTCGGGGTTTGTCAGCAGGTCGTCGAACGTTTCAAAAACGAACCGAAAGCTCCCTCGGGTCCAGTGCTCTTCGAAGATTCTCTGCACTTCGTCTGGCGGTGTGTCGGCCAGGTTGCGCCCGACCGGGCTGTCGAACGCCATGCCGAAAACGTGGTTACGGCATTTGTCGATGACCTCGTCGTAGTTCTCCTTAATCTCCTTTTCCCACTCCGGGGTCATGGGCTTCTGCACGGCGGGCATTATAAAGTTTGGCGTGCGCTGGAATACGGTTACGCTCTCTGCAGTCTCAGCCATCACGGGGAGCATCTGAACCGTCGTGGCGCCGCAGCCGATAATGCCGACCCGTTTGCCGGCGTGGTCCAATCCCTCCGGCCAGCGGGCAGAATGGAACAACGGGCCCTTGAAGGTAGCCATGCCCTTGAAGTCCGGGATCACCGGCTCGGAGATCATGCCCATCGCGCTGATAAAATACTTGCAGGTGTACTCGTGGCCGTCTGCGGTCTTGACCAGCCAGAGGCCTGTGTCTTCCTGGAAATCCGCGCTGACGATTTCCGTATTCAGCTGAATGTCGGGCCACATGTCGCATTTGTCGGCGACGAAGTGCATATAGCTGAGATTTTCTTCCCAGCCGGGGTAACGCACCGACCAGCTCCACTCCTGCAGGAGTTCCTTGGAGAAGGTCAGGCAATAGTAGTAGCACTCGCTGTCGCTGGCGGCTCCCGGATAGCGGTTCCAGGTCCAGGTGCCGCCAATGTCGGAAGCCTTATCGAACACCCGGATCGACAAACCGGCCTCGCGAACATGGTGGATCAGGCCCAGGCCGGCAAAGCCGGCGCCAATTGTTATCACATCGTAGTCAGGTTGATGTTGCGAAGCCATCGTCTCTCTCCTTCTCATATACCACTAGAGCCATATAACGCTAGAGTAACCAAGAATCTTTGCTTTGGACACATGCTCGAGCCCTGGGGTCTGGGCGATCACCACCACTTTGGGCGATCGTTTTTCGGCCGGCCAATTGTCTCTGAATAGCGCGAGCAATACAGCCAAAGCAGGCGGCTTTAGGACAGCGATGTTTTATTGGTCGTGACGGTAGGATTTGATCGCGGCCAGCCGGGCCAAGAGCACTCAACCCCCAGCGGGATATGCAAGCTGCAAGAAAGTACCGTAAAAGCAGCTACTTAGAGGTGGTCAGGGTAAGACGCCGGGTTCTTTTGCGCGTTGTCGTCTTGAAGATTCATGAATTTTCGGGATCTGGGAGAGCTGCTTGCGCAGTGACGAAAACGCTGATTCAGGGATGGTAAAGTTTCTCACGCCCTGAGAGCGGTCTTGAAACCCACGAGACACTGATACGAGAATCTGGAAACCCACATCCTGTAGGGCTACATCCTGGAAGTCTGTATGGGGACGCGGCATCTAGGATACTGGATGGCATCTTGCATCGGCCACGCACCGAAAACTATGAAGCGCTCGTCGAGATGGCCGCTGCCTTGTTGGTGTCTCCGGCTTCGGTATGGCTCAGTAAAATTGTTACTATCATGCGCCATTCTCAGGTGGTCGAGGAATGATATTGATTGCGGGTTGCAAGACTGCCGGTCAGGGGCTCCGCGGGATCGTGTTTTGGGGGCTGGTCTTACTGGTCAGCGGTTGTTCGGTGGTAGGCCCGACTTCCATCAGCTCCGGACGCCTGACTTACAACGAAGCTATTTCGTTGACTAATGATCAACAGATGTTGATGGCGGTGCTGCGGAGCAGGTATGAAGAACGTGCCAGCCTGCTGGCGGTGTCCAGCGTTACCGCGAACGTCAGAGTGTCCGGCAGTCTCGGACTGGAGGCAGGTGTCGGCAACGACTCCAACTATTCTGGAAATCTGGTGCCGTTCAGCGCCGGGGCGACTTACGAGGAGAATCCGACGATCTCGTATATCCCGGTCGAAGGTGTGCTGTATCGGCAACAGCTCATGTCTCCGGTCCCCGTTGGCGTGGTCGCTCAGATGGGTACAAGCCTGGTGGATCCGGGGCCGTATCTGACCGCACTGATCGCTAGCGTCAACGGGATCTACAACCCTGAGTTTCTGCGTCCCGGAGAGCAACCGGATCCGCGTTTCGAGCGCTTTGTCACTTTGATGACCGATCTGATTCTGGCACGTCGGCTGCACTGGGCAATGGACGCGGAAGCGGCTGGTGAACTTACCGTTGTGCTGGATCGCGCCGAACCCGCTGTGGAAGTGAAGATAGAAGAACTGCTGTCGGTGCTGGGTTTGAGTATCCCGCAGGACGGATCTGACTATGTGGTCGTACCTTTGTCGCTGGCGCTCAATGGCCGGGAAGTAGGTGCGCTGGGTATGACAACACGTTCGGTATTTGAGCTTATAGAAATTCTGGCTGCCGCCGTGGACGTGCCGGAAGAGGACATTGCGCAAGGCATCGCGCTGCGCTATCCATCGCCTGGTCCTGTTGGTATGGGTCTGCAGATCAACCGCTCGGAAGGCCGACCTGAAGGGGCGTCGGTGGCAGTCGAGTACCGAAAATACTGGTACTACATCGATGAGCGCAATCTGGAAACCAAACGGATGTTCAAGCTCGTGGGTGCCATGTGGATGTCGACCATGGCGGCAGGTTCTGATGACGGTGCCAAGGCGCCGGTACTTACCGTACCGGTTAGTCGCTAGGAAACTTTTCTCATCAAATTTCTGCTGCTGCGAGTGTTCCGCAGCGTGAAAGCATCAAAGATTTAGGGCTGACGAGCCTTTCGAAAACGGGCCACCTCGATAGTGGCGGCCCGGGTAGTCTCAGCCCGAAGCCAGGGTTCGGGTCAATGCGGCCCGCCCTGCATATGATGAATCGGATTGCCATCCACGGCGATAGCGGCAGAA
>JAHEEG010000082.1 GCA_024640825.1 Gammaproteobacteria bacterium
GGGATGGAACCCGATGGCTGACTCAACAACTCACAGCAGACCAGGTCTTCCTGCGCAGGGCCTCGCCCGGCCTACGATATTTCGAAGCCTGCTGGTACTCGTCTATCTGGGCGTAGCCGTCTGGTATCTTTCCTGGCGACCATCGAGCTTCAACGAAGACGCGATGGTCTTCTCTTCCCTCGTATACGGTGCAGAGATCTTTGGCTTCGTCTCCGCCACGCTCTTCCTGTTCATGTGCTGGCGCCTCAAGCAACGCACCCCGCCGCCAGTGCCACCGGGCACCACAGCAGACGTCTTCGTCCCCACACTCAATGAATCCGTGGAAATTCTGCGCCGCACATTGCTCGCCGCGCTGCGCATGGATCATGTTGGACAGGTATGGCTGCTGGACGACGGCCAGCGCGCAGAAATGCGCGACCTGGCCGACGGGCTGGGATGTCGCTACGTCTCACGCGCAGACAACACCGATGCAAAGGCCGGCAACCTGAACAACGCCCTTGCCCAATGCGAGGCCGAGTACATCGCCCTGTTCGACGCAGATCACGCGCCCGCGCGTAATTTTCTGGTCGAGACCCTCGGGTTCATGTCGGACCCCGAAGTCGCCTTCGTTCAGACACCACATGAGTTCTACAATCTGGACTCGTTTCAGAACCAGGTGAACAAATCGCAGTCCGTGGTCTGGAGCGAGCAGCTGCTTTTCTTCCGGGTCATCCAGCCAGGCAAGGATCGTTTGAACTCGGCCTTTTTCTGCGGCAGCTGCGCCGTAGTGCGCCGCAAGGCAATCACCGAGATTGGCGGGTTCGCCACCGGAACAGTTACCGAAGACATTCACACATCGCTACGCCTGCACAAGAAAGGCTGGCAGTCGGTCTACTACGCACGTCCGCTGGCGTTTGGCATCGCACCTTCCACGGCAACCGCTTTTCTCAAGCAGCGCTTACGCTGGGGCCAGGGGGCAATGCAAACCTGGCGCAAGGAGGGGCTGCTTACCGCCCGGGGACTGACCTGGTCGCAACGCTTGTCGTACCTGGGCACCGTGCTGACCTACTTCGAAGGCTGGCAAAGAGCGGTCCTGTTTCTTGCTCCGGTGATCGTTCTCGCAACCGGAATCATGCCCATTGCAGCCGTGGACGGCCAATTCCTGATGCGTTTCGTCCCCTACTTCCTTCTGAACTACTGGGTATTCGAGGAAATGGGACGCGGTTACGGACGCAGCATCCTGACCGAGCAGTACACGATGACACGCTTCGCGGTTTTCATCGCGGCTACCTTCGGCTATTTCCTGCGCAAGCTGCGCTTCAAGGTTACATCCAAAGCCATGGGCGAGGCAGATACCGTAAAAAGAACGCTGTGGCCCCAGTTCCTGGTCTTCGGCCTGAACGCGGCAGCCATCCCCGCCGGTCTCGTGCTCCACGCACAGGGTGGCCACCTGCCAACGGGCGCGCTGTTCGCCAACCTGATCTGGGCCGCCCTGACCGCGTGGATCGCGTTTCGAGCCATCGGCTACGCATTTCACGTTGCCCGGTTCCGCCGTCGGGAATACCGGTTTCCCCTATCACTGCCGTTTCGCATCGACAACGGCGACAGCAAATCCCTGGCACTGGTGAGTAACGTTTCGCCTGCGGGTGGCCGTGTTTCCGGTCTGCCCGCAAACGGCTATCAGATCGGTGATGTGATCAAGGGGCGCCTCATGCTGCCATCTGGGGCAGTCGATCTTCAGGCGGTGGTCAGATCCAGAGGAACCCTGTCCCAGCCCTCAGGAGCAGACAATCATTTCATAGGGTGTGAATTCGTCTGGGGCAGCATCGAGGACAAGGTCCAACTCGAGCTCTTTCTGTACGGATCCGACCTGCAATGGCAATTCAACGGGTTCCGGGACCGCTCTCTTACGCCCCTGGAGCGGATGCAGCGCTTCCTGGCCGGCAGGAAACAGGCCTTGCCCCTGGGCGGCGCCAGCCATTGGATCCCCCTGCTCTACCGCAAGCCGGACGCGCCGGACTCGAACGGCGTCGGCTTCATCTCGGCACCCGACCCGAAAGACAAAGTGCGGATCCTGGTCACACCAGACAGCTTCCCAGAGGGCTGTCAGGTGTCCGCTGAAGAGGTAACGTCCACGGGCGCGCACGGCATTACCGGGCTTCTATTTTCAGAAGACGGACCAGGGGCCGCATTGGCGCCGATGAACATGTACAGGTGGACGACATGAACCTGAAAGGGTGTGCCATTTTTGCGTTGGTTCTGCTCCTGCTTCCGTTTCAAGCTGTCCGGGCTGATGATTCGTACTTCCTCAGCGGAGCGGAAGCATCCAGATCCGATTACTACACCTACGTCGGCCTGATCGTACCGGGCCCCGGCCGCGAGAACGGGCGGGGGTTCTTCCAGCGCTACTGGCTCGACCGTTTCGGTTACGAGTACGTCGGCGGGCCGGGCGAAGTGCAAGCCGATGTCTGGGGTGGAGAGGCGGCGCTGGGATACGGAGCCCCGACGCCCGGCGGCTGGTGGTCCGTGTCCATGGGCCTGCGCTACACGGATACGGAGCTTTCGCCCGACGATCTAGAGGCCACTGCCCGAGGACAACAGACGAGCGCGAAATTCCAGGCGGAACTCGAGCACAGATTCGCGCCGGACTGGCGCGTGAGCACGATCGCTTCGTACACGGTAAAGCAGAACCAGTACTGGGGACGCGTGCGCGTAACCCACGAGCTTGCGCCGGCCTGGAGCGTCGGGGGCGAAGGGGTAGTGAACGGCAACGACGAAACGGACGCCACAGCCACCGGTATGATCCTCCTCTGGCACCCGCTGAGCAGTTCCTGGACGTGGGGGCTAAAACTGGGCTACCGCTTTCAGGAATACGAGGACAGCCCCTTCGCGGGGCTTGAGTTGGGCAACGCATTCTAACCGCCGACCGGTTTTCCCAGGCCGCGATACCCGATCCGACTTACAATAATGTTACATTATTTGACATAACGACTTATAAACTGCTGACAAAGCCTCACCTCGGAGGGGCTCTCCATTCGTGCGGACCCGCAGAGGTTCCGCGAGACGGATTCAGGGGGAATCATGCAGCAGTCAACGGCCCGTGGGATCCTTTACGTTACGCTCTGCGCGCTGTCATTGGGAACGTTGCAGGGGGTTTCGGCCGCACCTTCCAAAGGCCGTCCGGCCAAACCGCCCCGCGCCGAGGGATCGTTCGAGGACGCATTCCAGGTCTTCGACACAACTCGATGGACGAAGGCGGACGGGTGGGCCAACGGATCGCCTTTCGATAATGCATGGAGCGCGGACCACGTCGCTTTCGAGCGCGGCGCTTTGGTTCTGCGTCTCGACGACAGCGCGATGCTCGGGGAACCCTATACTTCCGGGGAATACCGAACCGTCGGCTACTACGGCTACGGCTGCTTCGAGGCCAGCTTCAGGCCCGTGGCTCAGCCGGGGATCGTCACGAGCTTCTTCAGTTTCGCAGGGCCATACGACAACGGCGGCAACGGCCAGCACAACGAGATCGACATTGAATTTACCGGAGACGATACCCGGTGGGTCCAGTTCAATTTCTGGACCAACGACGACACCTATAGCGCACGAAACGAGGAACTGCTCTATCTGGGGTTCGACGCTTCGCGCGGCGCACATGCCTATGGATTCAAATGGACGTCCACAGGTATTCAGTGGTTCATCGACGGCGAAATGGTATTCGAGGCTCTGGACGCCCACGCGCCAACGCCGAAAGCTGCCGATTCACTTCACCGGATCATGCTGAATCTCTGGGCAGTGGACGAGACGGCGGAAGCCTGGGCAGGCACGTTCGAGTATCCCGGACAGGCGCTGGAGTCGGCGTACGAGTGGGCGCGCTATACCGCTGGCGAAGACTGCACCGTCAGCGGCATCGGCCCGGAGGATTCCCCGCCGCCGGATGAGGTGGAACCGGACGCCGTGTACGTGGCCGACATCGCCCTAACGCTGAACGCCAGAGGCACCCAGGCAATTGCCCGAGTCACCGTGGTAGACGCCTCCGGCCAACCCGTGAGCGGCGTGGCAGCAACAGGCGAATGGACGGGGGCCATCACCGGCGGTGACACCGGCGAAGAGAGCGATGCCGACGGAATAGCAACGTTCTACTCGTCCAGATCCCGGTCGCCAGGCACGGTTAACTTCTGCGTGCGGGCGCTGTCGGGAGCGGGCGTAACGTACGACCCAGAGGCCAATCGGGAAACCTGCGACTCCGTCGCCAAATGACGACGACCGGCCCGCAGGGCCAACCGTGGGGACACCCAGATCGGGCAGCTGGGTAACGGCCGTCGGCGCATCGTTAGTGTGAAGCGTGGAAATCGCGCGATGGCCCGTCAGCGCCGCCTGAATCGCAATACTGGCGGTTTCCAGGTCACGGATCTCACCAATCATGATAGTGTCCGGATCCTGACGCAGCAGGACGGGGCGAACCTGAATCAGAGGGAGATTATGAAGATTTCGTTCCACGGCGCTGACCAGGGGGTCACCGGCTCGTGTCATCTGGTCGAGTGTGCCGGCAAGCGCATCCTCATCGACTGCGGTCTGTACCAGGGCGGGCGGGAGCTGGCAGAGGAAAACGCGGAGCCCTTCGGCTTCGATCCTGCTTGCATCGACTTTCTGCTACTGACCCATGCCCATCTGGACCATTGCGGGCGCATCCCGCTGCTGACCAAGCGAGGATTCCAGGGTGAGGTGATTACGACGGCGGCTTCTGTGGAACTGGCCCGGCTCGTCATGCTCGACTCCGCCGGGCTTCAGGAGGAGGACGCGCATTATCGGCAGCGCAGGGCGAGGCGCCGCCACGGCAACCGCGACCAGACCATCGAGCCGCTCTATACGACCCTGGACGCCCTCAACAGCCTGGACTGTTTTGGTCGGCGAGCGCGCTATGAGCAGCCCATCGATCTGGCGCAGGGCATACGCGCTACGTTTCTCGATGCTGGCCATATCCTGGGTTCCGCGAGCATTCTGCTGGAGCTCGAGGAGCGGGGACGTCGGCATCGGGTGCTTTTTTCGGGTGATCTCGGCTACAGCGGACGCGCCATTCTGCGCGATCCAGCAGTGCCGCCGGCGGCAGACACCGTGGTGATGGAGTCCACCTACGGCGATCGTCTGCACAAACGGCTGACCCCTTCGATTGACGAATTTTATGCTGTGGTCAACGAGACCATCGAACGAGGCGGCAACGTGATCATTCCCACGTTCGCCCTGGAGCGCACGCAGGAGATCCTCTACTACCTGCGGGAAGGCTTCGAAAGTTCCCGTATCAGGCATTTCATCAACGTATTCCTCGACTCGCCAATGGCGATCTCTGCTACCCAGATTTTCGAACGCCATCCTGAGTGCTTCGATAGCGAGACGCTTCAGCTGTCGAAGGGCGGGCTGGATCCCTTCGATCTGCCGGGCCTGCGGTTTACGCGGGACACCGCTGCCTCCATTGCCATCAACAGAATCGAGAGCGGCGCGATCATCATGGCGGGATCGGGCATGTGTACCGGCGGACGCGTACGCCATCACCTGAAGCACAACCTTTGGCGCAAGGACAGCAGCGTTGTCTTCGTAGGTTATGCGGCGCAGGGAACCCTCGCCCGTCTGATCATCGATGGTGCCAGCCATGTGCGCATTTTTGGCGAGGATATCCCGGTGCGGGCGAGCATTTACACCATCGGCGGGTTCTCCGCGCATGCCGATCAAGCCGAGCTTCTGGACTGGCATCAGCGGACAGGGACGCCGCAGAGGACATTTCTCGTGCATGGGGAGGCTGACACCATGCGCAGCTTCGCGAAGCTTCTGCAGAACACCAAGGTTGAGATGCCGGCCCTGCACGGAAGCTACGAACTCTGACCGTCGGCTAGCCGATCGCGGCAGCGAGATCCGGGGCCAGGCGGAAGGCATTGCTCCCGTGTCTGACGCTGTCGGAGCTCCACACTTCGGAAACCCCAGCGCTCATGATGATGTCCTGCGCGTCGTCGACGAACAGAGCATGGGTAACCAGCACGTCGACGCGCGCGGCACCGGCATCGCACAGCATCCGTGCCGCTTCGGCCAGCGTGTGTCCGGTGCTCGCCAGATCGTCGACCAGCAACACGTGCAGCCCCCTGTAGTCGCGGTCCGGCAGGTGGACCTCCACGCTCTGGTCGCCGCGCCGGATTTTACGGGCCACGACGAACTCCAGGCCCGCCACCCGCGCCACGGTGCTGACCCACTGTTCGGACTCCTGATCCGGACCCACAAGCAACGCCTGGGAACCTCGGGCCGCGAGAAAGGCACCCATGGCTGGTGCGGCGCTCAGGGCGACTGCCCGTTTGACCGGGACGGCTTCCGTCAGCGTGTGCACCCGATGCAGATGCGGATCCACTGTGACCAGGGCATCGAACAGACCGGCGAGAAATCCCCCGATAATGCGCTGACTCACGGCTTCCCCCGAATGAAAAGCCCTGTCCTGACGCATGTAGCAGAGATAGGGCGCCACCAGCGTCAAGTTTTCCGCGCCCAGGACTCGGGCCGATTCGGCAGCCAGCATCAGTTCCACCAGCTTTTCGTTTGGCCGATCGAGGCTGCGACAAAGCACCACGTCCTCCGGCAGTTCGGCAGGCAACCGCAAACGGCTCTCGCCGTCGGGAAAGCGATGGACTTCGACGACCTTGCAGGGCGACTTGAGCTCCCTGGCCAGGGCAGCGGCCTGCTCGGCGGAGTCTGGAAAGCCCAGCACCAGCATCAGAATTCCGCAAACACCGCGGGGATCTGATCCGCCGTGCCAACGCGGTAGCCGGTGTCGCTCTCCACAAGAGCGCTGGCGAATCGGAAATCGGCGGGGAAGCTGGCGTGTATCCGGTACAGAAGCTCGCCCTTTTCCACCTGGTCGCCCAGCTTCTTCAGCAGATCGACGCCAGCGCCTTTGTCCATGGGAGCGCCGGCCATGCGGGCGATGCGGGCCATCTGGTAGTTGTCGATGGCGACTACCACGCCGGCCCTGTCTGCGGGAACCTCCTGAACCAGGGAACCGGGCTCGAAGCGCTGTTCCTGTCTGCCCTGCGCTTCGATGATGTCCTGCATCTTCGTCAGGGCACGCCCCGAATCGAGAATATCGCGAGCGATGTCGAAGCCATCTCCGCCCCGAACGTCCGGGTCGAACTCGATGACTCTACCCGCCAGACGGAGCGCCTTCTGACGCAGATCAGACGGCGCTGTGGGATCGTTCTGCAGAACCTGCATGACGTCGCGGGCCTCGAGCACCGGGCCGATCCCCCGGCCGACCGGCTGGCGACCGTCGGTGATCACCACCTGCACGAACAGCCCCAGGCGATCCGCCACGAACTCGAACAGCTTCCGCAGGGCCATGGCTTCACGCATGTGCCGCACCTTCGCGCTTGCGCCCACCGGGATGTCGATGACCAGATGGGTAGATCCTGCAGCGATCTTCTTCGACAGGATGGAGGCGACCATCTGCCCCGGGTAGTCGATGCCGAGCGGTCGCTCCACCGATATCAGGATGTCGTCCACCGGCGCCAGGTTGGCCGTGCCGCCCCAGATCAGCGCGCCGTACTCCTGGCGGACGATCTCACGGAGGCGGTCGGGTGGCAGTTCCACACACGACAGCACTTCCATGGTATCCGCGGTACCCGCGGGCGAGGTGATTGCGCGACTCGATGTTTTGGGGATGAGCATGCCGTGCGCTGCAACGATCGGAACCACCAGCATGGACGTGCGATTGCCAGGAATGCCGCCTATGCAGTGTTTGTCTGCCACCAGGTCTCCGTGCCATTGCAGGCGTTCGCCCTGTGCGACCATGGCGCGGGTGAGGTTCATGATCTCGTCGCGGTCGAGACCCGTCTGCCCGGAGGCCACCAGAAACGCCGCAATCTCCATTTTGGCGTAGCGGCGCTCCGCGATGTCGCGGGCGATGGCTAAAAATTCGTCCGCGTTCAGGCGCTCGCCATCGATCTTGCGCCGCACCGCGTCCATAGATGCCGGCGGCTCGGCGTGACAGATCCGCACCTGCGCGCCCGGGTCAAGCCCCAGCGTGCCGAGGGCCTCTTCAGAGAGACCCAACTCACCCGGCGCAACCAGCGCTTCGTCGTCCACCACGTTCAGCACTGCCAGAATGCGAGGTCCGTTCTCGCTGGTGACCTCCACCTTCGCCAGAGCCTGGAACCCCTCGGCCCTGTAGACTTCGCACTGGCGGTGAAGATAGGCAACGTTTTCCCGGTAGGTGTCGATGGCCACGCGTCGCAGCGTAAGCAGGCCGGTACCCGGGAGACCGCCGGGGGGCGGTTTTCGTTTCGCCATGACGTGATGCGTCTGCTGGATGGTTGTTTGTTTCAGTTTATTCGCCGCCGGCTAGCCCGGCCAAGTAAGGGGAAACCCCGGTAGCCGCGGGTGGCTGCGGAACGACGGGCAAGGCGATAGGCGTTGCACAGCTGCTGCCGAGCCCGCTCGCCCCGGGAGTTTCACTCCTCGAGAAACTTGCTCCGAACGGCATCCAGGATGCTGTCACTGATGCCGATGCTGCGCAGGTAGCCAATGGGTCCTCCCCATCTTTCCCGCAGCCCATCCAGGAAGTCGCCCATAGCATTCTCGGGAACCCCAGCTGCATGCATCATGGACTTGCGGTCCATGCCTTCGGGAAAGCCGGTGGTGGTTTCTATGAAGTCGGCCTGTCGCGGTACATCGTGATTGGTCAGGATGTAGTCCGCTTCGATCAGCGCACGGTCCACCCTCAGCACAGAGAGCAGGAATGCGGTAGAAACCCCGGTCCGGTCTTTGCCGGCAGTGCAGTGCAGGAGGATCGGGCCGCTGCTCCGATCAGCAAAGATCTCGAACAGGCGTATCCATGACTCGGGGCCGAACTCGAGATAGCCGAGATAGCGTCTGCCGGAAATGCCCGTATCCCCAACCAGGCGGCTCAGTTGATCGGTGCCGCCATCGGGGATGATCGCAATGTTGTGATAGCTCACTCCCAGGCCCGCGAGGGGGCCGCGGCCCTGTTCGCGAACCTCGTCGGGTT
Organism: Gammaproteobacteria bacterium; assembly: GCA_024640825.1. Taxonomy (GTDB): domain Bacteria; phylum Pseudomonadota; class Gammaproteobacteria; order Pseudomonadales; family Azotimanducaceae; genus UBA7803. The sequence continues at coordinate 9,014 of JAHEEG010000082.1, forward strand.
TGCGCAGGTCAATCTGGGTTGTGATCCCCAGATCCTGCAGCCTCTGCAGATCCGGCTCGGTCATGCGATCCTGCCGACCGGCGCGAAAGTATTGGCCCCAGCGGACCCTGCGGCCGTCGGCGGCGGGATACCCGCCGATGTCGCGAAAGTTGAAACAGCCCTCGAAAGGGTAGTGACGCTCGGAATAGTCGTTGATCATGATATTACCGTGGACATCATCAGAAAGCCGGTGCATGCAGCGTGATTGGGTGAAAGCACGGGGCTGACATGGGATTTCAGTATGCCTAAGACGTCGCGGTAGCCGGCATAACGCCCCTGATTAGACGAGGACTGTACACCAGATCCTCGATTCCGACGCTGCTTTCTGAACGCTGCCCGCTCGAGAGACCGCAGATCGCCGAGCACCAGGACACCGGGGCCATCAGACTGTCCGGTGTGCTGGATGCATCTTCCACTGCACCTATCTTTGTTGGCACTCCACCGTGCTAGGCACCCCGCTCGACCCGGGGTCAGAACAGGATTCGGAAAAGCCGAGGCACAGCAGTCGGGAAAAACGTGCACCACGGCGACGATATCGCGCCCGCTCGGCACGACGCGGATCCCGAGCGTCCATCTCGGAGGGTTGTCGTAAAAATGATTTCTTAATATCGCGAATCACTGGTCGGTACCTGCTATCGATCGGAGGTTATCCCCAATCTGGTATCGCAGTGTCACCGCCTATCGAGTGAACGCGCGTGGTAACCAGCGTGGTATTTCAAGACCAGTCCAGAAGGCAAGACCAGATAGTTGCCGCGACGCTCAGCTGAGGAAGTCGTCGATCGCCGTGCGGACCCTGTCCCAGGCGGAATCGCCCTGAACGATCACATGGCTAGAGCTGTCCAGCATCAGAAAGTGTGCGTCCGGAATCCGTGTCGCCACTTCCCGACCAGCGGCCAGGGGAATGATCATTTCCCCACGCGGATGAATGATGAGCGTGGGCGCCTGAACCTGCTCGGCAAGCGCTGCGACATCCGCATGGCCGAGTACTTCCTGTAGTTCCCGGGTGCCTGGGTGGACCATCATCGACTGGAGAAACTTCTCGTACCAGCGGGCCTGGGCCTCGTTCGCCTCGGGCAGATAGAGACCGAGAAACATCTGGATCAGCGCCTGATTATTCTGCTTCCAGCCGGACGTGGCCAGGGTGAGGGTTGCCTTCCGACGCTCGATCTCCTGCGGCTCCTTACGAAGCATCCAGCCTCTCGCGTAACTGCTCTGCAGCACAACTCGCCGAACACGGTCCGGATTTCTGGCCGCATAGGCGATGGCGGTCAACGCGCCCTGGGCCATGCCGTAGAGATCGAACTTTTCCAGTTGAGCGGCATCGGCGACGGCGGAAAGATCGTCGACGAACAGATCGATACTCTGTTCGGCATCGTGGTCGGACATTCCGAGGCCCCGGATGTCATATCGGACCAGCGATCGCCCAGACGCCAACAGGTCGATCCACGGGCGCCAGATCGGACTGGTGAGATCGCGTTGCAGATCATTCATCCAGTACCCGGCTCGGAGCAACGGCTGCCCTTTTCCGATCTGCGCATAGGCAATTCTCGTACCGTCCGAAGATCGGCAGAAACGCACATCCTGGTCGATGGGTTCCAATTCTGGGCTATCAGCCGGAGCGGGTGAAGGTGCTGCCCGGGGGGCCCGCCGCAGGCTCAGCGGAATTTCCGCATTGGCCTCCGTCAGCACCCGAACTGCCAGTACCCGCTGCTGGTTGGCTTCCTGTGTCCTCTTGTTGCGATCGAGCAACTGGATCAGTCGCTCCCAGGCGGCCACCGAGTAGGGTTCAAGCATGGTCCAGGAGCGCGCCAGGCTGACTGCTTCTTCCTGATCAATGTCCCGGCCGGTCAGTTCATTGAGTACCGCGACACGCCATTGACGTACGGATTCCCTCTGTGCGATGCACCAGCCATTGAAGGCTTCGCAGTCGGAAAGCTCGAGCCCTTCGAGAAAGGTTCCCGCGTCCTCTACCGTGGCTCGCAGCACTTCCGTCGCCGAATCCGGCGTCCCTTCCCGCATAATTGCCCGCAGGCGGTGAAAATCGATGGCTTCGTCCGGCAGCGCCAACCGGACGGTTTCTCGATCGGCGATGAGATTCTGTTGTTCCGGCCGATCCACCAGCCGTCTCAGTTTGCTCAGACTCCAGCGCAGGGCCCCACGCGGATCGTCCGGTCTCTCCCAGAAGAGTTCGCACAATCGATCCCTTCGCTCGGCTCGCCCGGTTACCGCCAGGTAGGCCAGGAGGCCCCTTGTTTTGCGCGAGTTCGGCAAGGCGACAGCCTCACCATCCACGGTGATGGACAGGGTACCCAGAAGATTGAGCTGAATGGCCGGCTCGGCTGGTGACATGAACCCTGCTCGGGTAAAAACGGAATGATAGCCGAGATAAGGCTTCGCTTCAGGACGCGTGGGTGGTCCATACCGAGTTCAGGCGTTTTGGCGTAGGCACCTTCGTCAATTCGAACCACCCTACCTTCCTCATCAATCCAGGCTGCTAAAGGTACATTCACGAAATTGAACGCGCTGCTGATGATGTGATCTGCAGCTACAACCTGAATGAAGGTAGGCCTGGCGGCATCAAAAATCGGCCCAGCAGCACAGCGAAGGCGACAGGGTCAAACCATTCTTTGCCGTCTCGTTCGACGGGCAAGCCATCTTTCAACCGTATGCGTATGTCTGCGTAACCTGCGCCTTCCTGCCCAAGTCTCAAGGAGTTTCTGCCAATGGTGCCGTTCGTTGAGCTTTGCCTTTCGCAGCCGGGAATAAGTTAACGAACGTCACCAACTAGTGAATCTCGACGCTGGCGACCCGGTCCCCGGATGCACTGCCCAAATAGAGTCGTCCATTGTGAGGGAGCGCGACGGTTACATAACCAATCGGTTCGCCGCTGTGCTCAAACGCTACGCCGGACTGCATGGTGTCAGGATCGACTTTGACTACCTGGAATGGCAGCAGGCAAGGGCCTGGGTGACCCTCCTCGCATCGTCCATCGATCGGATCGTTCAGGTGCGAGGCAATCCAGAGGTTACCTTCTTCGTCCACCACGACGTTGTCCGGGTTCTTGACTGCCACCTCGCCATCGACCAGACCCGTGGCCCTGTCGATTCGGATTGTTCGATTACCCATATAGACGTTCACGAAGACCTTGCTGTTGTCTGCATTCACGGCTATGCCGTTTGGCATTGCGTCAACGGAGTTCGCGAGCCTCGTGAAGCCGGCGTCTGACTGCCACTCCCATACCCAACCAATTTTTTCCCCAGCGGTGAGACGGGTTGAGACCTCATCAAACGGCATGCTCTTGTTCCACATGTGCGTGACAAAGAATCCGCCGTCGCGCAAACCGGCAACATCGTTGATAAAAGCGTCCGCGGGTGGTTTGGCGCAGCCTTTCCAGTTCAGCATCCAGGTGTCGCCCGAGGCAACGAGCTCGAAGAACTCGACCTGCTCGCCACCATGATTGACGGCCAGCACCTGGTGTCTACCATCGGGCCGGGTGATCAGATCGATGCCGTGCGGGCTGAACCTAGCTGGATCGGGAGCCGCGCAGCCTGCATCGCCCCATCGTTCGCCACTGTCGTCCCAGTCGACATCAATGGTCTGACGCGCTTCGGTCTGCAGGTTCAGCAATGACAACGTGTTCGGGTTATCCGACATGAACGCCCCCATTTCGCTGACCAGCAGAAAATTTCCACCGGGCACGACCGCCAGATCTTCCGGATTAGTGAATCCGCAGACGGGTTTTATGCCGCCGACTTCCTCACAGAGGACGGGGGTGGTTAGATCCCCTACCAGCGCTTCTTGGCCGCCTGATTCAACTGTCGTGTCTTCCCGCGCCGTACCATCGCAGCCAAACAGCGATGTGCCGACCAAGAAGCTCAATCCAACCAGGCGCGCTGTCGAAGACTTGGCGGTGCGGGTTTTGGCGGTGCAGGTTAAAGCCATGTGAATCGTCCTGTCGAGACTGCCGAGACCCCAGAATATGGCACGACTCTAAGATTTGCCATGTCCGCACCTTTGCCATGTCCGCACCAATGCCCAACAACCCGGCACCTTGGGATAACTCACCCAAAGCGCTGCGATGCGGTCGTCACGGATTCAGCCAGAGATTTCCACGCGGTCTCGGCTCCGGATTTAAGGTCCTCCCAGGCATCGTCCCCGGCTTTTTTCAGCTCGTCCAGACGTTCCTCCGCTTGAGCCCGTTTTGCGTCCAGCTCATCGATCTGTTTCTGGAGCTCGATCCGAGCATCGGCCTGGGCTTCTTTGGCGTTCGCCTTCAACTTCGTAACTTCCGCCCTGGTTTTTTCGATTTGGGCGTCCATCTTGTCTACGAGCGCTTTGTGTTGTTCCTTCATTGGTCGTCTTCCTGCAGCTAAGGTAGTCAGGACCAAACAAGATCCGTGCCAGCGTGGACGGACTCGCTCTGCGATGCAGGCAGTACGCTTGGCGCACGCTCGAGGCGGTAATCCCAATCCGGTTGTTGAAGCTTTTACAAAGTGAAGCGCAACTATTGCAGGCCAACCCCGCAACACAAGAGGGCGCGCACCTCCATTCGGCACCTTCGATGCCGCACGCCCAGGCGACTGGTCAGCGACAGCGCATTGGTATGGGCATTGCATTCTTTCCTAATACCCCTCAAAGCCCTTCACGGCGATGAGCGCAGGCGATCAGAGCAACAGGAGAGTCAAAAATGTCGGACCATATCTATAAGACCCTGGAAATCACTGGATCTTCGAAAACGTCTATCGAAGAGGCGGTGGAAAAGGCGGTAGCGCGCACCGGAGAAAGCGTGCACAACCTCCGCTGGTTTGAGGCGCAGGATATCCGTGGCCATCTCGCGGATGGCAAAGTCGACTACTGGCAGGTGACAGTCAAGGTAGGTTTCACCGTCGATCCCTGAACGTTCGATGGGGACCGGACGATGGTGTTTTTTGCGCCGTCCTTTTTCATACGCCTAAGAAGGAGATCTGATGAACATGCAACTGCCCAAACTCAACTATCCAGAAGACGCTCTGGAACCTCACATCAGCAAAAGGACGGTGCAGCTTCACTATCATAAACACCATGCGGGCTACCTTGAGAAACTGAAGCGTTCGCTTGGTGAATCGAAGCTGTCGGAGCTGCCGCTGGAACAGATCATCCGCAGCAGTTCCGGTAATACGTTCAATTCGGCCGCACAGGTCTGGAATCACAATTTCTACTGGGAAAGCCTGACGCCCGAGAAGCGTCCACTGCGCGACGAACGACTTAGCCGGCTGGTTGAGGCCAGCTTCGGATCGCTGGACAACCTGCAGAAGACGTTCGCGGATACCGCAGCCAGCGAATTCGGATCTGGCTGGACGTGGCTCGCCTACCATCCTCAGGAAGACAGACTAAGCATCTTCAGCACCACGGACGCGGTGACACCGGTGATGATGAGCGTGACGCCTCTGCTGACACTGGATGTCTGGGAGCACGCCTACTATCTGGACTATCAGAACGATCGAGCGGCATACATTGACAGCTTTCTGGAGCAGCTGGTGAATTGGGAATTTGCATCCAGGCAGCTGGCGGAAAGCACGGCAGCCTGACCCGGGAAACGTCCGCACCAGCATCCAACGGGCAAGCTGGATGCCGATCTCGACGGTTGGGGCCGGCTTGATGGTTTACTATAGGTCCCATGACCAACCCACACCGCTGTCCGGCGCTTTTGATCGAGGACGACCCCGAACTGCTTCGCGATCTGCACGCCGTTTTGGACGAGACGGGGTTTGATCCCATCTCATCCATGAGCTGGGCCGAGGGCGAGGTAGCGATGCAGCCGCCGCCGGTTGTGGCCGTGATCTCCTGTGACTCCAGCCCGGGTCGCCTGGACAGTCTTTTCGACAGTGGCGTTCTGAAGGACTCGCAATCCGTTCTGCTCACGGGAGAGAACGACAGATATCCCAGCCTGACCCGTTGGCTTGCCCATGGGAAAGCCCTTTTTCTGGGCAAACC
>JAHEEG010000083.1 GCA_024640825.1 Gammaproteobacteria bacterium
CTGGAAGATCAATGCCCCCCGATGCCACTGGTCTCTGCCCAGGCACTGATTGTCCGCACCGGGGCAGAGGGTGACCGGCGTCCGATGCAGCACGGCGGCTGACCTGGCGAAGCTCACAGCGCCTATGGTCTGGTTCAGGGCGGCTCCGGCACGCGCCTGCTGAGGCATCGCCCGAAAAGACGGCATCGCCATAGCCACCAGGGCGCTGGCGATGGCCAGCACCACCAGCATTTCCATGACTGAAAATCCACGCGCGTCCACGCGCCCATTGCGCCTGGGTCCCGGTCAGCGGGGAAGCGGAGATGGCGGGCTGGCTCGTGAGACAGGGACTATTCGAGCTCGAGCTTCTTGAGTCGGTAGCGCAGCGCGCGGAAGGTGATGCCCAGGCTCTTGGCCGCGGCGGTTTTGTTCCACCGGGTTGCTTCAAGCGCGTCGGTGATCAGCTTTCTCTCGATCGTGTCGAGAAAAAACTCCAGAGATTCTCCCGGGGGCAGGGCAAGTGCCGCAGGTGAGTCTGAATGAGCCAGAGCGCCGGCGGCGTCGAGCGAAGCTCCGAGCTGGGAATCGGTATTGGAATCGAATTGGACGTCCTGGTTATCCATGCTCTGATTCGACTGACTCGGGCGACCGGGTTCCTGCTTCGCGGCGCCTAGCTGCAGGTCGGCGGGCGTTATTCGGCCGGCCTCGCACAGCGTAAACGCTCGCTCGAGCACGTTTTCCAGCTCGCGGACGTTGCCGGGAAAGGCGTAGCTCTGCAGGGATTGCATGGCACTTTCGGTGATCGCGGGTGATTCGCCGCCATACTCCTGCGCGAGGCGCTGCAGGATGTCGCCGGCCAGTTCCGGTATATCCTCAACGCGCTCTCGCAGGCTCGGCATCGGCAGTTCAATGACGTTGAGCCGGAAGTACAGATCCTGACGGAACTGGCCGTCTTCCACAGCTCTGGCGAGATCCTTGTGGGTTGCGGACAGGATGCGGACTTCGGTGGTTTCCTCACTGGCAGAGCCTACCGCGCGAACGGCTTTCTCCTGGATGGCCCGCAGCAGTTTGACCTGCATCGACAGCGGAAGGTCCGCTACCTCATCCAGGAACAGAGTGCCTCCGGCTGCCGCCTGAAAAAGCCCCTGCTTGTCTGTGACTGCACCGGTAAAGCTGCCTTTGACGTGACCAAAGAATTCGCTCTCCATAAGCTCCGTGGGGATGGCGCCGCAATTCACGGGCACGAACGGCCCTTCCGCTCTCGGCCCCTGCTCGTGTATCGATCTTGCAGCCAGCTCTTTGCCGGAACCCGACTCCCCGCTGATGTATATGGGCGCCTGGCTGCGCGACAGCCTCGCGATCTGCTGGCGCAGGTGCTGCATCACTGCCGACTGGCCGGTGAGTCGGGTCTCCGTTTGCCGCTTGCTGTCGGAAAAGTCGCCGATTCGAATCGCGGTGTCTACCAGCGTACGCAACTGTTCCAGATCCACCGGCTTCTGCACAAAATCAAAGGCACCCGCCTTGAGCGCGGTAATGGCGGTATCCATGTTGCCGAAGGCGGTAATGACCGCGACCGGAAGCTGGGGAATCTCCTTGGCGATATGAGTCACCAGCTCGATACCGTTGCCGTCGGGCAGCTGCATGTCGGTGAGGCAGAGATCGAAGGAACGTTCGGCCAGATGGTGACGGGCGGTTCTGATGTCGGCTGCGGACACGGTGTTGATGTTCATCCGGCCCAGAGTAATTTCCAGCAGCTCGCGGATGTCGGGCTCGTCGTCGACGATTAGGGCGTTTTTGTGGTTCATTGTGATGTGCTCAGGGCTCTTGGTTGTTTCCGATGAAGATCCGGTCGGGATGGGCAAAACTGATGCGGAAGCAGCTGCCGTCCTGTTCGTGTCGGTAGCAGGTAAGTCGTGCCTGATTGGTTTCGCACAGCTCCCGGGATATGTACAAGCCCAGTCCGGTGCCTGACCGCTCCGTGGTGTAAAACGGCTCGAATAGCTTGTCCGACTCCGCCTCATCCACACCTGGGCCTTTGTCGATCACGTTCAGATAGGGTCGTTCGGTGCGTGGATCTATGCCGCCTTCCAGACGGACGTAGGGCGAGCCGGAATGATCGCAGCTGTGGCGTATGGCGTTGTTCACCAGATTGTTCAAAACCTGGTCGAGCTGGCTCTTGTCCATGCGGAACTCGGCTGCGGGCGTATCGACGGCGGTGTCAATGCACGCGGCATGGTTGGTCTCCCGGAAGGTTTTCTCAAATTCCTGCAGATAGTCGGCCAGATTCAGCCGCACCGGGGCCGGCAGGCGGCGGCGGGACATTTCCAGCACGTTCTGGATCACCCCGTTCATGCGCTGGCAGTGGGTATGGATGATGCCTGTCAGGCGTCGGTCACCGACATCGAGATTTTCGGATTCTCCGAGCAGCTGTGCCGCATGGCTGATGGCGCCGAGCGGATTGCGGATCTCGTGGGCAATGCTCGCGGACAGTCGGCCCAGCGCAGCCAGTTTCAGCTGCTGGGCCTGCTGCTGAATCTCGCCGGTATCTTCTATAAACACAGTGATGTCTCCCTGCGGGTCGCCGGCTCGCACGGCAAAAAAACTGACCCGGATCTCCGGCGTGTCGGCATCTATCCGAAAGGGTAGAACCCGCCTTTCGGTATCTTTTCGCCATTGGACGAGATGTTGATTCAACGCCTCGGGCAGCTCCGTAAGCGCTTCATCGGGTCCCAGACCTACAAGCGCCCGGGCCGACTGATTGGCGGTGCGAACCCGATTGGTGGGGTCGACCACAATGATGCCCGTTTGCATACGATGGATGATCTGTCGGTTCACCCGCTCGAGATCGGACAGCTCTGCCGCTTGGGTCAGGGCGCGAAGATCGTTGTCTCGAACCCGGCCTGACAGTCGCTGAATGATGCTGGACGCGCCGAAATAGAGCATCCCGAGTATGCCGGCCTGGAAAAAATCGTCGTGCATCTGCGGAGCGGAAAGAGACAGGTAAAACTCCTGGTACAGCGCCGCGATGCTGGCAATGGCCGGTAGGACCGCGGTAAGCCGGCCGGTCACGATGATCGCGCCCGTGGCGACCGAAACCAGGATCAACATGCCCAGCCCACTGCTGACGCCGCCGCTGAAGTACATGAGCAGGGTCAGCATGAGGATGTCGTAGGCGACAAGCCCGGCGCTTACCAGCGGTGTGTTGAGGCGTTGCGATGGCAGTATCTGCAGCGTTGCCAAGCTGGCAAGGTTGACGCCCAGATAAACCAGCGTGGTGTAAAGGAAGAGATCCGGTGCCAGGTTCCCGAGACGGGTAACGACGACCTGCTGAATGAAGAACACCAGCAGCGCGAGTCCCACCAGCACCCGATAGAAGTTATAGACACGCAGGAGGTTCAGCGTGAGCCCCAGTCTGCGGCGTTTGATTTCCTCGATGATGTCGGCTCGATGGGTAAGCATATCCCCGGCTCTCGGCCCGCGCCTGCGCCCCGTGGTGGCGCAGCCTGCTGTGGCCTTACGATCGTCACCTTAAGACTAGTAGATGGGAGCGGGGTTGAACCGGTCGCGGCGCACAGAACGGGGGTTCAAAGATTGCTGGGAACGACAGCGAGGGGAGCGGATCGCGCGGGTCGTCAAACTGCGTTCGTCAGAGAGTTTCTGGCTGTCGGAGCTTGATGGGGGGAGGGACGTCGGGGCGATCGATCAGCCCGAGGGTTACCATATTGGTCCATGACCGGTCGCGATTCAGGATCTGCGACGAAAGTACCAGGTTGCCGTCCTTATCGAACGCCGGATAAGCAGGAAAATTAACAGAAAGCACGCGGAGCGCGTCGTTGGCGGCGTCTTCCTGCCCCAGTCGGTAGCTGGCTTCCACCATGATCGCCAGAGCGTCGGGTACGGCTTCAGCTCTGGGATAATTTTCGATGACGAACCGGACCCGGTTGGCGGCTGCCACATAGGCGCCACGTTTCATATAGAAACTGGCGATGTTCACTTCCGCCTGGGCCAGCAAGTCTCTCAGGTAGATCATCCGTTTCCGGGAATCAGGCGCGTATGCGCTCGCGGGATATTGGGCGATCAGCTGGGAGAAGTCGGCGTAGGCCTCCTGCGCGGAGGTCATGTCTCTCTTGGAAATATCAGTGCTGAACAGGCGGTCGAGCAGCCCTCGGCTCTTGTTGAACGAGGACACCCCTTTCACGTAGTAGGCGTAGTCGACGTTGGGGTTCTGTGGGTGAAGCCGGATGAATCTGTCCGCCGCGTTGCGCGCGCCGTCGAAATCGAACCCCATGAAGTTGGCATAGATGATCTCGAGCTGCGCCTGCTCAGCGTACCGGCCAAAAGGAAACTGCGCCTCGAGGCGCTGCAGACCCTCGATTGCCCGCTCGTAATTGCCGGCTTTCAGGTCGCGCTGAATGGCTCGGTAGACGTACTGCTCCGTGGCGTCGGGGTCGAACTCGTCTTCGCCGGAATCCTTGTCCTTACCGAAGAACGGCATCCAGGAGCAGCCGCTCGCCAGTATCAGGCTTAGAACCACGGCCATGAGCAACGATGTTTTCATAGTTTCCTGGGAATCCTGGGGCTTTACCCGCGAAATTCGGCTAATTTAACGATTCGCCCCGTGGTTGCAACTCTAGAACCGGAGCGGACCGACGTTGACGGGCCGGAGTTTCTGGATAGTTCACATGTCACAGCTTACCCATAACATCAGCAGATCGGCCACCGTTCCGGCGGAAATGGGCGGTATGCGGGCAGATCGGATAGCGGCCGAGCTCTTCGACGAATTCTCGCGGGCGACGCTCTCTCGCTGGATTCAGGACGGATCGCTGACCGTAGACGGTGTGGCTGTGAAGCCAAAGACCCGCCTGACCGGCGGTGAGCAGGTCAGCCTCAGCGCCCGGCTGGAGGCCAGAGAGGACTGGCATGCTGCTCAGTCCATCCCGTTCGCCGTGGTTTACGAAGACGAACATCTCCTGGTGGTGAACAAGCCTGCGGGACTGGTGGTTCATCCCGGCGCGGGAAACCGTGATGGCACGCTTGTCAACGGGTTACTGGACTACCGCCCGTCGCTGCAGCATCTTCCCCGGGCCGGGATCGTCCACCGGTTGGATAAGGATACCAGCGGCCTCCTGCTGGTAGCCGCGACCCTCGAGAGTCAGCACGCGCTGGGAAAGATGCTGGCCGCTCGTGCTATTGGCAGGCGGTATATAGCGGTTGTAGAAGGACGCATGGTAAGCGGCATGAATATCGACAGGCCGATCGGCCGCGACCCTGTGCAGCGGACTCGGCAGCGGGTCCAGGAAGGTGGGCGACCTGCCCGCACCCGGGTGCGCGTACTGCAAAGGTTCCGCGTTCACACAGAGGTTGAGGCGGTGCTGGAAACGGGGCGCACCCACCAGATACGCGTGCATCTTTCCAGCGCCGGATTCCCGCTGGTCGGCGATCGGCGCTACGGCGCGCGCGGCCGCATTCCGCGCGGGGCAGACCCCGACACGGTTGCCGTCATTCGCGGTTTCCGCCGCCAGGCGCTGCACGCAGTGGCGTTGGCTTTCGAACATCCCGAGACCCGGGTCTCGCTCGATTTGCGGGCGCCGCTGCCGGCGGATATGGAAGAACTTCTGGCTGCGCTCAAGACGGACCTTTCCGCCCATGACCAAACCCTGGATTGAACCCGCGGTAGATCCCGCGGGGACGACTGGCTCGCCGCTGCCGGACCGGCTTCGGGTGCTGACGACCGTCCGTTGGGGTGGCGTCAGCGTGGGTCCGTATGCAGGATTGAATCTCGCCCTGCACGTTGGCGACGATCCGGGCGCCGTTGCGGAGAACCGACGTCGGTTGCAGGCGGACACGCGGTGCGCGCGAATTCAATGGCTCAACCAGGTGCACGGTACAGCCTGCATCCGAAGTACAGGGCAGAACTGGCAGTCTGTCCCCGATGCCGATGCGGCCTGGACGACCGAGAGCGGGCTCGGACTGGCAATTTTGACCGCGGACTGCGTCCCGCTGGTGCTATGCGATCGCCGCGCTTCATTGCTGGCTGTCGCCCATGGCGGTTGGCGTGGTTTGGTTTCGGGCGTGATTGAGCAGCTGGTGGCGCAGCTGCCGGTGCCGCCGGATGACCTGCTGGCTTGGCTTGGTCCGGCGATCGGACCCGACGCTTACGAAATTGGGCCGGACGTGGCTGCGGCCGTATCCGATCGGCTCGGCTCGGAGGCAGGCGAATGGCCAGTTCTCAGGCGTGGGGTCTCGGCAGATCGATGGCAGCTGGATCTGTTCGCTCTGTGCACCCGCCTGCTTGGCGACTGCGGGATAACAAACGTTCACTCGCAGCGCCTTTGCACGGCCAGTGACAGGCGCTTCTTTTCTTATCGGCGGGACGGCGTGACCGGACGCATGGCGACGCTGGCCTGGCTGGCGGACTGAACGTCCGGGGCACCGAATGTTCGGGGAGCGTGGGCGTTTGGCTGACTAGGCGTCAGCGCGGCTGCAGTTCAGAGCGATGCCCTCCTGGGCTTCGGAAATTCGCGACTGACGTTCTTCCTCGTTCATGATGCGGTATTCGCCGTCTTCACCACGAACTCGAATGCGTCCTTTTGAGGTCAGGCGAGTCAGCACGGATCGTGCGCGGGTGCAGTTGTCTTCGCGGACTCGAGCCAGTTCCTGCTGCCGAGCCTCTTCGGCTGCCTGAAGGTCGCGCAGCATGCCCTGCTGGTCCTCGTTGAGTACCGGTTGGACAGCTGAGTCGGGCTGCGCCGTCGGTCTCTCAGCCCGGGGTGCCTTGGCGACAGCGGCTCGCGTGTTACCCGGTCCGGAAACCAGCTCTGCCTCGATACCTCTCGGCTTCTGCTGGGTGTAGTTGACCACGCCGTCTGCATCGACCCAGCGGTAGATGTCTGCGGCTGTGAGCAGGGGCAGGCAGCAGAGCAGGCATGCGGTTTTGAACAGTGTGCGCGTCACAGTGGAATCTCCCATCGCCCGGTGTCGCTCGTGGGCAGCGTCGTCAGGCAGTCGCGGTGAGCCGAAGCAGATACTCTAATACTGCCCGCATTGTAACGATAGCAGCGCTTCGATCTTAAGGGGTCGGTCAAGGCGATTTCGTTAGCTGGGTCGCAGTTTCGTTGACATGCTGCCGGGGAACGAGAAGAATACGCGGCTCCCCTCGGCATGGCCGTCTAAACCGCCAACAAATCAACCAGTTAAGTCTGGGAAGATGACGGTTCAGGCGCGTACGAGGATAAAGCCAGCAACAGACAGAGCAAGCTACATGGCTGAGGCCCTTTCCGGCGGAGACATGCTCATTCGCGCGCTTCAGGATTCGGGGGTGGAGTACATCTTCGGGTATCCAGGCGGCTCCGCGCTGCACATTTACGATGCCATCTTCCGGCAGCAGAAGGTAGAGCATATCCTGGTGCGCCACGAACAGGCGGCAGCCCATATGGCCGACGGCTACGCCAGAGCGACCGGCAAGCCCGGAGTGGTGCTGGTAACCTCCGGCCCCGGCGCCACCAACGCCATCACAGGGATCGCCACTGCCTACATGGATTCGGTGCCCATGGTTGTCATCTCGGGTCAGGTGCCCAACGATCTGATCGGTACGGACGCCTTTCAGGAGACCGACATGGTTGGCGTCTCCCGACCGGTGGTCAAGCACAGCTTCATGGTCAAAGAGTGCGCGGAGATTCCGGAGATCGTCCGCAAAGCCTTTCACATTGCCACCACCGGGCGCCCCGGACCGGTGGTGATAGACGTACCGAAAGACACCACCGATCCCGCGGTGCTGGCGCCTTATCACTACCCGGAAACGGTGACCATGAGGTCCTACAGCCCCGCGCTCAAAGGCAATGGCCGACAGATTCGCAAAGCGGTTGAAGTGCTGCTCAAGGCCAAGCGGCCGGTTATTTATGCGGGTGGTGGCGTCATTATAGGTAACGCGTCCGAGCAGCTGACACGCATTGCCCGCGGGCTTAACTTTCCGGTGACCAATACGCTGATGGGGCTCGGCTGTTACCCTGGAAACGATGAAAAGTTTCTTGGCATGCTGGGGATGCATGGCACCTACGAGGCCAACATGGCCATGCATCACGCGGATGTCATCTTTGCTGTTGGGGCCCGCTTTGATGATCGCGTTACCAACAACCCCAGCAAGTTCTCGCCGGACGCAACGATCATCCATGTTGATGTCGATCCCGCCTCCATTTCCAAAATCGTCGCGGCGGACATTCCGATCGTCGGTCAGGTCGGCAGCGTGCTGGACGACATGGAGAGCATTCTCGATGCCGAGCGCGCAAAAGCGCCCGCGTTGCCGGATGCTGAAGCGCTTGCTCTGTGGTGGGATCAGATCAGCAGCTGGCGCGAAGATCACGGCCTGAATCACGATCTCAAGCCGGAAGTCGGGCAACCGATACTTCCGCAGCTTGCCGTTCAGACGCTTTATCGGGTTACCGAGGGTAAGGCGTTCGTTTCCAGCGACGTGGGCCAGCACCAGATGTTTGCCGCTCAGTACTACCACTTTCCGGAGCCAAGGCGCTGGATCAACTCAGGCGGTCTGGGGACCATGGGCTTCGGGCTTCCCGCGGCCATGGGGGTGCAGTTCGCGTATCCCGACGCGGTCGTTGCCTGCGTTACGGGCGAGGGCAGCTTCATGATGAACATGCAGGAACTGTCCACCTGTCTGCAGTACGGTCTTCCGATCAAGATAATCAATCTGAACAATCAGGCGCTTGGCATGGTCAAGCAGTGGCAGGACATGCAGTACGGGGGGCGCCACTCTCAAAGTACGTACAGTGACTCCCTACCGGATTTTAAAACCCTGGTGGAAGCCTTTGGCCATGTGGGTTTCAAGGTCGAGAGAGCGGAAGATCTCGAGCCGGTGATGCAGGAAGCATTTAGCCCGGATCTGAAGCGGCGGCTGGTATTTGTGGATGTCTGGGTCGATCCCAATGAACATGTCTACCCCATGGCGATCAAGGGCGGATCGATGCGCGATATGTACCTGACCAAGTCGCTGACCAGCCTCGGGGACAACTACTGATGCGGCACATCATTGCAGTTCTGCTGGAGAACGAGGCGGGCGCCTTGTCCAGAGTTGTGGGCCTGTTTGCGCAGCGCAATTACAACATCGAAAGCCTGACCGTGGCGCCGACGGAAGATGAGACCCTGTCCCGTTTGACCCTCACCACTGCGGGTGATGACAGCAAGGTAGAACAGATCATCAAGCACCTGTACAAGGTCGTGGAAGTCGTGAAGGTCATCGATCTGTCCGAAAGTGACCATGTCGAGCGTGAGCTCATGCTCATCAAGCTGCGGGCTGAGGGCCAGGCACGGTCGGAAGTAAAGCGCACGGCGGACATCTTTCGCGGTCAGATCATTGATGTAACGGCCAGCACTTACACCATCCAGCTTTCAGGCCCCAGCAGCAAACTGAACGCATTCATTCGCGCCATTGGCAAGACTACGATTCTGGAAGTAGTCCGTTCCGGGGTCTCCGGGATCAGCCGAGGCGAGAAATTACTGAGCGCCTGAACGGCCCGGCTTGGCACCGAACGAACACAACAGACACAGAGGGAATAACAATGCAGGTTTACTACGACAAAGATGCCGACCTTTCGATCATCCAGAAAATGAATGTGCTTGTTGTGGGGTACGGTTCTCAGGGGCACGCCCATGCCAATAACCTGCGCGATTCCGGGGTCGAGAATGTGGTTGTTGGCCTGCGCAGGGGCTCCGGTTCCTGGCGCAAGGCGGAAAATGCAGGATTGAAGGTCGCGGAAGTGGCTGACGCGGCGATTCACGCCGACCTCATCATGATGCTGACGCCGGATGAGCATCAGCAGGCGATCTATCAGCAGGAGATCGCGCCCAACGTCAAGGAAGGCGCCACGCTGGCATTTGCTCACGGCTTGAACATTCATTTCGAACTGATCGAGCCCCGCGCGGACCTGGACGTGGTGATGATCGCGCCGAAGGGCCCGGGACACACGGTTCGCTCTACCTATACCGAAGGCGGCGGTGTCCCGGCGCTTATTGCTGTCTCACAGGACGCATCAGGACAGGCGAAGAACAACGCGCTGTCCTATGCATCAGCCATTGGTGCGGGTCGGGCGGGGGTTATAGAAACCACCTTCCGTGAAGAAACCGAGACGGATCTCTTCGGCGAGCAGGCCGTGCTCTGCGGCGGTGCGGCAGCGTTGGTTCAGGCGGGTTTCGAAACCCTGGTTGAAGCCGGTTACGCGCCGGAAATGGCCTACTTTGAATGCCTGCACGAACTCAAGCTCATCGTGGACCTTTTCTATGAGGGCGGCATTGCCAACATGTGGTACTCCGTGTCCAACACGGCGGAGTATGGCGGGTTGACCCGAGGCCCACGGGTAGTTACCGAAGAAACCAAGCAGGAAATGAAGCGCATCCTCAATGAGATTCAGACCGGCCGGTTTGTTCGGGAGTTTGTCACGGAGAATCAGGCCAGCGCTCCGACCATCAAAGCCATGCGGCGTATCAGTCAGGGCCACCAGATCGAGCAGGTGGGCGAGCGGCTGCGTGCTATGATGCCGTGGATTCAGGAAAACAGGCTGGTCGACCGCGACAAGAACTGACGTTCGCGTAGACGGACCAGGGGCAACGCGGCCGGAATCCAGGGGAGAACATGTCGAATACGGATCCCGACCCGCAGGCTGATATCGACGCTGACGAGCAACAGGAAGCTGCTGCCTCGGGTTGGCGCTCGCGACCGCGAGCCGGAGAAGACGCCGCGGATTCGGACAGTCGTTTTCCTCGCGGCATTTATTTGCTGCCGAACCTCATTACCACCGGTGCGCTGTTTGCCGGGTTCTACGCTATCGTGGCGGGCATGAATGGCCATTTCATAGCTGCGGCTCTGGCCATATTTGTCGCCATGGCGTTGGATACGGCAGACGGTAGGGTTGCACGATGGACCCGCACGGAAAGCCTGTTCGGCGCCGAATACGACAGCCTTTCTGACATGGTCGCTTTCGGCGTGGCGCCAGCGCTGGTGGCTTTCTCCTGGGGGCTGAACACGCTGGGCAAGGTGGGCTGGGTGGTCACTTTCGTCTATATGGCCTGTGCGGCGCTGCGACTTGCCCGGTTTAACATCAAGAGTGACCTTAAGTCCTTCACCGGTCTGGCGAGCCCTTCGGCGGCGGCGGTTATCGCCTGCTCGGTGTGGATCTGGAGCGACGGCGCCGGTGGCGCGCAGCCTACCCAGGTCGGCGCGGCGATCATGGGCGCGGTCATTGCCGCTGTGGGCCTGCTCATGGTTTCAAACTTCCCTTACTACTCGCCGAAGGTGCTGAACTTCAAGGGCCGGGTGCCGTTCATAACGCTGGTGCTGGTGGTGCTGGTGTTTGCCGTCCTGCTCGCCGATCCGCCCCGGGTTCTTCTGGTCCTGTTCTCTGCGTACGCACTCTCGGGTCCGGTGCAGTTCCTGTGGCGGTGGTGGCGTTCGAGCCCCACGGCAGAAGATTCCTGATACCTTTCGCGTTGGCCTGAGGCCGGTTGGAACCCGGACGTCTGGTTCGGGTCCAATTTGCGTATGACTTTGTTGACTCTAGGCCATCAGGTGTCGAATGCGTAACAGAAGAACGCCGGAACTCAGCAGTTCGGAAATCACGCCGGAATCCGTATTCCTGAATCGCCGGCGACTCCTCGCCGCCGGGTTGGGCGCCGCTGGTCTAAGTGCGGCTGGAAGCGCGGTTCCTTCAGCCTCCCCGATGGTGGGCTCTACGCCCGGCCTTTCTCCGGGCGAAGAATTGACCCCCGAGGACATTGTTACCAGCTACAACAATTTCTACGAGTTCGGCATGGATAAGGACGATCCGGCTCGTTACGCTCACGAGCTGACGACGGACCCGTGGTCGGTGGAGGTCGCAGGTGAGTGCGCCAAGCCGGGCGAGTACGCTTTTGAGGACATCGTTTCGGGCTTTGTGCCGGAAGAGCGCATTTACCGTTTCAGATGCGTCGAGGCCTGGTCCATGGTGGTGCCATGGCAGGGCGTACCGCTGCGTCGCATCCTCGAGCGTTTTGAGCCCTCCGGCAATGCCAGGTACGTGGAATTCACGACCCTGTATCGACCGTCGGAAATGCGCGGTCAACGCTCGCTGTTCAGCAGCATCGACTGGCCCTATGTGGAGGGGCTGCGTATGGATGAAGCCTACCACCCCCTAAGCCTCATGGCGGTGGGCGTTTACGGCAAACCTTTGCCTAATCAGAACGGCGCGCCGTGGCGCCTGGTTGTGCCCTGGAAATACGGTTTCAAGAGCATCAAGTCCATCGTTAAGATACGTTTTGCCAGGCGGCAGCCTAAGACCACCTGGCAGTTGCAGGCCCCTCAGGAATACGGCTTCTACGCCAACGTGAATCCCGATGTCAGTCATCCGCGTTGGAGCCAGGCATCGGAGCGGCGCTTGCCGAGCTCACTGTTCGAACCGAATCGCATCCCGACGTTGCCATTCAACGGCTATGGCGCGGAGGTGGCGCAGCTCTACCAAGGGATGGATCTCCGGCGCGATTTCTAGATGCGGGCCCCAAACGCAACTGCAGTTGCAGGCGATCGCCAGCGCCGATCCTTCGGGCAGATCATCTTCAAGCCTTGCCTGGCATTGGTGCTAAGCCTGCCCATGCTCTGGCTTGCGAATGCCATCCGGATGGAGCTCAGCAACCCTGGAGCGGCGCTGGGGGCCGACCCAGGTGAAGCCGTTGTGCGCTTCCTTGGCGAGTGGGGCCTGCGCTTTCTGTTGCTGGGTCTGTTTATCAGCCCGTTGCGGCGACGCGCCGGCTGGAAAACCCTTGCCCGATCGCGTCGCATGGTGGGCCTGTTTGCTTTTACCTACCTCGCGCTCCATTTTGTGGCGTACGTGGGATTGCTTGCAGAGTTAGACGGGTCGCTGATCGTTGGTGATCTCACGGAACGCCCCTACATCATCGTTGGCGCGCTGGCTCTGCTGCTGCTGATCGCGCTCGCTGTGACATCCACTTCCGGCTGGCAGCGACGGCTGCGGCGGAACTGGCAGCGCCTGCACCGGCTGGTGTATCTAAGCGTCGCTCTGGGGCTGCTGCACCTGCTGTGGCTCACCAAGGATGGCTTCGGCGAGTTTGCCGTCTATCTGCTGATTTTTATCGGGCTCATGGTCGAGCGCCTGCTGGCTCGAAGACTTTTCACCCGTCAGGTTGCCGTTTGAATCAGTGAGCCGCGCGGCTCGCGCTGGCATTTGCCAGATCTTCCAGACAACGTTCACTGTCCTCCCAGCCCAGGCAGGCGTCGGTGATGCTCTGACCGTAGGTCATGGACGCCATCGAGCCGATCTTCTGGTTGCCTTCCACCAGATTGCTTTCGATCATCACGCCGAAAATGCGTTCTTCACCGTCTGTGAGCTGTTCGCAGATGTTTTTGCAGACCTGAAGCTGTTTGCGATGATCCTTGTCGCTGTTGGCGTGACTCATATCGATCATCACCCGGTTAGTCAGCCCCGCCTGTTCCAGCAGCCGGCTTGCGTAGTGCACCGAGGGGTTGTCGTAATTGGTTTTGCCCCCGCCGCCGCGGAGAATCAGGTGGCAGTCTTCGTTGCCGGACGTCGAGAAGATGGCGGAGTGCCCTCGCTTGGTGACCGACAGAAAGATGTGCGGGTTTGCTGCAGATTTGATGGCGTCTACGGCTACCTGTACGGATCCGTCGGTGCTGTTCTTGAAGCCCACTGGACAGGACAGGCCGGAAGCGAGCTGCCTGTGCACCTGACTCTCCGTCGTTCGTGCGCCGATGGCTCCCCAGCTGACGATGTCGGCTACGTATTGAGGGGTGATGGGGTCCAGGTATTCGGTTCCTGTTCCTAGACCCTTACCGGCGATGTCCAGCAGCAGGCCGCGTGCGACGCGCAGCCCGTGATTGATGTCGAAGGAATTATCCAGGTGGGGGTCGTTGATCAGGCCCTTCCAGCCGACGGTCGTCCTGGGCTTTTCGAAGTACACGCGCATGATGACCAGCAGTTGATCTCGGTACTTCCTGGCCTGTTCGGCGAGGCGGTCGGCATACTCCTTTGCCGCGTCCGGGTCGTGGATGGAGCAGGGCCCGATCACCACCAGCAACCGGTCGTCTTTGCCGTGCAGGATCTTGCTGATGGCCTTGCGAGTCGAAAAAATCGTCTGTGAAGGGGCCTCGCTCATCGGCACTTCGGAAATCAGCGCTTCCGGCGCTATGACCTCCTCCATCCCCGTAATACGGATATCGTCTGTCAGGTACTTCATGTGCATGTCCGATGGGCTGGAGTCCGGGTTTATACGTGTACAATGGCCCTTTTCCAAGCTTTAAGGTTGATTTTGCGCCTTCGGGGCCTCGCGGCCGGGCGTTGCGGAACAGGCAGATGCTGGATAGTGCGCGACGAAAAATTCTGCAGGATATGGGCATCGACGTCTGGATACAGCGGGCCGACTCCAGCGCGATAGCGCCCGCGGCGGATAGAGCGCCCGCGGCTGATAGAGCGCCCGCGGCTGAGAAAGCGCCGGCAGCTGAAATGATAGCCGCGGCGAAGTCGGACCCCATGGCGGCAACCCGGGCGGCCCTTGGCGAGCTCGCCGACCAGGCGCGCCAAAAGCCCTCCAGGGCGGCTGCCCCCCGGCCTGTTGGAGACTCCCGGCCTTCGACCATCAGTGCCGATGCGCCGGCCCTCGCGTCTGTGGCGGTAGAGTCGGTGGCACTGCCAGGTGTGGTCTTGCTGCTGGAAGTGCTCAACTCCCGACGCGACGCTCGGCTTGTCCGAGACCTGGTCGCCGCCGCGGCGAGAAACTGGTCGCAGCCGCCCCTGCAGCGGCGCTTCTCCTTTCCGCTGGACTCGGGCAATCCAGCAGATACCAACCAGGCGTCCGCTGTCCGGCGTGCTCTGCGCGCCTTTGTCGACAAGGATCTGCAGGATCACGAGGCTCGCGTGGTGCTCTATGTGGGCTCGGTCGGCGAGCGGCTGCCGGAAGCCTGGCCGGGCATACAGGTCCTCAAGGTGTCGGATCTC
>JAHEEG010000084.1 GCA_024640825.1 Gammaproteobacteria bacterium
ATGGTCAAATTCTCCGATGGCGTTTGGTAATTCGGGCCGGCATCAGCACCTGCCCTGAATCTCTGCACTACTCCAGCGGAGGTATTTGGGCTGCGGGTTGCCAGCCAGCTTGGGTTCCGGAATGACCGGAACTCGTGGCTTGCAATTCGTCTCTTTGCCATTGGTAGATTGCAATTTCCGCGCCATCTTCCGGGAAATGCGGGAACTGGATGCAGTTCGCGGCCAGGGCATCGCAGCGGCACCGGCCTGGCGCACACGCGCGCACCAATTGGAGGCTAACGGAACGCCCGCGCACCAGCATGGCCCGCGACATTGACGGCAGTCGCCTACCCGCTGCCCCGACCATGGCCAACACCACAGATAAAGATGTCTGTATTCACATCTCCATATTCTTGAGGGGTACAAGCATTGAGGACGTCGCCGGGAAAACTCTGTTGCGGGAGATCCACGGGCTCACCCCCTTTCTGCACGAACGAAAGCTGCACGAACGAAAGCCGGCCGCACCTCTGGAGTAAACGCGCCGCTCGAGCTTCCACGAGGCGAAGGCCGGCATGGCAGGCATCGACATCCAGATTGCCGGACGGGTTCGGCCTGACCCATAGCGCTCAACGACGCTTAGCCGGCTTCGTGCAGAGTGACCTGCGTGAAAGGTATTTCCCAACTGTTCTCAGTGCAGGCTTCCACGCACCATCTTTGTATAGAACGACGCAAGCGATTGTAGATTTCCGCCAGCTCGCCGCTGAAATCTGCGATCACCACGAGATCCAGAGACGAAGTGTTCGCCTTTTCGAACTCCACCCGCAAATTCAATAGCTGCCCGCCGTAGCCTTCTTCCTCGATGCGTTTCGCAACGTGGGCGCGCAGTTCTTCTGGTATTGTCGAGACGCTTGCCACCTGCAGGCTGTAAGTAATGCCGATGGATTCCTTGATGCGGAAATTCGTGCTGAGGTTGACTGGTGCTCGATCGAGAAATTCAGGGGTCGTATAGGTTCGATGCGCCCCGCCCCGCTCCACCAGTTGGATCAGCTCCTCTGACAGACCGATTATCTTGCCGCGACTACCGTCTTCGAGCAGCACCCAATCTCCTGGTCTGCACGGGAACCAGGGCTCGTTCCTCTTTACGGGACGAGATCGCATGTCGACAAGATCGTCTATTTTGACCCGCTTGCTCAACTCAGCAGCAGGATTTTCAAGCATGGTGTAGAAGTTTATCTTCTGTACCAGCCAGGGAAGCCCGGCCATTTCCAGCCGCTCGCCTTCACGGACGGTGCCGACGTTGAGGAACAGCTGCACCTGCTGCCAGTATCGGGGCAGCGCGTGCCGAACCGTCAAGGCGATACCCAGCAGCAACAGAATACCCAGGCTGAACAGCAGCCAGTCCTCTGCCAGATAGAATACGACCATCGGCCCTACGATCATGAGCAACGCAGTGACGACGCGATGTGAAAGATCAACAAGACGGATGCCAAACGGACGCCGCTCGTTCCGGTATCCAGGAATGAGGCGCTCCATTGCTCGATATGACAGCCTTGAGATCAGCAGAATGACCAGCACCACCAACACAGCCTGGCCGAGGTAGAGTCCGCGTTTCTGAAAGAATGATTTGAGGTAGCTCTGCGACGCTTCGGTAAGCGAAACCTCGGAGCTCTCGAGTTTTCTCAGCTGCAGCGTCGCCGACTGGACTTCACTCTGCAGGAAGGTCAGCTGCTTCTGCCACGCGCCGAGCATGGTGCGAAGCGTGTCCTGAAGCGTAGGATCATCGGTATGCTCCAGCAATCGCTGAATGTTGGAGACGGCGCGTTCGGTGGTGGGCAGTTTTTCCGAATAGTAGGCTATCCGGTCTTTCTGCTCAGCCTTCTGCCGCACGTGACTGGTCATATCCTTCATTTCTTTCATTGCCGGCTCCAGCAGAGAGAAAAGCTCCTGCTGGAAATCGAAAGCAGGCTCTTCTGTAGAACGGAGCTCCCTGATGTCAGCCCCGGCCGCCAGCTGCTGCAGATTCTGGGTCGTCGTCTTCAGGTCGACGTCGAGCTTCTCCAGCTGAGCCAATAGATCCTGCTTCTCAACCGCCGTCTGCGCCTCCACCATGCGCCGGTTGAGCATCTCAATGTCGGCCTTCAGGTCATTTCTCAGGGACGTCAGCGACCGTAGGGTGCTAAGCGTGCTGTCAATCTCGTCCTGCTCACTGATTTCAGAGCCATCCAGCATCGCGTCAATCGGCTCATCTGCCGTCGCGAACTCGTTTCCGCCTGCAGTTTCCACCGCCACGTCAGCAGATGTCAGATCGGTAGTTCGTTCCGCGCGCTCAGCGGCAGCAACCGATATGGGACTCGCGATCATCAGCGAGCTCAAGAACATCCGCGGCACCAGTAGCCGCAGGCCTCTCAGAAGAGACGCTTTCCTCGCATCAACGGGCGTAGGCATTTGCGGCCTGTTCATTTTGGTTCTCGCGTTAAGTTTTCAGGTTCAGTGGCAATCCGAAAAGCGCGCATACGACCCGGACAGCTGTTAGGAACTGATAGGAATAGTACTGGGGCGCGAAGGCAAACGACACTAGCGGATCGAGCTTGGCTAGCGTCTGCTGACTGATCATCGAGCGGCATCTGCCCACCCTCTGGGATGAACCGCAGCATCACGCGACGTCGCTTCCCCGCTTTGTGCTGAACCCGTTTCAGGGCTACCTGCTCAGGCTGTCCCGGGACGGGGTGTAGAAGACCCGGTTTAGTTCCATTCGCCGATCCTCGCATCTATGCAGTTAATTGGGTCTGAAGGTGCTAGTCTTCTGCTGGATGATAAATACTCGCAAGGGGAATGGGATATGAGTGAGTCAGTCCAACTGTCCGATGATACTTCTCTGGCGGATCTGAATCCCGCCGACCCGAAGCTGTTCAGCGAAGAACGAATTCTGCCTTACTTCAAGCAGATGCGTGCCGAGCAGCCGGTGCACTATTGCAAGCAGAGTGCCTATGGACCGTTCTGGTCAGTGACACGCTACAAAGACATCATGGCAGTGGACAAGAACCATGAGCAATTTTCATCGGATGCGCACTTCGGTGGCATCATGATTGACGACGAAATTGTTGGCGATGTTAACAGCGATTTTTTTGTCCAGAGCTTTATTACCATGGACCCTCCTGAGCACGGGCCGCAACGTAAAGCGGTCAGCAGGATCGCTGCGCCTGCAAGCCTGGCGAACTTCGATGGTCTGATCCGACAGCGCACACAGACGCTGCTGGATTCACTGCCGGTTGGGGAAGAGTTCGATTGGGTGGACAAAGTTTCAATCGAGCTGACCACGATGATGCTGGCCACGTTGTTTGACTTCCCGTTCGAGGATCGTCGAAAGCTCACGCGCTGGTCCGATGTTACGACTGCCGAAGCAGGCTCGCCGATCGTGGAGAGTCAGGAGCAACGAATCGCCGAGCTGATGGAATGCCTGGAATACTTCAAACGGCTGAAGCAGGCGCGCAAGAATGGCCCTGCTAACCTGGATCTGGTAACGATGCTGGCACAGGATGCGGTCACCGCGGATCAGCCCGATTCGCAGTTTCTCGGCAACCTGATGTTGCTGATCGTCGGCGGTAACGACACCACGCGGAACACGATGAGTGGCAGCGTCAACGCCTTTAATCAGTATCCTGATCAGCTGGAGCTGTTGCACGCCAGGCCGGAGTTGATCGACAACATGGTGTCAGAGGTGGTCCGCTGGCAAACGCCTTTGTCCCATATGCGACGCACCGTCACGGAGAACACCAACATTGGCAGTCAGCCCGTGAAGAGAGGCGACAAGGTTATCATGTGGTACTACTCCGGCAATCGCGACGAATCAGTATTTGAGAATGCGGACGCGTTTGATATCACGCGTGACAATGCTCGTAGCACCATCTCGTTTGGCTTTGGTCTGCATCGGTGTCTTGGCATGCGCCTGGCAGAGCTGCAGATGCGCATCCTCTGGCAGGAAATTCTGGCTCGCTGGCAGCGCATCGAGATTACCGGTGCGGTTGAGCGCGTGGAGTCGAACTTCGTCAATGGCTACGCCAGGATGCCAGTCAGAATTATTGCCTGACGGCTGAACGATCTATTTGGCGTCTACCTTATAGAGGAGACCCGGAACTGGCACGCCTGCTTCTCTGCTACGGAACTCACAGCATTTGCAAGGAATGGGGAAGTCTGTACGCTGGAGCTCACCGAGCAGTACATCGATCGAATCGAAAAGCAAGACAAAACGATCACCAACATTGTCGCGCACGATTCTGTGCGTCGACGAAAAACAGGCAAGGCGGGTTTATG
This sequence comes from Gammaproteobacteria bacterium, assembly GCA_024640825.1. Taxonomy (GTDB): domain Bacteria; phylum Pseudomonadota; class Gammaproteobacteria; order Pseudomonadales; family Azotimanducaceae; genus UBA7803. Next base: position 4,291 of record JAHEEG010000084.1, read on the forward strand.
CTGCCGCCGGGTTTCGCGTAGGCCGCGTAACAACGTAGGGGAAAAAACTTTGTTCCCCGGGCGCCAAAGAAGCCCCGTTGAGTTTCCTATCCTCAGAAGCCATTTATCATGCTTAGCAATGTTGAACGTTTAATGATTCCGCTTCTCAAATAATCGTCGGAGGCGCTGAGCGGTTTCCGCACCCGCAGCTTAAAGCGCTAGCTGGTTTCCAGGTACAAGGCAGCAATCGCGTCGACAAGCAGCAATTCGGTTAAACACAGCCAGACTTTTTGTCTTACGCTCACGATGAAGAGAAGAACATGAAAACTATTATGAAAACGTTCAGTGCTGCGCTGGCATTGATCCTGGTGTCGCCGCTCGCTGTGGTCCACGCCGAACCTGTAGATGTCTCGCCTGATGAGGCCCGGTGGATCGCGAGCGAAGCCCACGCCTATACCTACCCTCTCGTTCTGATGGACATCACGCGCCGCATCACAATCAACTCGGAGACGGTTGCGCGGGACGGGTTCGGGCCCATGAACCACTGCACGCACATGCAACGTTTCCGGCCGGAGATTTCCGGGAGGTCGTCCGACCTAATATCGATCCGCTTTGCTCGATTGCCTGGCTCGATCTGAGCAAGGAGCCAGTGATCGTTTCGGCGCCGGAAGCGTAGGGCTGCTACTACACGCTGCCCATGATCGATATGTGGACCGACGTAGCCGCCGTACCGGGCAAGCGCACCTCCGGCACCCAGGCCGCGCACTTTGCCGTCGCTGGCCCGGGCTGGAAGGGCGAGCTGCCTGAAGACGTCTCGTACATCCCGTCCCCGACGCCCTACATCTGGATCATTGAACGTACTCAGACAAATGCTCCCAACGACTATGAGGCCGAGCACAAAGTGCAGGATGGTTTCAAAGTCCCGCTATTGTCGGACTGGGGCAAGACGCCAATGTTCAAGCGAGTTCAATAGCTTTCCGCGTGTTGGTTGCGCCAGAGGGTTGCAGGAAATCACCCTTATACCTTCGATATAGAGAAGATGGGGGTTCGCAATGCCTCGAGAGGCGTACTTTTTAAGACAAAGCAGCAATACCTGCTAACAATCGGTTGCAGCGGAGCGCGCTTACGCGCCGCCGCTGAACCCGACGTTAGCTGCGTTCAAATTCCATTGGCGAAACGGAACCAAGCGTCACGCGGACCGATCCAGACTTCGACCCGTCGCATCCTGCGGTTTGCTATGCGCAGGTACTGCAAATCCCAACGCTGCGGTATGGCTTCGAGGCACATGCTGCCGGCGTTGTCTCTGTCACTGGTTCTGATTCGGTAGAGGCCACGAATTCCAACTAATCGCGCCCGCAGCCAATCAAGACCAGTGAAACAATGCAAGTCATGATGGTTAGCCGCATAGCTGATTCCTCCTTACTTTTGGCTGCCGCCTTGTTCATCCAGAACCGGGCGGCGCAGTCGAAAACCAATCATTTCTTACTCGGACGAACCGTCCCATAAAGGCCGCCGGCAACAGGATCGCTGCAGCAAAAGTGAGCTGCCCGAACTCTGCCCCGATATTGAACGTCAGCAGCGCAAGGGGAATCACCGTCTGCGGCAGACCTACCTCGGCCAGCGCGCCGGCAAAACCGAAGCCGTGCAGCAAACCAAGGCTGAAAGCGACAATGCCACGTTGAATTTTCTACAATCAGTTCGTGACGGTTCCAACGTGTCGTCTATAGGTGGGCATTTGAGCATGCAATCCAACTTGCAGTACGCGTCGATACAGTCAGCCTTACTGGAGATCACGTATGAGGGGGATGGACCACTGAGCACAACCCTTCAGTGTCGAAAACGGGAATCATATCGTCATATAGCTCAATGATTTAAAATGCTCTGCGATAGAAATGGCCCCATAGATACCCGACCCGATTGTGGTTCGAATTTAAAGGTCGGCAGAGGATTGAGGACAAATTGCGCTGCAGGCGCGTCCACTACAAGTTCGTCGGCGTTAACATCGAATAATGAGATTCTCGAAATCGCCAGCGCCCTGGGTCACTCTGCATCGGCCGATCTACACATTGCGGATTCGCAGGTTGCAGCTGGAGAGATTCTCATGGGCCGGAGGAGGAAGTCGTTGCCCATGTTGAGCGCGAGGCGGTGAAGCTCAACAAAACCATTTATGACCATGGTCCCTCCACCTGTGGGGTGGCCATCGCCAAGATCGTGCAATCCAGCGGTGCTCTCGATCCTGCTCACGCCAGCGGCAAGCTTTAGCCGTGGCGATGCTCGGAGCAGAATACGAAGCATTGATCGGCATCGCCGTTGGAGCGGGATTGGGCCTGGCCATCGGGCTTGAACGAGGTTGGAAGGCGCTCAATGAGGGTGTCGAGGCCGAATCCGGAATCCGGACCTATACGTTGGTCGGCCTGCTTGGAGGGCTCGCCGGATGGCTGCAGGTTTCTCACGGAATCAATGCCATTGTTCCTGCTTTTGTTGCCGTTACGCTGTTAACGGCACTTTCATACGGCATCACTGTGTGGCGCGGTGGAGACGCTGGTCTCACCTCGGAGTTTGCCCTGCTGGTGACCTTCGGATTGGGGTCGGCAGCGGGAACGGGTTATTGGACCGCGGCGGCGGGTATCGCGGTCGCCGTGGCGTTGATATTGGGACTCAAAACCGAGATTCATGGAGTGGTGCGGCGACTGGATCGCGGTGAGCTACTAGCCACTCTGCAACTCCTGGTGCTCGCGATATTGATCCTGCCTATGCTTCCGGGGCGTGAGGTATTTGGCCTGGAAGGATTCAATCCGCGGACCATTGGCCTGCTGGCGTTGCTGGTTTCGGTGATCTCGTACATTGGCTACTTTGGTGTCCAGATTCTTGGCCCGCGAATCGGCTTGCTATTTACCGCTGCGTTAGGTGGGCTTACTTCGTCGACGGCCGTCGCGCTGAGCTTCGCACGCCTTGCCCACGACAGTGCCGGAGTGCGCGCTGAACTCGGCGCTGGCATTGCACTCGCCTGCGCTGTCATGGGTCCGCGCCTCTTGATCATTGTCGGCATTGTAGCTCCCAGCCTGATCAGTCAGATCATCTGGCCGCTGCTCGCGCTGACCCTGCTTCCCATATCCGCGACTGCGTGGCAGCTTTACAACAATAGAAGGCGCTTCCAGGGCCCGGAACTGGCGTTAAAGAACCCGCTATCGATCGGCACCGCGTTAATCTTCGCAGCGGCGCTGACGCTTTTGTTCATTCTGCTGCCGGTCGTACGAGACGTCCTTGGCGACCCTGGTCTCTACGCGTTGGCCGTTCTTTCTGGTGCGACCGACGTTGACGCGATCAGCCTCTCGGTCGCCCGCGGGGCAGTCGAAGGGTCGATTGAGGGTTCCAGCGCCGCCTCGGCAATCGTACTGGCCGCCGTTGCAAACACTTTGGTAAAGGCGGGAATCGTCTTGGTCGTATCTCGCGGTTCGTTGCGTTTTGTGGGTGCGATGTTGATTACCGGCGCGCTCGCTGCTGGCATTATCGCGGTCATGTAAGACGGGCCGCCGACGCCCGAACAATGGAGTGCGCCCCACTCTTGAGCGCGGAACACTATTGATGATTGCAGAGAAATTCCAGGCCATGTTCGCACTGAGGCGTGCCAACAGCTCAATGAAGAATTTCCTCGGGATGTGCACAAGCAGCGACAGCGGCGTGCGTTCGTGGAAAACGTAGCGCTCGCCTTATGGGAAAGCAGAGCGCCCACCACGGAGCACCTGCTTCACCGTGCCGAATGCGTCCTCACCGACGCTTCGCGGACAAACTAAAACGGGCCCATCGGGCCCGTTTTAGTTTGTTGGTGGAGGCGGCGGGAGTTGAACCCGCGTCCGTTGGCGCTCTACCTTTGGCTCTACATGCTTAGATTCCGTCTATTAATTTAGCGTCCAACGACCCGACGGTCAGGGTGTTTTCAGCGATCCCGATTGATTTTAACGCTTCAGCCCCGGGCGAGACGTCCACGCGATCCTGTGAGCCTTGCCACCAATTTCATCCCACAGGCAGGAATCGTCGGTGTAAGCGGGGTTTTAGGCCGCTAGTGCGTAGTTTTCGTCGTTGGCAACTATAAAAGTTACAGCGATTGTTTTACGAGAGTCACTACCCTCTCGGCATGCACCTGGGGCTTCGCTACCCACGTCGAAGCCAAGTCGCCCCCTTTAACGTTGCTCATGAAACCTTAATTCCCATGAGCGCTGGTTGAAACCACTGTACCACGTCCTCAAGGACGCTTTGCGACAGCCTTTGCAACTTCAGAGCCTAACTCTAACCGCTGCTGCGCTGTCACATTGCACATATTAAACTGACTGCTCCTTAGCCGATAAGTTCCCGACGCCATCTTCATGCAACGACAGCTTAGCGCCATAATTCTGGGAATCATGGGCCTGTTGGCCAGCCCTTCGTCGGCCGCTCTGGACGCGAAGGCCTATATCGACCGCGCGGTGGCGCTCATCGAGACCGATCAGCACACCCTGGCAAGAACCTACCTTGAACCGGCCCTGATCGACTACCGGCTGAATGCCGGTGAACGCTCCCGCGCCTATTATCTACGCGGCTACAGCTTTTTCAGCCAGGGCTTGTACGTTTCGGCGCGCAAAGATTACTACCGGGCGCTGGAATTCCTGCCGGACAACCCCGTCGTGCTGTCCTCCCTGGGCCACCTGTACTTTGAGGGGCTGGGCATCGCAATGGATCAATCGCTGGCCGTCGAGCTGTTCCGCAAGGCAGCCGATGCCGGATACGCGCCGGCCAGCTTGCGGCTGGGCTTCGCCTACTTAACGGGGTCCGGTGCTGAGCAGAATACGCTGGAGGCCCGTGGCTGGCTGGAACAGGCGGCAGCCGACGGGTCTACAACGGCCATGCGCCAACTGGGTCTGAGCTACAGGGCTCCCCTCGCTGACCCGCCCGACCCCGGGACTGCCAGGCAATGGTATGAGCGCGCCTGGGAAGCCGGCGATGCCGAGGCGCTGAGTCACATCGGTTTCATGATCGAGGCCGGCGAGCTCGAATCTGCCGACGAGCCCGCCCGAAGCTACTTCGAGCGCGCCGCCGAGGCGGGCAGCGGGTTGGCGCAAACAAAGCTCGCACATCTTTATCTGACCGGCGAAGATATGCCTCAGGATATCGAAAAAGCCCGGGAGCTCTTTACCGCGGCGGCGGACGGGGGCCATGCAGGCGGCTATCTGGGGCTGGCTTACCTATATGAGTCAGGAACCGGCGTAGCCGCCGACCCGCAATTTGCACTGCAGTGGTATCAAAGAGCGGCAGAGGCAGGCTCCACGGACGCCCAGCTGCGGCTGGCCTACCTGAAGCTGCAAGGTGTCGATCTGCAGAGCCGCCGAGAGGCAATCAGCTGGCTGGCGCGAGCGGCAGCCAGCGGCAATCCTAAAGCCTTGAATGACTACGCGTGGCTGCTGGCCACCAGCCGATTTGACGAAGTGCGCGACGGCAGCCGAGCGGTGGAACTGGCGGAACGGGCTGCGAAAAGCAGTCGCACCCCGGTTTATCTGGATACGCTGGCTGCCGCTTACGCAGACACGGGCAACTTCGAAAAAGCCCTGGCAATTCAGCGGGAAGCCATCGATCTGGTAGCAGGGCAGGACCCCGACCTGACCGCCGAGCTCAACGAGCATCTGGCGGCATTCGAAGCCGGTAAGCCCTGGCGAGAGTAGCTGGATTCTGGTACAAAACGCGCGCACGCGCAGCTTTCAGGAACGTGCGTCCCGCTCAGGAACGAGAGAAACTTGAAAACACTACAGAAACGCACCCGGCTGGTTCTCGACACGTTCGAGCAGCTGATCGCAGACGGCGTGAGCGAGATACGTCCCGGGAACGTGGCGTCGCTGCTGCGGGAAAAAGGTCAGCCACTCGGGGCCTGGGAAGTGCGCTACGAGTTTTCCAGCCTGGAAAGCCAAGGCGTGGTCGCCTGCGACCCCGAAAGCGGCGCCTGGCACCTGACGAGCGGACAAACCCGCAGGACGGGCTGACTCGGACCGCCGCCGCGCAGGAGCCGCTGCTGCAATAAAGCCAGCCGTCCAGAAAACTTCGCTCGGACTACGCTCAAAACGCTCTATGAGCGCTTCGCGAACGGATTCGCAGGCCTGAACCTCATCGGCACCACCAACAACGTACCCACCAGTCCGATCCGGGTCTTCAGATCGATCGCCTCCTCTACTTATCTGGTCCTACATCAGGGTATCTAGACGCTAAATCGGACCTGGGCGGGTTGGCGCCCTGGGATTGGCTTGCGCCGCCTGCTGGCCGGGGGTAATTTGCGTGAATGGCGAGAAAAACATCCAAGAGTGTCGCAGACCGCGACGAAGCAGGGGCGATCGAAGCAGCCCAGGGACCGGAAGACAGCCTGGATTTTGAGACCGCGCTGGAAGAGCTGGAAGATCTGGTCGTACGCATGGAAGCCGGCGATATGAGCCTGGAAGCGTCGCTATCCGCGTTCGAGCGGGGGGTGAAGCTAACCCGTCACTGTCAGACCGCATTGCGATCTGCCGAGCTTAAAGTAAAAAAGCTTACCGAAAACAACCAGCTTGAGGCCCTGGACCTCGAGGAGTTCGATGACGACTGATCTCAGGACCCTCAAAGCCACCATAGAGGACGCCCTGAATCACCACCTGCCCCACCAGTCGTCTATCGCTCAGCCACTGGTTGACGCCATGCGCTACGCCACCCTGTCGGGAGGCAAACGGCTGCGGCCGATGCTGACGTGCGCCAGCTGCATCGCCGTGGGCGGCGCAATGGAAGACGCCCTGGCACCCGCCTGCGCCGTAGAGTTCATACACGCCTACTCATTGATTCACGACGATCTGCCGGCCATGGACAACGATCCGCTGCGCCACGGTCTGCCCAGCAATCACATCCAGTTCGGCGAGGGCAATGCCATTCTGGCCGGGGACGCACTGCAGGCACTGGCCTTTAGAACGCTGGCAGAAGCGGCCAACGTACCTCCGCAGACCCGGCTGCAGGCGGTTGCTCTACTGAGCGAGGCTGCCGGCTGGCAGGGCATGGTAGGCGGTCAGCATCTGGACCTGGCAGCGGAACAGCAGTCTCTGCCCCTGGAACACTTGGAGGCATTGCATACCGCAAAAACAGGGGCGCTGATCCGCGTCGCGGTACAGATTGGTGCGCTGGTCGGTAGACCAGATATACCAGACGAGCGCTTCGTCCTGCTCAGCGAATTCGCCGGCCGACTGGGCCTGGCGTTCCAGGTAATGGACGACATCCTGGACGTAACGGGGAGCACGGCAACTCTCGGCAAACCGGCAGGCTCCGATGCCATCGCAGAGAAAAGTACCTACGTGAAGCTGCTGGGAATAGAGGATTCGCGAGCGCTCGCCGCGTCGCTTCTGGAGGAAGCCAGGGCCTTTCTGAGCCGGGCCAATCTGCAGGATGCGCTGTTGATCGAACTATCGGACCGCAGCATCAATCGAGAGTTCTAAGGAATAACGGGACTCAGCCGCGCGTGACTCCAGCCGTCTTCGCTCAGAACTTCGCGGTAAGGGTAAGCACCCCGGCCCGTTCTTCCATGGCCACCTGTCGCAGGAAGGACATACCGAGCAGGATGTCGACGGGATAGTTGCCGTCGATCACCGCAGCCTGGACGTTGTGCGCGGTGATGCCGCCTACGGTGACCTGGTTGAGATTCATGAAACAGGAGCTGACAGTCCCCTGGGCAGTCTGAACGGTACCCGGCTGGCCTCTGCTGGCACAGTCCAGGCCCAGCGAGCGAGCGTGGCTGCTGCTCATAGCAACCATGGATGCGCCGGTATCTACGAGAAAGTTGACGAATAAGCTATTGATTGCGCCACGAATGCGATACTGCCCAAGATTGTCAGGCGATATATCAACCCGCTGACGATCCACCGGTTTGAAGGCGCTGGAGACCTGACTGGACAGCGCAAGCGTGTATTCCTCGCCCTGATAGCGCACCCGGGCGCCCTGGGCATCCGCTGCCAGCAGCGTCACGCCACCACGAGAGGTCTCACCCACCTTCAGCATCTGCTGCTGACCTGCCGCGCGGATCATGGCTCGGTCTTTAAACAGCGCCAGCACCTCTACCGGTGCCAACGACCAGGCGTTGGCAGCCAGAAGCAGTCCTAACGAAAGCCACCTTAAGCACATGACCGATTCACGCTCGATTCCTGAACCTGTTGGCTGTCAGTCTAATCTCTGCGTGGATGGATCAGCTAATCGATCAGCCGCAACGAGACCTGAAGCACGCCAGCGGCGAGACCTCCGGCAACCACATCGTCCAGCATCACCCCCAAGGCCCCCGGTGTCTTGCGCTCGGCGAACCGCACCGGTCCAGGTTTCCAGATGTCGAACAGACGGAACAGCGCAAAGCCAAGCAGGGCCGGCAGCACCGCGTGAGGCGCAGCCAGCAGCGCGAGCCATAGGCCAACGAATTCGTCCACCACGATGCCCGGATCATCATCGACCCCATAGCGCCGACCGACCCGTCCAACGAGCCACGTGCCAACCAGCAACGTGATGACTATCACCGCCAGCTGTCCCGGCCAGGGCAGGCCCGCCAGCCATAGCCACCAGATGAGCAGTGCAATCAGACTGCCCCAGGTGCCCGGCGCGCGGGGGGCAAAGCCACTGCCGAAACCGGTTACCAGCAGGACTTCGGGATCTTTCCAGCAGTCGATGGTCAGCCTTGTCGCCCCGTTGTCTCGCGTCGGTTTCATGACGCGAAGTGCTGATAGCCAGACGGGGTGACCGGCTTACCATCCAAGCGGATGCCCGGCTTCGACACCACCTGCCCGACACGATGCACAGCAACGTCCAGCGACGGAGGGGCCGTCGCCATCGTGAAACAGAGCTCATAGTCATCACCGCCAGAAAGCGCCTGCGCCAGAGTGGCGCCGGTTTCCACAGGTATGCTTGGCGATTCGAGGTCGAAGCCCACCCCGCTGCGCTCGCCGATGTGCGACAGGTCCTGCAACAGCCCGTCGGAAAGATCGATGGCGCTGCTGGCGAGGCCCAGCAGCTGCACGCCCTCGCGGATACGCGCCCGGGGATGAAAATAGTGACGGGAAAGCAGGTCCAGATCGCCCGGCAATTGACAGCTGGCCAGGTCGCCGCGCGCCACCGCTGCCGCCGCGCCACCAAGACGGCCTGTGACGAAGACGTCATCGCCGATACGGGCACCGGCGCGGGTCAGCGCCTGCCCTGCGGGCGCGAAGCCATGCACGCTCACGGTAATAGCCAGCGGTCCGGCAGCAATGTTACCCCCCACGACCGAGAGCCCCAGCTCCGCGGCGGCTTCCGCCATACCCCGAGCGAGCTCCGCTGCCCAGTCCGGATTCCCCTCGGGCAGGTTGAGCGCTACCAGAATGAAACCTCCGGCGGCGCCCATGGCCGCCAGATCCGAGGCGCTGACCATAATGGCGCGATAGCCAATGAGCGCTGGCCCGGCCTCCGCTGGAAAATGCACGTCCGCAACGAGCGCGTCGATGGAAGACACCAGTTCCATTCCCGGCGGCGTGATGCTGACCGCAGCGTCATCGCCCGGGCCAATGCGCACACAGGCACCTGAGGCAACTTCACCCAGCGCCGCCACGATCTGGTCAATGAGCAGGAACTCATTCACGTGCCGGCTCGTTCCAGCGGTCGCAGCTCGACCGCCAGCCTGTCCAGAACCCCGTTAATATACTTGAAGCTTCCTTCGGCACCGAAAACCCGAGCCAGCTCCACGTACTCATCGATGACCACCCGAAATGGCACGTCGATCCTGTGCTTGAGCTCGTAGGCACCAAGGCGCAGCATCGCGAGTTCCACTTTGTCGAGATCGTCGACGCTGCGGTCGAGCAGCGGTGCGAGCAAGGTGTCAAGCTCGTCACTGCCCAAGGTGACACCCCGCAGCAGCGCCTTGAAGAAAACCGTATCGACCTTCTTCAGCGACCCGCTGTCGAGGAATTCCTTCTCGACGGTAAACGCATCTGCCGACGTTATCTGCCACTGATAAACGGCCTGCACCAGCGCGCGACGCGCACGACGACGATCCCAGACGTTGGACGCCGTCATAGCGGCTGGTCTCGCATCCCGAAAGGCGCGGCAAAAGTATGGCTCATCAACGATCTCTAAGATTGTGGAAGCAGGCGCAGTCGAAGGTCGTCACCGACCTGCACGAAATCGCGTATTGTAGCGCCAACGGCCGCCTCCATCGCGATCAGCGGCAGCTGAGCCAAAGGACGCGCGTCACTGCCCAACAGCTTCGGCGCAACATAGAGCAAAAGCTCGTCCCACAGCCCTTCGGCGAGGAACGCGCCAACCAGTGTCGGCCCCGCCTCCACCAGCACCTCATTGCAGCCACGAGCGGCAAGCTCACCGAGCAGCCCGTTCAGGTCTACCGGGCCCGCGCCGAAAGCCATGTGTTCCACCCCCGCAACGGCTGGCTTGATCCCAGCGCCGTGGGCCAGCAGCACCGGGCCACCAGACTTCAGCAGGGCGGCGTCTGCCGGTATGCGCAGACCGGTATCGGTTACCACCCGCAGCGGCTGGCGAATGTCTCCCTGCACGGCGAATTTCCGGTCACGCACCGTGAGCTGCGGATCGTCCGTCAGCACGGTTCCACTGCCGGTAATGATCGCGCAGCTGCGGGCGCGCCAGTACTGCACGTCCGCCCGGGCCTCCGGTCCGGTTATCCAACGGCTCTCGCCGGAAGCCAT